>JBBKWP010000428.1:0-15292 GCA_037968995.1 Candidatus Xenobia bacterium
CTTCTGACCACAACGGGCAACAAGTCCGGCAAAGAGCGCACGACCCCGCTCATTTACTCCAAGCAGAACGAGGGATATGTGATCATCGCCTCCAAAGGCGGGGCGCCCGACCACCCTTCCTGGTATCTGAATCTCCAGGCTGACCCCAAGGTGAGCATTCAAGTTGCCGAGATTAAAATGGAAGCTGTGGCCGAGACCGTGACAGATGATCGACGAGCGACTCTGTGGGATGCGATGACCGAAATCTGGCCGTCCTATGACGACTATCAAAAGAAAACCGACCGTGACATTCCCGTGGTTCTTTTGAAACCGCATTAGTGCCCCGTCAACCTAAAAATACGGGTTGGAAATTGGCAGAGCACTAGTCTGAGGAACTCCAACCTGGAACATCGCTATTTCTACGCTCTTTACCCGCCGGGCGCAGTGAAGTCCACGCTGACGCGAATCGGCCAAAACTGGCCGGCCTCAGACCGACCACGGTGGCGGTGGGTTGCTCTTGAGCGACTGCATTTAACCCTGGCCTTTATGGGCTTTCGCTGCCAAGACGATATGAAGGCGATGTTCGATGTCGGACGCTCCGTCGCGAATCGCAGCGAACCATTCTCGCTCGGCTATCGGGGCCTGGGAACTTTCCCCAAAGGCCGACGCGAGCCCCGCATCCTGTGGGCGGGGCTCAACCCATCCGATCCTCTGATTAACCTGGCAAGCCGTCTCAAAAAAGACTTGACCCAGGCCGGCCTGATCACGGACGGCAAAAAGTTCAGCCCTCACGTCACGCTCGCGCGACGGCGCCCTTCAAAGACGTCGAGTGGTCCCTTCGACCTCAACTACAATGGGAGCAAGGGTTGGAACGAGTGGCCCGTCCGCGAACTCTATCTGGTGGAGAGCACCTTGAAACCGGCGGGGCCGATCTACACGGTGCGTGGGTCGTGGAAATTGACGGGAAGCGCCGACGGGCTCAATCTAAAGTGATCGTGCAGTCGACCCATTTCTCACCCGGGGATTCGTCGAAGTCGATTTTCTCGGAGATTTTAGGCCGAAGTCCGACCCAACCGGGAGCCACTTTGGCCAACGTGGACTGAAAGTCTGCGGGTTTTTTGACGGTTCCCATTAAGCCGTTAAACGTAACTCTACCGTCGAAGAGGAAAGGAAGTCTTCGACCCTCCTCTTCATAACGAGCCGACCAGCGCAGTTGGACTTGGCCGTCATCCAATCCGGACAGAATAAGGCGGTTGTCTTCCAAAGCGGGCGAGCCACTCCCATAGGTCGCGTCGAACTGAGCCTCGGACTCGGTCCACTCCGATCGAAAGAATTCCTCAGGTTTGGAAATGGGAGAGGTGAAGGCGACGTTGAGCAACGGGGCGGGAGCGCCGTCCTCCCCTGAATCCTCGTCGACATAAATGTCGAGCACCATCAGCAGATGGGGGTCGGCCAAATAAACGGACTTCTCACCATCCCAAGTTTCCGTGATCATGCGCAGCGTTAGTTCCGCGGTCTCTACGCTCAAGGCCTTGCCCTCTAGCAGTAGCGGAGTTCCCAGGGTGGTCTCCTGGGAGTCGGGGAAATCGTAATTGGGGCTGGCGGCTGTGGGCATGAGTATTTCCTTAAAGATCGTTTTTCAGTAACTAGGGAGGGCCAACGAATGACCCACCCTAACGGAGGGCCCACCGTTCGTGAGCCCCATTGAGTATGTCGCCAGGTTTCCCCTTTCCCCTTCAGACTTTTCGCGATAGAACTCACGATTCTAGTATTTGATACGAAAGGGTCCTACTTGCACCGCTCGGTCTTGGTCCTGATACTGCCCGTTGGTGTACTGCCCGTTGTTGTAGCGAGGATCGTACTGTCTGTTGTACCTCGGATCCTCGTTATGGTTCGCATCGTATCGGGGATCGTAGTTCCCGTTTCTGTCATAACGAGGATCGTAATTAGGATTCAACGTTCCGTTGGCGTTATACCGACCATCGTACCGACTTCTGTTGGTCTGATAATTAGGGTCGTACCCCTGGCGCTCCCAGTCGTATTGATATACCCCGTTCTGCACACTCTGATCTCTGGGGTCGAGTTGCCCGTTCCTACGGCTGTAAGGCGTGTTTCTATTGCGGCTGGTCTCTTCAGGATAGTAGGTGTTTGGCTCCTGGTAGCGTGGATCGTAGCCGCGTCGTCGGTCACGCATGTATTGATAGTTTCCGACTCGGCCACTTTCCTGAGCCAATAAAGGACCTTCTTGAATAGCTGAATCCACCGCTGGACTAGCGAGTGCGGAGCCGGACAGGAGCAGTGCCGTGAAAGCAGTAGCCGCTAAGAGTTTTCCTTGTGTGAGATTCATATTCATATATCATTCCTATCTGAGCTTTCTTCTAAGGGATCGCTCCACCCACTTACTCTAACAATCATAACCTCTCGGGGTTCCCGGGCGAGCGTGCCTTGGGGATGGTTTGGCGGTATCCCTGGGAATGGATTTTCCCTTGGGCGCAGAACGCTTGGTAACTTTATCTGGAGGTCTACTTTGTCGATGACTCACTCTTTCAAACGTTTCATGATCGGGCTTTCCCTTTTCGGACTTATGACGGGATCCGTCATGGCCGAGCGCCCGCCCCTCGCTGAGCTTTGGCTACAGACCAGCGCTGAATATCGCGCACTGTCTTATCAAGCTTACCAAGCCGCCGGAGATCAGTTCGAGCGATGGGACGATCTGCTCGTGCAGCGCGACGGGAAAGCCTACCTGCCCGGTTCAGCCAAGCCTGTGGCCATCATCTTAGATCTCGACGAGACCGTCATTGACAATAGCGGATTTCAAGCCTTCACCATCAAATCCAACACCGAATACCATCCCGATCTCTGGACGCTGTGGGTAGAGTTCCAAGGAGTTAATACGTCTCAGTTCGTGATGCCAGGTGCTGTTGAGTTCCTAGCGAAAGCCAAGGCTCTGGGAGTCACTCCTTTCTTCATCTCCAATCGCACGGTCGGTCAAGAAGCGGCAACCATCAAAGTGCTGGAACGTGCGGGCATCGACGTTCAGAACATCGACAAGAGACTACTCCTTCGCCTGGAGAACGATAAAGAGACCGAACGAGGAGCCTCTCTGCTGCGCGCGCAAAAACTGGGCGCCGACTCTCCCGACGGCGTACGGATGCTCAAGGGTGAGGGTAAAAAAGAAGCGCGACGTCAGATGGTTCGTAAAGAGTATGACGTCATTGCCTATTTCGGCGACGTTCTGGGAGACTTTGAGCCCTACGTTCAGATGGCCGACGACAGTCGCCAGGCATTTCAAGCCCGAAAAGCCCAAGCCGATCACCATCACGCTTACTGGGGGCGCATCTGGTTCATCCTACCCAACCCGATGTACGGTTCCTGGGCTCCGGGCGAGACTTTACCTAAAGAGGGTTACAACTCGGCTTTAGAAGATTACGGTTTTGGGGTCTATGTGCGCGGTCGTCGTGCGCCGGTGACCGCGCCTTAGAGTGAGTCGAATGATCTTTTGCCCGCAACCGTCTTCCCGTTTTAGCGTTGAATGGTGGGAAGATCGGCATCGAGTGAAGTATTAGGATTTTCAGGGGTGATGTCGCACGAGGAGTGAGCATTGACGACCCAACACACCGACCTTCCCTTTTCCGAAACCACCAGACGCTGGTTCGAGACGCATTTCCAACACGCCACCAAGGTCCAGTCGGTGGGTTGGCCGCTCATCGCTTCGGGCGCTCACACGCTGCTTTTGGCTCCCACCGGCAGTGGCAAAACACTGGCCGCCTTCTTATGGACCATCGATCGACTGGTCAACCGTCCGGAAATGGTCAAGGGAACCAAGACCATCTACATCTCGCCGTTGAAGGCTTTGGTCTACGATGTGGAGAGGAACTTGAGGGCTCCGTTAGCGGGGGTCACCAGGGCCGCCGATCTCTCTGGCACCAAACTCACCTTCCCCACTGTCGCCATCCGCACCGGCGACACTCCCCAGAAAGAGCGCCAGCGCCAACTCCGAAACCCAGGAGATATCTTGGTGACCACGCCGGAGTCGCTTTACCTGATGCTGGGCTCGCGGCACCGAGAGAATTTCCGCACCGTGGAAACGGTGATCATCGACGAGATTCACGCCGTGGCCGGCACCAAGCGGGGCGCCCACTTAGCGCTCTCTTTGGAGCGTTTGGCCTTGTTGACCGAATCCGAACCTCAGCGCATCGGCCTCTCAGCCACCGTTCGACCGGTCAACGAGGTGGCAAAGTATCTGGGCGGCGATCGCCCTGTGGAGGTGGTGGATACCCTCGAACCTCCTAACATCGCCCTCGAGATCGTGGTACCGGTGGAAGACATGGAGAACCCGCCCGCCCCCGAACCTGAACCGGATCAGGGGGGCGCCATTCTCGACCAACTTTTCAAGGAGAGCAAACCCGCTCCCACCCGTGGAAGTCTCTGGACGTCGATCTATCCGAAGCTTCTGGAACTGATCGAAGCCCACCGCTCGGTTATCTTTTTCGTCAACAGTCGCGGCCTCTGTGAACGCCTTGCCTTAAAGCTCAACGAACTGGCCGAAAAAGAACTGGTCTTGGCTCATCACGGCTCCGTCTCCCATGAAAAGCGACGCCAGATGGAAGAGGATCTCAAGTCGGGCCAACTGCGAGCCATCGTCGCCACCAGTTCCTTGGAGTTGGGGATCGACATGGGCGCCGTGGATCTGGTAGTGATGGTGGAGTCTCCGGGTTCGGTCGCACGCGGCCTTCAGCGCGTCGGGCGGGCGGGGCATCAAGTGGGTGAAGTCAGCGCCGGAAAGCTGTTTCCCAAGTATCGCGGCGACCTCTTGGAGTGCGCCGTTGTGGCCGCCCGCATGGCCGTCGGAGCTATCGAACCGATCCGCATCCCACGCCAACCCTTAGACGTTTTGGCTCAGCAGATTGTAGCCATCGCGTCGCTCGACACAACCTCAGTAGGGACGCTTCGATCCCTGATTCACCGCACCGCCTCTTATACCGGCCTGTCCGACGAGATTCTCTTCTCGCTCTTGGACATGCTGAGCGGACGCTTCCCGTCCACGGATTTCGCTGAACTGCGAGGACGGATCACGTGGGACCGGGAAAAGGACCTTTTAGACGGCCGGCCCGGTAGCAAGATGATGACCCTGGTCAACGCCGGCACCATCCCCGACCGAGGTCTGTACGCGGTCTATGCCGGCAACGAGGGCCCTCGTCTAGGAGAACTCGATGAAGAGATGGTTCACGAGATGCGTCCAGGCCAGAATTTTCTTTTGGGCGCCTCCACCTGGCGCATCCAGGAGATCACCCGAGACCGTGTGATCGTCAGTCCGGCGCCCGGCGAGCCCGGTCAGATGCCATTTTGGCGAGGTGAGGGGCCGGGGCGACCCATCGAACTGGGCCGCGCCATCGGGGCTTATCTGCGCGAACTCGATGCCAAGGGGCCCGAGGCGTCTCGCACTTGGCTCGAAGAACAGACGCCTTTGGACCGCTTGGCCCGTCAGAACCTAGTGAACTTTCTAGAAGAACAGAAACGCTACACCACCGTCCTTCCCACCGACCAGATGATCGTGGTGGAGCGTTTTCGAGACGAACTAGGCGACTGGCGCGTCTGCATCCTTTCTCCCTTCGGGGCTCGCATTCACGCACCGTGGGCTCTGGCCATCGAGGCCCGACTGGGCGAGCGAGCGGGCTTTGAGGTGCAGACCATGCACACCGATGACGGTATCGTGCTGCGCATGGCCGACGGCGAAGAGCCTCCCTCCACGGACCTCCTGCTCCCTCCCTCGGACGAGATTGAAGACCTCGTTTTGGCTCAGGTGGGAAACTCCGCGGTGTTCGCCTCCAATTTTCGAGAAAATGCTGCCCGTGCTCTCTTGTTGCCGCGTCGCCGTCCAGGCAAGAGAACGCCTTTGTGGGCTCAGAGGCTCAAAGCTCAGAACCTGCTGGCGGTGGCCCGCGGCTTCCCGAACTTTCCCATCATTTTGGAGACCTATCGAAGCTGCCTGCAAGACATTTTTGACGTGCCGTCGTTGGCCGATTTGCTGCGAGACATCGAGCAGCGCAAGATCAAGGTGCACGACGTGGAAACCGACAACGCCTCTCCGTTCGCCCGGTCGTTGGCGTTTGCTTACGTGGCCGAATATCTCTATCAAGGCGACAGTCCGTTAGCCGAGCGAAAAGCCCAGGCTCTCACCTTAGACCGCAACCTACTCAACGAACTGCTCGGCCAGGAGGAACTGCGAAGCCTCCTGGACGCGGCGGTGATCGAGACCCTCGAATCTGAGATGCAGTCGTTGGAGCCGGAGCGACAGATCACATCCATGGAGCAGATGGTAGACCTGTTGAGGCGCGTCGGAGATCTGAGCTTCCCAGAGTTAGAGGCGCGTTCTCAAGGCGACCTCGACGAGTGGACCGACAAGTTGGTGGCAGACGCGAGAGTGGTGCGCCTGCGTCTCGGCGGCGAGGAGCGCTATGTGGTCACCGAAGAAGCCGCGCTCTATCGCGACGCCTTTGGTGCCGTCCCCCCCAAGGGTCTCCCGACCGCTCTGTTGGGGTTCGTGGAACGCCCCTTAGAGCAAGTTTTCGGACGCTTCGCGCGCACCCACGGTCCCTTTGAGTTACGGGCCTTGGCCATTCGCTACGGAATGACGCCGGCTCAAGTCGAACCGACCTTGCGCCAACTCATGGCTCGCCACCGCCTCTTGGAGGGCGGCTTTTTGCCCGCCGGTTCCGGTCGCGAATTTTGCGAGCCCGAAGTGTTGCGTGCCATTCGCCGTCGGACCCTTGCCAAGCTACGCAACCAAGTGGCCCCCGTGGAAGCCGCTGCTCTGTGTCGCTTTCTCTTAGATTGGCACGGAGTGGGCGGGAAGCAACGACTGGAAGACGCGGTAGCGGCCTTAGAAGGCATCGCTCTCTCCTTTTCGGACCTCGAGCGTTCGGTCTTACCCAATCGGATCCGGGAATATCGTCCGGAGCAGTTAGATCGTCTCGGCCAGATGGGTATGCTCGTTTGGGTGGGGCAATCGGCGCTGGGCGCCAAGGACGGCAAAGTCGCGCTCTATCGCCGCGACCGCCTCTCGCAACTGCTTCTGCCCCCAACCGTCCCCGACGATCTCGAGCCACTCGCTAAACAGATAATGGCGACCTTAGAACAACGCGGCGCCTGTTTCTTTTACGACCTCTTGCGGGCCACGGACACTCCCAAGGAAGCCCATCTTCTCAACGCGCTCTGGGACCTGGTCTGGAGGGGCTTGGTCACCAACGACTCCTTCACCCCGCTCCGCTCGCTGGGTCATGTTGCCAAAGGTCGTCGGCGCAGCGCCATGGAGACCGCCTCGGGACGTTGGGGACTGGTGTCGTCACTGCTCTATGAAAAGGCGAGTGACACCGAACGACTGATGGCCTGGACGCAGACACTGATGGAGCGCTACGGAGTGGTCAGCCGCGAGGCCGTGATCAGTGAGGGCCTGCCGGGGGGCTTCACACCGCTGTACCAAACCTTGAGGGCGATGGAAGAGACCGGAAGGGTGCGCCGAGGCTATTTTGTCGAGGGCCTGTCCGGTGCCCAGTTCGCCTGGAGCCAGACCGTGGACCGACTCCGCTCAGAGGTTGACCTCAATGCTGCCAAGGAACCGGTTGTCTTGTCCGCCCCCGACCCCGCCAATCCCTACGGAGCACTGCTGCCGTGGCCTGACAACGCCGGCCGCCCTCGTCGTGCCGCGGGAACTCATGTCGTCTTGGTGGACGGCCACCCTGTCTTTTTCGTCGAGAAAGGCGCCAAAAAGATCGTCACCTTCCCCAAGGTCGAAGAGCCCGAATACCTAGAAGCCGCACTACGAGGCCTCGAACATATCGCTCAGGGCCTGCGTGGGAAGTCCATGCGCCTGCTAGAGGTCGACGGTCTGCCCGCCGATCAAAGCTCTCTCGCCGGGGCTCTACGCAGTTTCGGATTTCGTGAGGACTACCAAGGGCTTCTCCTGATGGCGGGGCCGCTGAAGTGAGAGTTCTATCGGTGAGCAGGGGTCAGCAGGCTGAAACTCCTACTCCACGAACGAAAGTCGAATGCATCGCTCAATCCTTCTTCTCCTAATTTGTCTTCTCACGGGTCCCGCATTCTCCGAGAGCGTTCCTGTCCCAGGCTACACCTGGGACTCTCCTGTCCAATTTAGTCCACCTGTGGAACTCGGGCCAGACGCTTACTCCGTCACTTGGCCTGCCGAGGCGGAATACGATGACGCTCAGTTGGAGATGGTCGTGGTCACCACCCCGAGCGAGGCCGTGATCGGGATGAGAGAGGCCGGTGTCGCGGTTTCTGAGGTCGTTCTTTCCACCTATTTAGGTCTCACAGGTCAGCCCGCGGAGATCAATAAGACACTCTTCATGGGCAGCACCGCGGCTCGCTTGGTTTACAAAACCTCGGTGCCAAGAGACCACCGAGTCAACGTCTTTCAGAAGAACCTCGATAGCGGAGAATTGGTCACAGTTGCCGTCCGCATTTACTCAGAAGACGCGCCCGCCGGTGAGGTCTTGAGGGCTATCGCCAACAGCTTCAAAAGTCCGCTGTAAGCAGACGCGTCGATAGCAACTCGGCGACTTCATGCTCACCGTTCAAAGCCAGGGCCGACGCAGAACGTTTATTCTCCGCGCCAAGCCACTGAAGGCTTAACTACTGGGTGATGTTCTTAGCTTTTTCGGTCAGCATGTAGCCGTCGGAATTTCCCACAATCAAGCCACGGGCCATAAGAAAGGCGAGTCCCCGACGGGTGTCTTGCTCGGCCAAGCCCGATTTTGCTAGACCCAGGGTAAGCGGCGTTTGACCCGTTCGTCCGCTCTGCTCGAGATACATCATAACGGCCGTGGCTCCTCTCAAGCCTTCTTCGGGGAGGTTAGAAGGCAAGACCAAGAACTCGAAACAACTCCACAAAGTCCCGAACAGGAACTGAAAAGTGGCCAGAAAAAAACCGGCTGTCGCTATTTCCTGTTCCCGTCTTTGATCGTAGCCCCACGTCTTGATGCCCATTTCGGCAAAGGCGTCTTCGTCATCGTGCGTTAAAGCTTCCAGTGCTTTCTCGTCGATTTGGGCGTCGAGAAGTCCCATCTTGCTGCCGATGCCTCCAAGTACAAATCCCAAAACAACGGCGCCCAATGATGCGGTTAGGAATCCGACTTTGCTAGGTTCGCCGTCAGTTTCGATGCACATCCAAAGATACAGACCGCTTCCGATGGCGGCGATAATGCCCAAAGCGAAGAAAAATCCGACCAACATCCCAGTCCGGTGCTCCGGTGAGCGACCGGTGAGCTCCTCAATAAGCCTGTTTCTTATAAGTTCTGGTTGCATAAAGAGAAATTTCTTGAAAAATCGCGAGTTCCCTTCATTTTTTGACAAACCGTCGAATCTTGACCCTTAACCAAGGGCACGCCGAAACTCCAACGTCATGGGGAGACGACCGCCCTTGGGACGCAGGGTGATAAGAGCTTCGGGTACGGCTAGGGTTCCGCCCACGAGATTGAGCCGGACTTGCTGGGTGATGGTCCTGAGGATCAGACGCGATTCTAAAAGCGCGAAGTGGTTGCCGATGCACTGGCGTGGTCCTGCCGCGAAAGGCACGTAGGCGCCGCGAGGGATCTCCTGGGTGAAACGCTCGGGGTCGAACCCTTCGGGGTTGGGCCAAAAATCCGGATGGCGGTGTACCCAATAGGGCGAAATGATGACGATCTGTTTGGCCCCGATGTTGATGCCGCGAAAGCTGTCCGCTTGAGTGCTCTGGCGGCCGTAAACCCAGGCCGGCGGATAGAGCCGAAGCGCTTCTAGAATCACCCTGTCGCAGAAGCTCTGCCCCTTGGGCGCCTCGTTTTCAAGGTCGGCTTCCAAGCGACGCCGCTGCTCTGGATGCAGACTCAAAAGATAGAAAGTCCAGGTGAGAGTGTTGGACGTGGTTTCGTGACCAGCCAGAAGAAATGTCACCAACTCGTCGCAGATCTGAGCGTCACTCATGGCCTCCCCGGTTTCGGGATCTCTGGCCTCTATGAGCGAGCTCAAAAGGTCGCTGGGAGGCTCGGGATTCTGCCGTCGCTCGCGCACGATTTCCAAGGCCAAGGAGTGCAGGTCTTCGCGGGCTTGGCGGAAACGTTTGTCTCTAGGGGTTGGCAGAATTGGCGGCAGGGGTATGAACGCGGAAAACCGCTCGCCCATCTGTTTTTGCAGTTCATCGAGCGCTGCGCCCACGGCGTTTTGAGTCTGACTGAGGTCTTGCGAGAAGAGCAACAGACCCACGATGCGCAGAGTGAGGTGCATCAATTCCTCAGCGATATCCAGTTGCGTACCGCTCGGTAGGGTACGCCATCGAGCCACCATATCTTCGGTGCATCTCACGATGATCGGACTCATCGCCTCAATTTTCTTGCGCTGGAAAGCGGGTTGGGCCAACCGCCGCTGGCGAAGCCAGAAGGCGCCGTCGCTGGTCAGAAGTCCGTCTCCTAAAAACGCCCGCAGCATCTTGTAAAACGGGATGTCCCGCTTGGTGTAGTTAGGGTGGTTATCCACGAGCACATGATGTACCGCGTCAGGATGGTTGAGCAGAACAACTGGAAAGGGCCCGAAACGATAAGTCACGATGTCGCCGTACTCTTGAATCAAGCTGCCCAGAGTGCCAAACTGGTCCCTTTGAAACTGCCAAGCGGTCTTTAATATTTTTAAGCCACGCGGGCCGGGGGGTCTCACCCCCTTGGGTTCTTTTCTCTTGGGTCGGAGCCTGCTTCGGTCGACATAGCGCGTGACGAGCGTTAGGATAACAGCATGGAACTTCCCGCCGATGACGACGCTCAGCGCGATAACCTTCGAGAACTTTTAGCCCTAGCTAAAGCAGAGCTTGATCGAGGCGAAGGCATCACCCACGAAGAGGTGGGTCGAAGAGTTCGGCGTTGGTGTCCATCGGCGCAGGCGGGCGCGTGAGTCCGCGACCCACCCAGGCCGTGTGGAGCCCCTCCGCCTTCCAGCAGTTAGAGTCCGCCTACCAACAGATGGCGGATAAGGCATCGTTCGTGGCAGGTCCTTTTGTGGAGCGATGGTTGGGTATGGTGGATGAAGTCCTGCTCTATCCAGACATCGGCCGCAAATGCCCAGGGTTCGACCCGCTTGAAGTGCGAGAACGTATCTTCGGCGGCTATCGGATGATCTACGAGGTGGCGGAATCCTCGATCCGTATCCTGGCCATTCTCGAGGTTTCCAGGCATCCAGGTACAGCAAACAGATCTCCCTAAGGTGAAGGCCTCTCCGACTGAAATCGGAAGAAGATCAGATGAAACTCAAAGCATTTTGTCTCTTTTCGCTCTGTCTTATAGCGATCGGGTGCGGCAGCAGCCAGACGCTCCAAACGTCGGCACCGTCCAATAACGTTGCGCCGGATCCGGTCTTCACGAGAGAGCCCTCCATGATCGTGGCCAGTCTTGACGGAACCGTGTCGGTCATAAGCACCGTCAGCGACACCGTGACGCATACCCTGACCTTACCAAACGGAACCGATCCGTCCGCCGCGGGATATGTGGTATACTCCCCGGTCTCCAAGCAGATATACGTGGGAGATACCGCGAACTCGAGAGTTGTGGCGTACCGGACCAGTGATCTGGGATTGGCGGGCATCCTTGCCACTGATTCTGATGCCTTCCACATGTGGACCAACGGTAACCAACTGTGGGTGGTGGACCGAACAGCCAAAAGCGCCATCGTGTTTGACGTGAATACTCAGCAACGTCTGGCCACTGTAGGGGTCCCTGAGGACCTGCAGCAGGCAGGCGGCGTTCCCCACGATGTTACGCTGGATGGAACCCACGCTTTCCTCACTGTTCTGGGACTGGCTGGAGTGCCGGACGTTGTGGTCAAATTTGACAGGGTAAGTTTCCAGGAAGTCGCCCGCGTGAATGTCGGCGAAGACCCCCACGTCTTTTTAAATCCGACCAATTCGGAACTGTACGCTGCCTGCGAGGGAACGGACAATGTCTTTATTCTCAACAGAACCACGCTGCAAGTTCTCGCGGAAGTCGAAGCCGCGGGAGCTCACGGTACCTGGGTACCGTCCCACGGGAACTCTCTCTTTACGACGAACTTCCCTGGGCACACCTTAGGGGGTACAGTGCCCGGACTCATCGCCATCGACCTCAACAGTCGGGTGGTCGCGGGAAGTGTTCCACCTCCGGTACCTCGTCCACACAACGTCTTCGGAACAGCCGACGGAACCAAGGCCTACGTCACCCACACCGATGGCGGCACGACGGTCTCCGTCTATTCCATCGATCCGACCAGCGGTGTGCCCCGATTCCTGACTCAAGTTGCCGTCGGAGTGGACCCTTTCGGGATCACGCTCTTTCCCGGCGAGTAGCCGCCGAGTTTGCTAGGCCAGGTATTCGCCCTGAGCCTACGAACTCAGAGGAGTGATTCTGGAAAGCGGTCGAGAGCTTGGCCCTTACCGTATTCTCGGTAAGGTCGGCGAAGGGGGAATGGGGGCCGTCTATCGAGCCTTGGACGTTCGTTTGGAGCGCGAGGTCGCCATCAAGGTGCTTCCCGAAGATGTGATCCAAAACCCTGAGCGCGTGCAAAGATTCCAGCGTGAAGCCCGCCTATTGGCTGCTCTCAATCACCACGGCATAGCCTCGATCTACGACATCGAAAACCTCGCAGACCGACCCTGCCTGGTATTGGAACTGGTCCCGGGTCAGGACCTGGCTGAGCTCTCTCAGCAAGGCCCCATGGAAACTCTACGAGCCTTACGGCTCTTCCACCAAGCCGCCGAAGCCTTGGCAGCGGCCCACCAAGCCGACATCCTGCACCGGGACCTCAAACCCGGCAACATGATGGTCACTCCCGATGGCCGACTGAAAATTCTCGACTTCGGACTCGCAAAAACGATCGGGACTCAACTGTCTACCAAGGCTCACCTTGAGACCCAGGAAGGCGCGGTTCTAGGAACCGCCTCCTACCTTGCCCCGGAACAACTCCAAGGGGAATCCCTGGATGCTCGTTCGGACGTATGGGGATTGGGCTGCTGTTTGTTTGAAGTTCTCACGGGGAAGCAAGCTTTTGCCGGGAAGACGCTCGGCGCAACCCTCACGTCAGTGCTGACCACGGAACCGGACTGGGAAGCGCTCCCTCAAAATGACGTTCTCCGCGCTCTCATCAAGGACTGCTTAGAGAAAAATCCTCAGGAACGTCTGTCGAGCATGACGGAGTTCGCCGAACGGCTCGACCCGCTTTTACTACCTGTAGAGTCTAAAGCCATGTCCAGAGCCCCCACTCCGGTCTCTCGAACAAAGCTTCAAGCCAAACCTCTCGTTCCTGCGCCCGCTCGATGGAGTCGGCCGACCGCTGTGGTCGCCGGCGTGCTCGCTCTGGCGCTCGCCGTCGGATTGGGGTCTTGGCTGGGCTCTCAAGGGACTCCCGCGTCCGCTCCCCAGCAGATCCTCAGTGTCACTGTCCCCGAAGGTACTGTTCTCCCCGACGAGCATCCAGCGTTAGCTCTCTCCGAAGACGGGAAGCTCCTCGTCTACCCCGCACTCTCCGATGGCCTCCAAGCGCTCTACCTGAGACATCTCAACGAGCCTGAGGTTCGTCGGATCAACGGAACGGAGGGCGGGGTCTTCCCTTTCCTTTCGCCCAGTGGGAAACGATTGGGATACTTCCGCGAGGACGGTCTCTTCTGGCTCCCCACGCTGGGTGGAGCCCCGACCCAAATGGCCCGGAGGATTCCTAGGGAACAGTTCCTTGGGGCGACCTGGGTTGACGAAGACCGAGTCGTCTTCGCCACCACCGCCGGGGGCCTGCAAAGTGTATCGGCCCAGGGAGGGGAAGTGACCTCCCTTCTGGTCCCCGACCCGACATCCGAGGACCGAGTCTTCGCTTGGCCGGCCTGTACCGCGGAGGCCGGAGCCGTCATCTTCTCGGTTCGCTCGGGCGGCACTTACGCCCAGGGGCGCGTGGAGTCGTTAGACCTAGCAACGGGAAAGCGAACGGTGCTCGAACGACAGGCGTACGCCGGACGTCGGAGTTCCGCGGGAGGCCTACTTTATCTCCGACGCGGAGCCCTGATGCTCAACCAGGAAGTGGTGCTGACCAAGGTGTGGGCCGAAGAGAGTCGTGGAGAGTCCGCCTTCGCCTCCGCTCCCGGCCTGATTGTCGCCGTCACTCCGGCCGGCCAAAACGCCCCCTTCCCCCGTTGGATCGACCGAGAGGGTAACATTTTGAGCGACGTTGACGCCCTCCCCTCCAGTGAAGTCCGACTCTCTCCAGACGGCCGCGGGATAGCTTTCAGGAAGTTCAGCGACGAGGGACGCGAGATCTGGCTCAAGGACGTGTCGTCCGCTCGGGAACGCCGTCTTACCAACGACTCCAACGCCGTAGACTTCGTATTTCATCCCGATTCCAAAAAACTGGCTTTCGGCTCAGACCGCGAGGGACCGTTCAATATCTACACCACGGACATCGATTCCGGGGAAACGCCGTTGAGATTGACTCACAGCCCTTACCGCCAGTTCCCCAAATGTTGGACTCACGACGTGTTGATTTACGAAGAGGAACGGCCCGGTCAAGGTCACGACATCGTGGCCTTACCCAATACGGGTGGAAAGCCATACGACATAGTGGCGACACGATTTGACGAACGCGAACCAGCCTTGTCCCCCGATGGCAAATGGCTGGCCTACCAATCCGATCAGTCAGGCACTCCGAGACTCTACCTTAAGGAGTTTCCCAACGGTCTCTCGCGAATTCTGACGACCGGAACGGAACCCGCTTGGACGAACCAAGGTCGTCTAATCTTTCGACAAGGCGACGACATGATGGAGATAGAGAACCTGGAAAACCCAGTTCCTGTCACCCTCTTCACTCACAACTTCAGTCGCGCCGGTCGTCGATTCTGGGACATGACTCTCGATGGAGAGAAGTTTCTGGTCCTAGAGAGGTCCGCAAGCCGACAAGAAGGAGAAATCTGGGTCGTTCTCAACTTTCCGGAATTGTGAGCGTGTTACAGTTCAATGCGAATCAGGTTGAGCTTGAGTTGGCGCTGGACACAACGGTAGACTCTGAGGGGAAGTCCTGATATTTGGGGGGGCAGAAGAAAAAGGTGGTAGCCACTCTAGACACCTGATGGGAATGTTCTCAGGCACGCAAATCCCGCCTGTCACTCCCTTTCAAGCTGTTCGGTCGCTTGGTCCGCTGTGACCCGGAGGCGCTTATCCCTTCCAACCCTCGAAGTCTGGCCGGACCAGGGTGAGGCCCCCAGAGGACCTCAGTGCGCCAACTCAACAAGGCAGGTTCCGTCCTGAGTACGAGTTGAGTT
>JBBKWP010000429.1:0-7342 GCA_037968995.1 Candidatus Xenobia bacterium
ACTCCGAGGAGTCTCTTTTTCTTGACTTGGAAAAAGTCTAGTTGTTAATTTCGATGACGTCGACTTCGACGACTGTAACTTCGGCGATGAGAAGAGCGTTGAGGTTGCCTGATTTATCATTCCAGAAGGTGACGTTGACAGTGTCGTCAATGGCGGGCTTGCCCTGAATCAGAGTTTTCCCTGAATCCATAGCCATCGTCCATTCCTTGCCGCCCTGACGAACCACGATGGTGGTCGGGGTCATTTTTACAAGGGAGCCTTGAACCTGTCCGACCTGAGGAACAAGCAGATTCCCTACATCCGCACCAGATTGGTCGACATGGAGTCTCATCAACCAGAGATCGCCATTCTTCGCTTTCGCATACCAGCAGGTGGCCTGAGCGTCAACGCTGGGGTGACCATCAAGTACCGTCTTTTGCGGGTTGAAATCGAACCGATACTCTTTGTCCTTGGCTCTCAAGGTTAGACCCTTGTCATTCCAACTGGTGATCACTCCGCTGACCTTGGTCAGGCTGTCTGCCAATGAGGGAACGACCAAAAAGGATAAGAGACCCAGAACGGCGACGGCTTTTTTCAAATAATTCAATGTTTTTCTCCTAAGCGTGTACTAAAGTCAAACGACTATTGACGAGAACCGGCACTGATCGCAATGAAAAAACCGCAGATCCAGTCCCCCCTGAAGGCGTTAGGGCCGTCGGTTCTTCGCATCTGTTCACGGACCTGCGTGAGATCGACGGGAGTTGAGCGTTGGCTGTCCTGCCGGGCCTAGTGCAGGCCCTCGCTTCGCTTTGACTATCGGATCTCAACGATCAGCGTACAGGTGGCGTTGCCCCGAGTACTACCTACCAACCTTGGGACACTCGATCTTCTTCGAAGATGAGATTGTCTTGGGCCTCTTATCGCTTCAGGACTTAGCGGTCACCGAACAGTCACGACCTACGACTTTAACCGGTACCCGGTCTTAAAAATCCACCAGACCAGACCTAAGCAGATCAGTAAAAAGGTCGCCGTCATTCCGAGACTGAGACTCAGGCTCACGTCCGCAATTCCGTAAAAACTCCAGCGAAAACCGCTCACCAGGTAGACCACCGGATTGAGTAAGGTGAGCTTCTGCCAAAGCGGCGGGAGCATACTGATGGAGTAGAAACTTCCGCCTAAGAAGGTCAGCGGAGTGACCACCATCAGCGGAATGATCTGCAGTTTCTCGAATCCGTCCGCCCAGATGCCGATGATGAAACCGAACAGGCTGAATGTCACGCAAGTCAGTACCAGAAACAGAATCATCCAGAACGGGTGCATAATGGAAAAATCTACAAACAGTCTCGCGGTAACCAGGATCGTGAGGCCTAATATCAGGGCTTTGGTCGCTGCTGCGCCCACGTAGCCCAACACGATCTCGAATGCGGAGACTGGCGCTGACAAGACCTCGTAGATCGTTCCCGAATACTTCGGAAAAAAGATACCGAAAGAGGCGTTCGAAACCCCCTCGGTGAGCACGGAAAGCATGATCAGACCGGGGACGATGAAGGCTCCGTAGCTAACTCCCTCAACTTGCGGCATCCGCGATCCGATGGCAGAACCGAACACGATGAAGTACAGCGAAGTCGAGAGCACGGGAGATGCGATGCTCTGGAACAGTGTTCGAAAAAAACGTGCCATCTCAAACCCAAAGATGGCTTTCACCCCGTAATAGTTCAAGTTTTCCTACCCACCAATCCAACGAAAATCTCCTCGAGTGAGCTTTGCTTTGTCTCAAGATCCTTGAACTCGATCCCCGCCTCCGCCAAACGCTTCAGAAGTTCGGCGATTCCAGAAGTCTCAGCTTGAGAGTCGAAATGGTAAATGAGCACCTGGCCGTTCTCTGACAGGTCGAGAGAAAACTCGCTAAGACTCGATGGCAAAACGTCGACCGGAGTCTGAAGCTGAAGCTTCAGATGCTTCTTCCCGAGCTTCTTCAAGAGCGCTGACGTGTCATCTACGAGAATGATCCGTCCCTTGTTGATGATTCCGATCCTGTCAGCCATCTGTTCGGCTTCTTCAATGTAGTGGGTCGTCAGAATGATGGTCACTCCGCGTTCCCTCAAGCCCGCGACCATGGCCCAAAGGTCGCGTCTCAGTTCAACATCGACTCCTGCGGTCGGTTCATCCAAAAACAGGATCTCAGGCTCGTGGGAAAGTGCCTTGGCGATCATCACCCTCCGTTTCATGCCACCCGACAGTGTGGTGATTTTGCTGTCCTTCTTTTCCCACAAAGAGAGATCTCTGAGTATCTTCTCTAGGTGCTGTGGGTTTGGGGCCTTCCCAAAGAGGCCCCTACTGAATTTAACCGTCGCCCAAGGCGTCTCGAAAACGTCACTGGTCAACTCTTGGGGAACGAGACCGATTTTCGAACGCGCGGCCCGATAGTCCCGGACAACATCGTGGCCGTCGGCGCTGACTTGACCTTTGGAGGCATTGACGATCCCGCAAATGATACTGATTAAAGTTGTTTTGCCTGCCCCATTGGGACCCAGTAGAGCGAAAATTTCGCCGCGACGAATCTGAAGGTTCACATCGCTCAAGGCCTCAAATCCAGAATCGTAGATCTTACTCAAGTTACTGACAGAAATCACCGTGTCATCCATTGGCATAGCGCGCGGTTCGTGGCTCAAAGTCTGGGTCCTGGAAAAGGTCGACGCTCGCAAAGAGCAGGAAAGTTCGAATCACAGACCCCGCGGACGCTCTGTCGAGTGAAGGGTCAACTCGTGCGAAATAATGAATCTTACAAAGCTCTCAAGAGGCAAACGATCTTAACGGAATCAGTCTACTAGCCAGGTCCCTGTCTCGCAGGATGTCGCCATCGAATTGCAACGAGGCGCAGTCAATTTAGGAGGCGAGCCTAGGATCTCGCCGAGCTTTTCGTAGACGAGGCTAGAAATCTCCAACAGTGAGCGTTCTATTGACGCACATACTCGACAATGGTCGCGACCTTGAAGTCTTTGCCGGGCCGAGTGTAGATGAATTGGAGGGTATGTCGCCCGGTCAGTGTGCCTTGAAGCATCCCATCATCGTCAACAGCCGACAGATGAATTCCATCGGTATGGATGACTCCCACAATGGCCTCCTCACCGTGAGAAGATCGAAAGACACCGGAGAATGAGTGCCCTTCCTGGCGCTCGACGACAAAGGTCACATCGGTGCGGAAGAAACCGGCCTCGTGATGACGCAAAGGCCCATTCCCTTCCTGGTCTTTATCCACCCTCATCACACCCCGGGAGACACCTTTCCAAGTTCCTAAAAGGTCAGGGAGATTTTCGGCCATCGCTGGGAAAGTCAGCAAGAGGATTATCAACCAAGGAAGGATTCTCTTAGCCTGTTTCATTGTGAGTTCCTATTCTTTCATCGCGATCAATATACTTTTTGGATCCCGTCCAGCGGTCGAGCCTCAGAGAGCTTACCTTAGCCCATCCTACTAAGCAGCTTTCCCACATAACGAGAGTATACCGCAAGCGGTCGGGAGTCGCTGGAAAATCTTTCGGCGCACGTCTCAGGAGACATCGTCACGCATCTGTTGGTCCTCGACGCGACTCCCCCTTTGGCATAGGTTGTCTGAAGATCAGCGCCCGTCCCCAAGTCTGTGGGCCGAGATTCTCGTCTCCAGTCGTTTGGTGGAGTATAGACACGGTTGAACACTCAGTGCGACCCACGGTGAATCGGCCCGCAGGCTTGGTGCGGCCGCCCAGTCTCTGGGTTTCGAACGAGACGAGGTCTGATGGCGAAACCACGGTCCACCCGCCCTAGGGTATATCAGGATGTGCCCCCGGATAAGCGTCCGAAGCCATCAAAGTCAATTCTCCCATCAAGCCACTCTTTGCCATAGCCACGATACGAACTTTGTAGTCCTGGCTTGGAGTCGGAAAGGCCAAACAACACGTCCCTTCGCCGTCGCTGGAATGAGAGCCGAAGTAAGAGACGGGGTTGTCGGAGTTACTGTATCCTACATCAAGGGCTAGTTCCCACGCCTCGGGCATAGGGGGGTCGCCGCAAATGGGGTGATTCAGCGCTTCCTGCTTTTGGTGTTCCGCGGCCAACTCTTCCAAAGTCGGAGCAGCGCCAACACTGGCGGCGTGAAATTGTCGGAGGTGAAGGGCCGAGTCAAAGACATCGCAGGCGGACAGACTTGGCCTCATCAGCGAGAACGCCAGTTGATTGAGCTTTGGGTAGAAGGCCTCCAAGGGAGGCCGGGTGTGAGCGTGTCGACTCGCCGGCGTCACCGCGACAAACAGAGTCGCGTCACTGACAGCCTGGGTAAATCGGTCCCGAAGAGAGAGCCTAAGCTGAGTCTGACCACCGAAGTGTTCGAGTTGGGAATCGAAACGGATCCGAAGAGAATCGACACAGACCCGCAACAGAGTTTCTGAGAAGCACCATTTTGAACCGTCAAAGTAGTCGAAACGAATCATCGACTCAGAGGCCATGGATTCCGTCACTACAACATCCATCTCGGCGTAGCCGCGGTCTAACAACACGGCTTGCGAATAGAGAGCTTGGACGCGTCCCACTCGGAGCACCCCCGCGCCTTGGGCCCTGGGATAGCCCACCAACACCTTAGCGGACTCACCGATCTGGTAAACATTCTTGTCTAGATGGAGCGTAGCCTGGGCTGGAGGCGCACCTCGACGGAAGACCGTGAGGGAGGTTCGCGCTTTATTGCCGTGCTCATCCAAGGCATGAGCGGTGATTCTGTTCTCCCCTATTCTCGTGAGGCGCAAAGAGAAAGTGGTTGGTGTCGTTGCCGTCGTGATCGCGAATGGCTCATCTTCATTGACGGCCACCGAGCACTCGACACCTTCTCGAGGATTCCCGTCAAGGTCCAACACGATAAGGTCAACTTCAATGTCCTTCGCCTCGCTCAGAAGTCCGTCGCTCCGCATTCCGATCGTAAGAGCCGAGGGATGCACCCTACACTGACCGCGACGCTTAAACCAACCTCCTTGAGAGGCTTCAACATAGCACTCAAACTGAAGCCGAAGGCATCGACTGTTGAAAGCGCGGAGGGGCATTGCACTGACACCCGCGCTGTCGGTCACAGATTCCTGCGAGATGCGTGTTGGCCAGATGGAGAACGAAGTGTCGGTGCCGAAGTTGAACTGTTCCCACCCATCCCAGGTCGGCGTCGGTTCGTCCTGAGCGGAGACCTCCCAGCGCACCTTAGCCCCGGCTACCGCCTCTCCCAGAAGAAACTCGGCTTTGACTCGAAGACTCTCTCCCGAAGCCATCCATTCCTTGGTCCCCAGACAGACCGAGACAGGCAACTGGGGACTAGTTTCAATGGTAAAGTACGAGGCCAGATGGGCTTTGAACTCTGACAATTGATCGAACTCACCACCCGCAAGAGCGATCCGGACCGCTCCGGAGGATCCGCTGGCGACGCTTTCCGGAAGGTGAAAGCTGTTCTCAACCAGTCCATCTTTGAGCCGCTCGACTTGCAGAACCTCCGCAACTCCTCGGCCCTCGAGCTTGGATCTCGATACGACGACCTCATTGTGAGCATAGACCTCATTGACACTTCGCATTCGCCCCCCGTCTAACGTCTTGAACCATGTGGCGAGATGAGCCTCGTCACCGGGAGAGAAGCGGTCGCTGCCTTGGAAGGTGTAGTAAAAGTTCAAACGAGCGTGATTCGAGGCGGACAAACCAGGGAGAAGCAGCGTTTCCGACCCCAGTCTTGCTGTGAAGTTCGAGTAGCCCATACTCTCCATATGAGAGAATTCACAGACTCCAACCTCGTTCGTCCGTTGTCCACCGACCTCCACCCCAGGAAGGGGGGCGCCAGTTCCACGATCGATGATCAGAATCTGCCAGCCCTTCGGGGCAGAAACGATGAGCGTAACCATTGAAGTACGTTGAATAAGGATGATGTCTCGGGGATAGAGGGCAAACCGCAGGAGAAGCTTCGTGGTCAAGGAGAACTCTTCTTCCAGGTCGATTTCCGCGGCTGAAAAGCCCTGAAATTGGTCGATGGACGCGAAGAGTGTGAATTTTCGGGTCCGCCAGTTCTCAGGGGCGGAGAAACGCCCAGTGCCAAAACACCACAAGTCACTATCCGAGACTGGCTGGACCTGATACTCAATCTCCACCAAGCCGCGATGAGCAAAAGCAAAGACGGCCCTCTCCGGGCCTAGAGTTTGAAAGCGTGTGCGATCAAAGAGAAGTTCCGGCATCTTTTGTCCCCCGAGAAAACATGCGGTCCCCGACATAGAGAAATCCCATGCCGATCAAACCCAATCCTACTCGAGTAGGTAGAGAGGTTGGGCTACCGTCCGGCTTTTCGGTTCCTATTAAAGCCAGTCCTGTTAAGGCCAAACCGAAGAAGCCCACGATGCCTTGAAGCGCTCTTTCGTCATCACGAGAGTTTTGTCTCCAATCGGGCTCCCAGGAGGCTAACTCGTCAAAATTTCCCAGCACGCAGACCCCGTTTGCACCTCCTTGCAGATGAGATTCGAAGAGAGACGCTATCTCGTTCGGAGACGGCTTGTGGTCGCGCAAAATTGCTCGATAGACCACACTGCCGTTGCAGCGCTCGCTAAATTCTAGGACGAACCTCCGCCCCACTTCGTAGATCGTGTATTCGTCGGCTACATGAGCGTACATTCGACCCACCACCTCGTCCGGAGTCTTTCCTTTGGGATAGAGGTAGTGAATCAAGCCGGTGCCGACCTCTCGACAAGGGGCTCCCATTTCTGAGAAGAGTTCTTGGGCGCTTTTGGTTCTTCGAGTCATACCAACATTCTAGGCCGAGCTGAAGAGATCGTTCTGTGAAATTTTACCCGAGCGCGGTCGCGGGGATCTCTATCGCGTCGTTCAGTGATTCTTGGGGACTGAAGCACGTTGCAACCGGACCTCTATTTTCTGAAGAACGAACGAATCGTCCATTTTAGCCTCCTTGGCCGTGTTCAAGGCTTTGATAGAGATGGCGATCATAGAATACGATGGCCAGCAGGAAGCTCAGAAGTATACTGACAGCAAGGCCCCACTGTCTCCAGAATTTTGTACTCTTGCCCCAAAGTATTATAAGAAAAACTAGGGAATAGGCGGTCAGTATTCTGGACCACAAGACGTAGAGCGGTTTCCGGGCCAGATCATACTGGGTAAAATAGGAGTCAGGAAATCCGACGAGGCTGTTAACCTGATGAATGCAAGCCGCGCAGATGAGAACTGCAAGGGCGCTGGCGATCGCCAGCGCTTTTCGGACGAATTTGCTCTTACTCTCAGCCATGGTCGGGAGACTCCCTTAACTTTCCCGGTATGAAATCGACGGTCGTTGTTTCGAATGGTTCGAAGGGCGGTTTCGAAGCAAGAA
>JBBKWP010000430.1:0-13377 GCA_037968995.1 Candidatus Xenobia bacterium
TCTCCCCCAACGAGTGGCTACGGCGCGCCACCCGGTCGGAAGTATTGCCTTCAATCGTTTGAAAGGTCTGTCCGCTCACTCCAGTAACCAGACCGACGTGAGATCTTCCTCCTTCTTTCCAAACCGCGATATCGCCCTCGCGAACACTTTGAGGATTCGATTCCGCCTGTTCATCCGTGATGAAACGACCGTTCTCCCGTCCCCAGTTCAGGATTCCCTGGACAGAAGACTGATGACCGAACGGCGAGCCTCCGGTGTTCTCGAACGCTTTGGAAACGAAATCGGCACACCAAGACTGGGTGGCGCCGTTCGAGTAGCCTCGAACCACATCGGGATTGCCGGACTCGCTGACGCCCAGTTGCGATTCCGCCCAGCCGACGGCGCCGGAGCCTGACCCTTCGCCGGACGTGGGAGCCGCGGCGCCAGTGGTGGGAGCCGCGGGAGCTCCGGTGGAACCGCCGAGGATCCCCCGGACCAACGGATCTGGCCGGGAATCCTCTGGCAGCACCCAATGTCTGGACCTTCACCACCGCGGCAGCGCCTGACACCACGGCGCCGACGGTCACTTTTGTGGAGGCACGAATGAGTTCACGGCGCCGAATGTAGCCGCCCATATAATTCCTCAGACGCTGAGAAGCGTTGGTTCAGTCCATTTGCATTAACCTGGCAATGGAATTTAGCGATGCAGCACGGTAAACGTAACGACAGAGCTGGAATCGACAAATTCATTCCCCCAGCCCGGGGTTTCACGAGGTGGCTGATATCGGCACTGAGGCACCTTCGTCTGGCCAGTCAAGGCTGCCGGGAGCGAAATCCGTTGTAAGATTCACTTCGACTCGAAGTTGTTAGACTATTGAACATATCCAGCTTCGAGATTCCACATAGGTCCCATCTATGAGGAGTACTGTACCTCCAAGAGACCAAGGAGCAGATATGATTAGGATAAGGACAATACGACTCGACAACCTCGACGCTTCCCGCCATGAGAAAAGAGAAGAAGTTCGTAAGGACCTTATCGAGAACAATGACAAGATCAAAAGCAGCCGCGGCTGGAATGGTCATGCCGTAGGACCTATCAATCCGTGGAACTTCCAAAACGTTGCAACGTTCCAAGCGAACGAGAAAGATCTCTGGAGCACGGCGGAGGAGTTGGCGAAAGAGGATTTCGTCGGACTCAAGGGTGAGGACCTCAACAGCGAAATCTGGAATCCCACCTCACCAGAAGAAATTCTCGACGAGGCAGCAGAAGTCAGATCCAAGGTCACTCGAATGCTCCAACAGGTCAAGGCGTTCGATGGTTCATCCAAAGACAAGGACCCCAATCCTACGTCTGTTAAGATCAAGAAGGGCGGTTTTCTAGCGCCTTTTCTTTCGATCTGGAGCGGCGGTTACCGAGGCATTCCGACAAAATTCTACAAGGCGGAATACGGTAAATCCGAAAAGATCGAATGGATGCGGACGGTCGGCAACCACGATTCTTGGTACGCCAAAGACTTACAGACGGGTGATGAGTACTTTTATATCGACACGGGTGGGTTTGACGGTAGAACCTGGATTCATTCACCTGACAAACAGACCCTAACCTACAGAGACCTGGGGATCGAACCTCATCCTCTGGCCAGAACACCTGAATTGAGCTTGCTTCCAAAATAGCGACAGGCAATTCAGCTATCCTTCCTACGCCCATTCCACTTTCAAGATATCCCCAGGAGCAGACATGATTAGAACGATTCGCCTCAACAACCTCGACGTTTCTCGTCACGAAAAAAGAGAAGACCTTCGAACAGAGTTTCTCGAGAACAATAGCAGGATGGTTTACGGTCGTGGTTGGACTGGCTCTGGAGGAGGCCCTTTGGATCCGGAATACTTCAAGAACGTCGCGGGCTGGCAAGAGAATGAAAAAACCATTTTGAGTAAGGCTGGGGAATTGGCGCAGGAAGATTTCGTCGGACTCAACGCCGAGGAACTCAAAAAGGAAGTTTGGGAGCCCCACTCTCCAACGAAACTTTTCACGGAAGCGGAAGAAGTTAGGACCCAGGTGATTCGCCTCCTCGAACAGGTGAAGGAACGCGACGGAACATCGAAAGACCAAGATCCCAATCCCAACTCCGTCAGGCTAAAAAAGGGCGGTTTTTTCGCATCTTTCCTGACAAAGTTGGACGGGAGTCGTAGGGGTGTTCCGACCAAATTCTACACAGCGGATTACGGCAAAACCGCAAAGCTGGAATGGCTGCGCACTGTCGGCAACCATAACTCTTGGTATGCCAAAGACCAAAAGACCGGTGATGAATATTTTCATGTCCGCAAGGCGGGGATGGAAGGACGGACTTGGGTCTATTCTGGTGATAAAGAGACGCTAACCTATAACGATGATGGCATCCTAGCTCACCCCCTCGCCAAGACGCCTGAGCTAGGATTGATTCGAGAATAGCAGGAGTTTTGACGCCGAGCACCCAGCCTTAAGGCATGAGAATCTGGGTCGATGCGGACGCTGTGCCGGGAGAGGTGAAGCGCATTCTCTTTAAGGGAGCCCAACGCGAGAAAACTTCGTTGACACTGGTTGCCAATGTGCCGCTTAGACACCCTGACAGCCTCTATTTAGCGAGCGTTGTCGTCGACGATGGGTTCAACGTAGCCGATGACTGGATCGTCGACCAAGCGAGCAGGGGTGACCTAGTCATCACGGCCGACATTCCACTGGCCGGCCGAGTTGTGGACAAAGGCGCCACCGCCCTCGACCCCCGAGGCACGATCTATACCGAAGAAAACGTCAAGGCGAAACTGGCCACAAGAAATCTGATGGACGAATTGCGCGGCGCCGACATGCTGCTGGGCGGCGGCCCTCCACCGTACAACAAAAAAGATCTTCACAAATTCGCGTCCGCTCTCAATGCGTACCTGGTGGCGCATCGTACCTCCGGTTAACTTCCGCACGACTCGCCTACGCCACCCGTTCGTGGCGCTGACGCCACCAAAATCGCGGCGTAGCCCACGTCTCCGCAACCAGTGAACATTCTCGTCCTTGAGGGACTCTGTCGTTCGGAGGTCACCAATGTCTTACCGTTTTCCGATTCTCATCACCCTTTTGACAGTCATGCTCCCATGGACGCCGCTGCACGCCGACACGCTGCGTCTTGAGTTCGCCCAAGAAGGCGAGCCCCTACAAGCCCGGGCCCTCATCGTGCTTCATGACGCTCTAGAAGACCGCACTGCCTTCGCAAACTTCTTTCACAACTGGAGTGATCGCGATCGCTCTTGGGCGCGGAGTCAATACTGTTCGGTTTACAGCTACGAATACGAGCGGAGTGGTCTCACCAATCTTGCTACGCCTCGCGAAATAGCGGAGGCTCTCTACGCAAAGGTACGCTCCAATCGATTCGCAATCGTCGATCCCGACGACGTCAATCCACAATCGACATCCGCTCCCAAAGACCCACGTCAACCCGGGCCAACCTTAGAGGGACAGCACCTAGAACTGCTCCTCGCCGGTCACGGATACGGCGGTTTGGTAGCCCGAGAGTTGGCGCTTCTTGCCAAAAAAGACGGCCGGAAGGTGAAGCGACTTGGCTACATCGGGACGCCCCTGGACGGCCTTTCCACCATCGATCTCATCCTCGCCTTCACCCTTCCCTCACGAGCTTTGAGCCTCGGCCTCACAACGCCGCTGGACAACTCAATTTTGACGTCTCTCTCCCAAGGGTGGTGGAGTCTCGTCGAGCTTTTCGACAGCGGTCGATCCTGGAGCGAGGTGTTCGCTCCAGCCCGAACCGACCAGCGGGTTGTCACCGCGTATGGGTCAACCCTACGCTCGCCCCATCCCACCGACAACGTGTTGTACGGGCGCCACCGCAGAATTCTCAACGATGGTCTGAGTTCCGACGGCTTCGTCCCCCACCCCCTCGCTTGGGGAACAACCACGGGCCCAATGCCATGGCTAGTCGAGCGGACCCTAGAGGGTGTCCAACACGCCGACCTGACCAAATCCAGAGACACCTTCATCTTCATTGTCACCGAACTGATCGACAAGGAAGTCACCTACGAGTACTTGTGGCGACGTCAACAGATCGAAGACATCATCAAAGCCACGCCAGACATCAAGCCTCTCTACATCTACTGGGATGAGCGCGACACAAGGGCCGCCGCACCCCAATGGCGAGAAGCTTACGCCAGTCGCAAAGGGCTCTACCAAATGATGTGGGGAGTGGCGCCTTAGGCGGATGCGGTCTCTTTCCCAAATCTAAATCGACACAGATCAACTTTCAGGACGTCACCAGCCTCCAGAGGCACCGGACGCTGGTGGGAGGCGATGACCGTTTCACCCTCGGCCGTGAGACGCATGACCTGCGTATTGGGTCGCCCTATTGCATTGAGAACAAATCGGCCCTGAATCGGTATCCAAAGAACGTTCACTCCCGGCCCGATAGTGTTCAACCCCACACGCAGTAACTTCACGGAGTAGCCGTCGGGAAGTGCTTTCAGAAAGTAGTCCTCGTCGTGCACCGGGATGTCGCTCACAGGCTCCGTACTTGGAAGACTTGCGAGGCCGGGAAGCTTGATCACTTTTCGCTCAAGATCGAAAATAGAAAGCCCAATATGGAGACGAGCCCCATGAATTAGCGGTTGAGAATCGGTGGCCATGTTTCCATTCACGAGTGTTGGATTCGTCCGCGAGACATGTTCGTAGAGAAAGCGCTGTTTTTCGGGCAGCCAATGCAGATTAGCGTGGTGGCGCGACACAGTGGGATCGGGAATGAGAAGCCATCCATATCGACTCTCCCCTTCTCTCCCTCGACCGATACAAAGCAACCCAGGCTTCAACACGATCTCCACACCTGGATGGGGACCGAAACCCATTTGAGGACATATCCACTCGAGGATGCCGCCTTTTCTCGCTCGTTCATCGACCGTCCCCTCCAAGAACATCTAACTGCAATCTCAACCGTTCAACTCTGTCGGTGTTCCCCCCCTGCATGTGGCAAGACGAGGCCCACGAGGCGACTATCCGCGGTGGCGAAAGTACAGGAGCAGCCCGACAGCGACGACAAGACCCCAGATCATCGCGAGTCCGTTCTGGAAATAGACCCAGTGTAGCACCAATTTCCAGGCGGGAAAGGACGTTTCAGGAATGGTCACAGCTTTGAGACCGTTGAAAGTGGGCGTGAGTATCTCGATCCCGTCCGGCCCTTCAAAAGGCTCTGAAGCGTTGGTTCCTACCAACCCGTCAAACTCCCACACTTTATTCAAACCGCGCAACTCGCAGTCGGCGACTTCCCCGACCTGTAAAGCCCCGTCACCCATTGCGAAATAGGTACCGCCCCTGAGAGGCCCGGCCCGCATCGTCACCCCAAACCAGTCGGTGGGTACGACTTTGTCGTTCAAACGCAGGTCGTAGTGAGCACCGACGCTCCATCGGCAATCGGTGCGGGAGAGCCCCTCAAGTTCACTCAACCGATCCGTCGATTGCAAGCGCCACTTCGCGTCGGTGTCGCGAACCAGGAGAGCTAAATCGTGGTTCAGATTCAAAGATTGCGAAGGTTCCAGTCGCCCTAAATAGCCATCCCGCAAAGCTCTTAAGGGATCATAGACAGGAAGTCCAGCGGTGACCACCCAGATCTCTCCGCCGTTGGAGACCCCGATAGCCCGCACCGTGAAATTCTCGGGCTTGCTCCTGCGGTCGGCCTGCGCCTGTTTGACCAAGGACGCCGGCGGAGAGATGTCCGCAAAACCGCTCTTACCCTCCAGCGCCACGGTCAGATCGTCACGCGCGATGAACAAAGAGCCGTCCGGCGAGTACGCGGCAAAGGCGACACCGGAGACCTCTACCGGGTCCCAATGAGCACCGAGATCAGAAGTTCGCCAGACCCGGCCCTCCTCGCTCCGAGCCAAACACGATCGAGGCGCTACCGGAGACGGTATGATCTCGACGATCTTGTCATCAGACAGCCCCTTGTCGCGTCGCTCGACTTTCACCTGACCGACGGTGATGCTGTGCTGGTCGATTCCGAGAGCATAACCAAACCCCGCCTTGAGCCTGAAAGCCGTAAAGAGAAGCGCGATGACTACGCCCCCAAACCAAAGTTTCCTCACCGGTCTTCCTAACTGCAAGAGCGCTCTCTGATGGTCGCGAAGCCTGTTCGCTTCTCAAGAAGCTGTTTTGACTGTCGCGGTGCTCATTTGATGGGATCGATAAAGATGAAGTCTTCGAATTCACCAAGCTCTTCCACGAATTTCCTTTGTATCAGATGGTCCTGAGCGCCAAGAGAGACCCCCTTAGTGAGACTGAAAGAATCACCGCCCGCATCGACGATTCGATACAGAGATTCCTTTTCCCGGCCGCTTTCCAGCGAGGTCCATTCAAAGGAACCCAGGGAACGAGACGAACCTTCTTCCGAGAGCGCGGCTCTCATTGCCGGTTCCTCGATGTAGACGCCGCCCGCGTCCTCGTTTTGATCGACTGCGGAGCCGTCAAGCGCCATAAGCTCACCCCATTTACTCTCGCACTGCCTCTGACCCTCTTCGCGATCGTCGGATTTGAAGACGTGGGTAGTCCCAGAACTGCGATCGGTGAGCGCGATAAGATAGTCAAGAACTTCGTCGGACTGGTGCCCCAGACGGGTCGTTTGAGTCAGGACCACGCCATCACCAAGGGACTGTTGTTGTGTGAGCACATCACACGATGTATCTCCAGTATCGGTTTCGTGCTCCAGAGGAACGTCCTCGCGCAGGCCTACGAAATCGTCTCCTGAGCGAAGCTCCACACCGGTCCCCTGACTGACCAGTTGTCGGCCATCGGGCGCATCATATACAGTCTGCGCTCGGCTCCAGGTCACCCGTTCGTCCTGATAGCGCACTTCGGTATCCCTTTGAGACTCGGAATCGAATTCCGTGCCGTTGAGCGCTTTCAGAGCAGTCACCCGCTGCTGCAGGGGAGCCACGTCTCTTTTGAGCTTGAGTGCCGTGAGGTAAGCCGCCTCTGAACGAGGCTCTAACTGGATGTGCATTGGAAATATTCTCCTGACTTTGACTCAACCTATCAAGGCGAGTTCCGAGAAACTTCCGAACTTCGGACCCTTCCGTTAAAATTTGCATACGCTCCCTTGGTCTGGCTTCACAAGCTGTTCGCTGAGAGATTTCCAGCCTGCCAGACCAGCGTGGGCTGAACCTGCGCTGGCCCCTCCAAAAACTTCTCAGCACTAGTACATCTGTCAAAACGACCCGGCCCGAATATGCCAGAAAACCAGAGTGAACATTTCAGAACACCCCGGCCTCTATCGAGTGGAGGTACGAAAAATGTTAGAAATGAAAACCATCAGAAAATTTTTAGGGAAGGACAAGACCCAAGAGCGGCCCGCTTTCTTCGACTTCTTGTCTCAGCGCGGCATCGGAGAAGAAGAGCTGGCACGTCACGTTCAGTCGGGCAACCTCAGAGCCTTCACCCTCGAACCGTTCTATTTGGGAACGGTGGGACGCAAAGCTTGGTTCGAAGGACTTAAGGCCACTTATGAAGTCGACGGCTTCGATCTTGAAGCGAGCGACATTTCGCCTCAAGTGGCGTCCATCGTCAACCGCGAACTGAGCGTGGCCCATCGCCTCACCTGTGTGGAAGCCACTGAGCGCGGACTCACCTTGGGGATGCTCGACCCCAGTGACGACGACGCCGTGGCCGCGGTGGAGGAGAAGACCGACTTCAAGGTGGTTCGACGGGTCGCGGTGTTGGCCAACGACCTGACACACTTCTTGGAGATCCTGTTCGGTTCGGCTCGAGTTTTAGAAGTGAGTCCGCGCGCTATCGTCGATGAGATCATCGAGCGCGCCGTAGCCCAGGGCGCAAGCGACGTTCACTTCGAGCCTTTAGAAGACGAACTGATCATCCGCTTTCGAAAAGACGGACTGCTCATCAACTCTATCGATGCCCGCGAGTTCGCGCCCAAAAAGATCCTGCTGCAGCATCTCAAAGCCGCGCTCCCCGTAGTAGTGAAGAACAAGTCCGGCGCGGCTGGGAAGACGATGAACATCGCGGAAACTCAGAAAGCTCAAGACGGACGCATCTACTTGCCCTCGTGCGGTATCGACATGAGGGTGTCCGTGCTCCCCACCTCTCACGGAGAGAGCATCGTCATCCGAATTCATCGTCCGGGCGAAGGTCAAACCCTGCAAGACCTCGGTTTCTCCAAAGGCGTTCTGAACCGCTTCGAAGACCTCATAACCGCCCCCCACGGCATTTTTCTGGTATCCGGCCCCACTGGAAGCGGGAAAACCACCACGCTCTACACCGTACTGCGCCGACTCAACTCGCCGGAGAAGAAGCTGCTCACCATCGAAGATCCCGTGGAATACAACGTGCCCGGGGTGATCCAGGTGCAGACCTGCGAAGCCAAGGGCGTCACCTTCGTGTCCACTTTGCGTAATTTCTTGCGCCACGACCCCGACATCATCATGGTCGGCGAGATTCGCGACAAAGACACAGCGGTGATGGCGGTGGAAGCTTCCCTCACCGGACATTTGGTACTCTCGACGGTGCACGCCAACGACGCCGTGCGCACCATCACGCGCATCCGCGACCTCGGGGTCAACCCGAAGCTCGTAACCTCCACATGTCTTGGCACCATGGCCCAACGTTTGGTGCGGGTTAACTGCTCTTGCTGCTCGGCTCCGGTGGCCATTGATGATCGACTCAAAAGGCTCGCCGAACGTTATGAGATCGAACTCCTCGACGGAAACATCAAAGCCGGCCAGGGCTGCGTGGAGTGCAATGGCACCGGCTTCAGAGGCCGCACTGCCATTCATGAATTGATGCTGATGAGCCCCGAACTGCGCACGCTGATCGAAAGCGGAGCCAACGACATGGACCTGGAGAAAGTGGCCCGCGAGCAAGGCATGCGGCTGTTGATCGAGGAGGCTCTAGACAAAGTGGCCGAGGGGTTCACAACGGTGGAAGAGATCCGCCGAGTGACCATGGTATGAGACACGGTGTTTTCGGGAGCTTCCTTGTTTTGCTACTCACCTCCATCGGTTCGGCGAATACCTTGCGCCTGGAGTTCGTCCAAGAGGGCGATCCCAGTCAGCCGAGGGCTTTGATCGTCATTCACGACGCCTTCGAAGACCGGTCGACCTTCGCCGACTTCTTCAAATCCTGGAGCACTCTGTCTTGGGCGCGAGACCAGTACTGCTCGGTGTACAGCTACGAATATGAGGGGAGTGGGTTGCAAAACCTCGTGGCCACCGAAGTTGTGGCTCAGGATCTCTACGCCAGACTGCGTGCCGACCGCTTTGAAAAGGGGCGCCAAGACGAAGTCAATCCGGCTCGGCGCATAAACCCGAGCGACCCACGTCAACCTCAAGCCGAAACCGCCGACCAAAAGGTCCAGATCCTTCTGGCGGGGACAGGTTACGGTGGACTGATAGCCCGCGAAACGTCGCTTATCGCCAAAAAGGATGGTCGAATAGTGAAGCGCCTCGCCTACCTCGGGACGCCCTTGGACGGTCTTTCGACGATCGATTTGCTGTTGGCTTTTGGGGTGAAAGACAGAGCGGCGCGCTTCGGGCTTCAACCTTTAACCCAAGACCAGATGACGTCGATGTCGGGCGCTTGGTGGAGTTTGACGGACCTTTTCGACGTAGGTCGCGACTGGTCCACCTATTTCGCACCGGCCCACGCGGAGGTCCTAGCGGTGGCCGCTTACGGTGCAAAGGCGAACTTGCCCCACCCAACGGACAACGTGCTCTACGGGCGTCATCGACGACTGGCGACCGACGAACAAGGGAGCGACGGTTTCGTTCCACAACCGTTGGCCTGGGGCGCCAAAACTGGACCCGTTCCTTGGCTCAAAGAGGTCGTCTTGAAAGGAAGTGGACACACCGATCTCACGAAGGCCGGCGCGCCTTTTCTGCTCAAAGAGTTTCTCGACCGCGAGATCGTCTACAGCTATCTCGCCCGACGCCAAGGCATCGAAGAAATGATCCGAGGCAACGGCGAACTCCCTCCTTTGGGGACCTACTTCGATGAGCGCGAGAGTGAGGGCTATCAGCCCCACTGGAGGGAAGCCTATGCTACTCCCAAGAGTCTCTACGAGATGATGTGGGGGGTCGGTCCATGAAACGATCCCAAGGTTTCGCGTTGGCAATCTTTTTAGCGATGGTTCCCGTCATTGCCACCATCGCCTGGACCTTTTTGAAGTTCAGTTCGATCACTCGCACACAATCGATAGGCCACGAACGTCAGATCAGAGCCTTACAGGCCGCCGAGGCCGGAATACGTCTTTACATCGCCAGTGGAGAGGCGGCCCACTTCGAGATGAACGAGTGTGAGGTGAACGTCACCTTGCAAAACGCCTCACTCATTTCAACGGCCCAGTCTTTCCGGGGGGTGCGTCCTGTTGTCATTAAGCTCGACGTCGACCGCGGATTTGTCACCAGGAGGTCAACCAATGAAGAATCTTAACAATTGTCGAGGCATCAGTCTGATGGAGATCATCGTGGCCATGTACTGCACTGCCCTTCTGCTGGCGCTGGTTTGCCGAGTGCTCCCCCTGGCTCGACGCCAGTGCAAAGAGGCGGACCTTCGTCTCGGTGGAGCCATCGTGGCGCAGAACGCGCTCGAAGAATACCTGACGGTGAAACCAGAGGAATGGCCCCACCATCCTTTGCCCATACCTGAAGATGGGCGCACCATCAAGATCGAAGCCCTCTCTTGGCCCAACGATGTCCGTCTGCGCTTGGCTCGGGTCACGGTGTGGGTGGGTGAAGAGGAAACCTACAGACTCGAAACGTTGGTGAACCCGTGACGGCGCGTGGGGCGATAGCGCAGAGTCGGCGGGGCGCCACTCTTATCGAGATGATGGTCAGCTGCGGTCTCTTCAGCGTGTTCATGGTGGTCAGCGTGGGGCTGTTCACCAGCATGACCCGAGTCGTTTCGAAAGAACAACAGCCCGCCGAGCGTTTGGCCGAAGCTCGCGTCGCCGCGCTCACCATCGCCCGTCGTTTTCGCAACTGCTCGGCCTTTGTAAAGCCCAGCCTTTGGCAAGTGGTGCAACATCCGACCGACCGACTCATGCTGCGCGACGGTGTGCTCGAGAAGACCGTGGAGTTTGAACTCGTCAACGGGGTGCTGCGGGAAACTTACTACCGCGCCGACTACGACCCCGCAAAACCCAAAACCACCGAACCCATCAAAAGTCTTCGACTCACCGAGGCGCGCTCGTTCCGTGTCGTCGGCGGCGGCATCGCGCACCCCACGCGTCTCACCATCGAACTCACCACCACCGACGACCGCACCGTTCGCGCCGTCACAAACCTCCGAGAGGCCATATGACAACTCAACACCTCACTCAATGGTTCCGCCAAATGGCGGTGCTACTGGATTGTGGGATCCCCATGATCCGGTCTTTAGAAGCCTGCTCCCGCCAAACTTCCGACGCCAAACTGCGGGCAGCTTCCGCGGTCATCCTCGACGAACTGCGCGTGGGGCAGCGAATGTCACAAGCCATGCGTCAGGCCGGCTCCCCCTTTGAAGAAGTGCAGTGCGGTTCGGTCGAGGTCGGTGAGCGTCAAGGCGACTTGGCTCTCGTCTTTGAGCGCCTCGCGCTGCACAGCGAAGAGTCTGGGCGGGTACGGCAGCGCCTGATGGCCGCCCTCACCTATCCAGCTATCGTCATCTCGATCTCATTGATCGGTCTTTACCTTTTAGTCCGGTTCCTAGCACCACTGCTGAGCGAGGTGTCCGCACAGATGGGCCAACAGCCGGGGCCCATGGCTAAGCTGATGTCCAACCTCGGTTGGCTCTTCGAACGCGAGTCGATCCTGATTCCGCTCGTGGCACTCACCCTCTTGGGATGCCACCGAGGCTCACGCTCTCTTTGGAGACACCACCGCGCACGTGTTGAGCGAATCGGATTCAGAATTCCCGTATTGCGAAAACTGCTGAGACTCGCGTTGCTCATCCGCGTCTGTCAAACATTGGAGACCATGATCGGCGCGGGACTACCCCTCACCGAAGCTTTAACTCTGGCCGCCAAAACCTGTGGCAGCCAAGTCTACGCCGACTCGGTGTTTCATCCGGCCGTCGCTCGAGTACGGCGGGGAGAAAGTTTGGTGCAATCTCTGCAAGACGCGCCGGGACTGCCCTCGAGCTTCACAGGCATGATGGTGGCGGGCGAGGAGAGCGGTCGGCTAGAAGAGTCGTTCGGTCATCTGGCGACCCTCTACGAGATCGAACTGACCTCGGTCATCGAAAGCTTTCTGGCCGCCTTAGAACCCATCGCCATCGCCACAGTGGGCGGCATCGTGCTGGGCATCCTCTTGTCAGTGTTTCTTCCCCTCTACAAACTGGTGGCAGTTGCCTAATGGAATCTTTTGAATGAGTGTCACGTTCGTCTCCGAAACGAGGCTCATGAGTTCCGGTCTGACTGATAAGGCTGACGAAGTGAGACGCTTGGTTTTGCGACTGCAAGATGGCGACCGCTCAGCTTTCGAGACCCTCGTCGAGCGCACTCAGCGCAGCGCCTACCGTCTGGGATACTCTGTGTCTCAAGACCATCACCTCTGTCAAGATGCGGTGCAAGACGCCTACATGTCGGTGCTGCAAAACATCCGCCAACTCCGCGACCCCAATGCGTTCACCACCTGGTTTACCCGCATCGTGGTCAACCGATGTAAGAAGCTACTCAAGCAGAAACGGCCGCAGTCCCTCACCGAAGTGATCGAGCAAGAAAAGGGGCCCTCGACCGATGGCCTAGAGGAGAAAACCGGTCGACGCCTGCAACTCAAGACCGCCCTTCTCAAGCTGACCGACACCGATCGCACGATTCTCTCCTTAAGAGAAGTCCAAGGCTACTCCTACGACGAGATTTCGACAATTTTAGACATCCCTATGGGCACCGTGAAATCACGAGTGGCCAACGCGAGACGGAGGTTGATTCAAGCTTATGACATGTGACGAATGCTTCGAGGCTTTCTCAAGCGCTGTGGACGGCGAGTTGAACCTCGACGATAGAGAATCCATGAACGAGCATCTCGAGAGCTGCACCGACTGTCGCCACCTGCAGGATCGTCTCGCTTCACTGTCGGCCGAACTGAAACTTCAACCGTTTCCCGAACCCACCTCAGCTCAGGTCAAGACGCTGGCCAATGCGGCGCTGGCCGGTGTCCAATCCACGCGTTGGGGTTTCCTGAGAAGAGCCCTCCGAGCGCCGTTCGAGAACTGGCCGCTGAAGACAGTGCTGAGATTTTCGACCTTCTCGCTGGTGACGGTGCTCACCCTACTGTCTGGCATCGGCCGCTGGCTGTTGGCTCCCTACGGCGGGATTGAGGCCGCCGCGAGGAAAGGCCTGCCCAGTGTCGGCGATTGGACTCACTGGACTCCGCCGCTCGACCTCTTAG
>JBBKWP010000431.1:0-3435 GCA_037968995.1 Candidatus Xenobia bacterium
GAACTCGCTGCCCAAGCTGAGGCCGCTACTGCTGAGGCCGCTGCTGCTGAGGCTGCTGCTGCTGAGGCTGCCACTGCGGAAGCCTCCGAAGAGGCCATGGAGCTTCCAGAATCACCAGATGAAGCGGTCGCCGCCTTGAAAGAAGCTCTCACCGCGGAACCGGGCCGAATGGCGGCTCATCGGGCTGCCTACCAGAAGTTTGGCGACAAGGGCAACGCTCGCAAACTGATCGATCTTTATCGCGATCTTCAGAAGCAGAACACCAGCAACCCAGATTTTCTCCTCTACCTAGCCCGAGCCTACTGCCACGTTGGCAAAGACACCCTCGCAGTCGTGCAGTTCCGGAAGCTGCTGAGCAACGATCCCCAACCGATCGTCTATCTCGATCTCACCAGAGCCTATCGAAGACTGAAAAAGATGGCGGACGCCGTTAAGACGGTGGATCAAGCGCTCGAAGCCCTACCCGACCACCCCGATCCAAAGAAGGAACAAGTCATCATCCTCTCCTTGAACGAAGCTTATCCGGAAGCGGCCGCCGCTGCGACCCAAGGGTTGGAACTCGCTGACCTCAGCGACGAGAACAAAGCGTGGTTCGAGAAGGCGGCGCAACTCTCCAATGAGAAAAAGAAGTTAACCGACGACCTTCTTGAAGTGCCCAGCACCTTCATCTGAGGCTGTGTGAGTCGTCTCTTAGAGAAGTAGAATCTGACGTCCTCGTTTGCCATTCTTCTCAAAGGTGGAAATTCTCAGCTGAAATTCGCCTTTCGATTCGCCTCGAAAATCTATTCGATAGGTATCTTCGAGCTCGCTATCCGAAGCAAGAATCTCTTGGTCTTCGGAACCGGCGCGATAAAAGGTGAAAAGCTCTCGTAACAATTCCCCGGGACCCGGAGACTTCTGAATCCCAAGACGCTCGTTCCAACGGTCGTTCACCATGAGAAGCTCCAGGGATTCCGATTCAAAAACTAGCAGTCCGACAGGCAATCGCTCCATTGCTCCGTGAATCCAATCCCAATGGTTTCTCAAAGATTGGGTGTGTTTCTTCAATCGGTCTTGGATCTGTTTGATTTTCAGAGTCGATCGGACGCGAGCGAGAAGTTCTTGAGGCTTGAAGGGCTTGGTCATGTAACCGTGGGCCCCTAACTCTAAACCCTTGACCACATCTTGCACTTCGCTTTGCACGGTCAAGAAGATCACGGGAATGTCTTTTGTGGTGGGATCGCCCTTCAATGCGCGACACGCATCGAAACCGCTCATGCGCGGCATCATCCCGTCCATAAGTATGAGGTCGGGAAGGACCTTTTGCGCCATCGCCAGCCCATTCTCGCCATCAGTCGCAGACACGACTTTACAACCGATCGTTTCAAGCCAAGTCTCCAAGAGAGTGACTATATTCGGCTCATCGTCCACAACGAGAACCGTCGCATCTAAGGTCTCCTCTACCGCGGGCTCTTCCCCCAACGGGTCTGGTTTCTCAGGCATAGAAAGTTGGTTGGTCATGAAATCCCTTTCTCTTGTTGTCGGACTTTTCGAGATGAAAGGTTATAGTCCCGCCCGGAAGGCCCGAGTAAAACTGAACCCGAAGGGCTCGCTATGTCCTTGACTACCGATTGCGCCAAGACCAAACTGTCCCCGGATGTCGCTCTATTAAAAGACGAACTGATCGCGCTTCGACGCGATTTCCATCGCCATCCCGAGTTGGGATTCGAGGAAACGCGAACCTCCTCGATCGTCGTCCAATACTTGGAAAATTTGGGATTGTCGCCACGACACGGAATCGCAAAGACTGGGGTCACCGCTGACATCGTCGGCGCGCTTCCAGGACCGACCATCATGCTCCGAGCCGACATGGACGCCCTCCCCATCACTGAGGAGACCGGCTTGGAATTCGCCTCTTTGAATCCGGGAAAGATGCACGCTTGCGGGCACGATGGACATACCGCCATTCTCCTGGTCACCGCCAAGGTCTTGGTCCAGCGAAAAGCCCGACTGCGCGGAACCGTCCGAGTGCTCTTCCAGCCTGCCGAAGAAGGTCCGGGCGGAGCAGAGCCGATGATTGCCGAAGGGGTTTTGGATGGTGTTCAAGCCGCCCTCGGCCTCCACTTATGGCTCAACCTCGCTACTGGCCATGTCAATTTTTGCGCGGGCCCGATGTTGGCAGCTACGGACGAGTTCGATCTCAGAGTTATAGGAACGGGGACCCACGCGGCCTCACCCCATGAAGGCGTCGACTCTCTTACAACTGCCGCCCACGTGGTAACAGCGGCTCAGACTCTCATGACTCGAGGGGTCGACCCTAAACAACCGGCGGTGTTGACTTTCACACGCTTTCACACGGGTACTGCTTACAACGTAATCGCGCCCCACTCCGACTTGGGCGGAACATTGCGCACCTACGACGAGAAGGTCCGGGCGGATTTCAAAGTAAAATTCGAACGTGTCGCCCACTCCGTGGCCGAAGCCTTCGGCGGTTCCATCGAGTTGACTTGGCGAGAGGGCTACCCGGTTCTGGTCAACGACCCGCAGATCACGGCGGTAGTGGAAGCCACTTGTCAGGAGCTTTTCGGTATAGCTCCCGCGGAGGCTCGTCCTGACGCGCGTTCCATGGGGGGGGAGGACATGGCGTTCTATCTTCAAAAGGTTCCCGGCTGCTTCTTTTTCCTTGGTGCCTACAACGAAGCGACGGACGCCCGCTTTGGACACCATCATCCGAAGTTCACTGTCGATGAGGACGCTCTGCCACTGGGGGTAGAAATTTTCTTGAACTGTATCGACAAACTCTCCCAACAACTTCTCAAGGCATGACCATGGTGTCTCCCATATCGGAACTCACGTCCATCGCTCACGGAATCGCTCGCGCTCGAGAACGCCAAGCTGAAGCTTGGTCAGAGTTGCGCGGAATGACCGACTGGACCATATACACCGATGGTTCCGCGCCGATCATCAATCCCGGCGGAGTGATCGGTTTTTCCACCGTCTTTGTTCTCGGCGAACATCGAGCCTTCGAGGTGTCGGGCGGCGTCCCAGCGAGAACTAGTGATCCACCCACCAGTAACAATCGAGCCGAAATCGCGGGAGTCATCGCCGTCTTCGAAACCCTGTATTGCTGCCATAGCGAGAGCCTCGGCCTGCCCAAACAGGTGGAAATTGTCTGCGATTCTCAGTACGTCGTCAACTGTGCGCAAGGCCGTTGGAAGAAGCACAAAAATCGCGACATGTGGCACCGTTTCGACCAACTCGCCTCGGTTGTCCGGGCTCAAAAGGTCACGGTCACTTATCGATGGACTCGTGCCCACGTTGGGACAGAGTGGAACGAGCGCGCCGACGTTCTGGCGAAAGAGGCTGCCATGAGCATGGAAGCGATGTTGCCCTCCCCCATCGTCGAGCAAGAAGGCGAGTTGTGCTTCACGCTGTACAACGCAGCGGGCGATTGCA
>JBBKWP010000432.1:0-3253 GCA_037968995.1 Candidatus Xenobia bacterium
ACGTCAGACCAGATTGACAGCGATGGCTTTGTTCTGGCGTCCGTTTGACGAATGACGAGGGCATGATAAGAGATTCTCTTTCGTTGGCGGAAAGGCCTCGCGTTGAGGCTTCCGCTCTGAGCCCTTGAACTCTGTGGGCTCGACTGACAGTGTCTCCCTATGCAAATCTCGGTGTCGGACTACGACTCTTTACGAGGTGGAATCCGTTCCATTTCCATGTCGATCACCATCTTCGCCTTCAGGTTGCCGGCTTCCGTGACCACGGCGTCTCCCGTCGGACAGCCGTCGAGCTGACGGCAGCAAGCCATAATAACCGGACCGCCCGCTCGGTGGATCGCCTCGTCCACCCCGCCGCCACCCGAGAGTTGGCCGCGGTAACGATGGCATCGACTTCTTGGTTGGTGATGTCGTCCTCAACCAGCTGAAAGATAGCGCCCTCGACCTCGCGATACAGCCACTGCCTCTTATGATAATGTCTCATCCTGCTCGACTTCGAGTGGGTTGAAAGCAGGCCTACCGCTGGACTCCAGATTGTGGGCTTTCAACCCACGACCAGGCCGGACGAGTCGGGTGTGAGAAGGGGAAGGAACGATTCCTACCTTTCCAAAAAAGTGGGAGATGCCCAGAATACCTCCCCGTCCCGACCCCAGCTTCGAAGATTATGACGACGGAGACCCCTACTCGTGCATCGCCGCGGGAGCTGCCGGGGTTCCTTCCAAGATGGATGCTCTGAAGGCCGAGGTCCAACAATGCTACGGCCGGCCCGTCTCGAAGCTTGATGAACTCGTCGCCGCGGACCGGCAGAGCACTATAGCGGCACTGTGGGAGGTCTGGTACAAGGATCGCTTTTTTCCCCGGCGCTTAAAGAATCTCTCACGCGCCACCTGGGCGGCCGAGCAGTCCGCTCGTCTGGGAAATCCGTCGTTGCTCGACTACGACAGGGCCACCTGAGGCAAAAATGTCTGTGGTGCCTAAACACCAAAGACATCTGAGGTTAAAAGATTGTAAACGGTCCGGACCTAGCGAAATTCAAGACCCGACTCGGCGACCAAAGCTGCATGATAGCAATCCCCGTTGTCTTTCGTACCCCAAAGCGAGTCTTCATACCCTTCGCGCTGGCCGCCGTTTGGCTGGGATGGGACTGTCTCATGGGCTGGATGCTGACCCCACTCCTCTTTGCTCTCGTCCTGCTTTTCCGCGCCGGCCTGTCATGTTCAGATGAGGACCCGATAACGTTTTGGGACGGGGCCTTCCTAGCGGTTTGCGGGTGGCAGGTGCTGCTCACTTGCCGCTTGGGGGTGGCCATCATCGAAGGCGTCTCCCCGTTTGCCTCCTTTGAGTGGCTAAGCCGCGCCGCCATGGACTGCCCGGCGCGAATGATTCCCCTGCTGCTCTTGCCGGCGCTGGCCATCCACGGGCTGTTGCACCTCCTAGTCCAGCGGTTTCATGCCTGTCGAACCGGATATGCGCTCGACCTCATGCCGTCGTTGCAGATGGAGGTCGATGACGAACTCGTATGCGGCCAGTGCTATCCCCAAAGGGCGAGATGGCGCCGCAAGAAGATCGAGCGAGAGCAGGATCTTCTGGAGATCGCGGTCCTTTATACTCGTGTGCTCCTCGCCCTGAACGGCCTGGCGGTCGGTGCCGCGCTGATCTGCTTGCTGGCGGGAGTGGCTTGGCGCTGTCTTGGCGGGGGCAGCTCCATCGAATCGGCCCTTGTGATCTGCGCGCCCACGGCCATCGGTCTGGCCCTGATTCTCCCGGTGAGCAACTTGCTGCTAGGCCTGGCGATCGGTTGGAACCTGAGCCTTCGCGCCACCTGGATGGAGCGCTGGGAGAACTTTCCTGTTCCGCCGTCGAAACGCTCACCCTGGCTCTGGTACCTGGTTGGCTTGCTGGGCTGGTGTGACCTGGAAGGCTTGATTCTGGCCCTACTGGGTCTTTGCGGGCTGCTACTGATGCTTCACCTCGCTCAGCCCGACCTCGAAAATCCCCTCAGCGCGCCGTTCCCCCATACCTGGCACCGGGCGGCTGCCTTGGTCCACGTCTGGCAAGGGATCTTCGTGTGTTGCTCGACCCTGGCCATTGGGTTCTCAACCTCTCAGGCCCAAATTTTGGAAAGCCTCGGCGGGATGGTCGTCGACAACAATCCCCGACTGCTCCCCCTTCTATGGGTGCCCTTGCTGCTGGCTTATCTCCGGATTCATGACCAGGCGTGGCGGATCGGCTGTTGGAGCGACAGGTTTCGTAACGATGACGTTCCCGGCATTCTGATGGTGATCGAAATGAACAGGTGGAACGGAAGCCAGAGTCACTGGCAAGCGACTACCCTCAAGCAGAGGTTGGAGCAAGAGGCCACCTTGCTCGACTGGGTAGCCATCCTAGTGTCCCGCACTCGCCGGCTGGGCCAACTCAGCCTACTGGCCACCTCGGCCTGCCTGATCGGTGGAGCCGCTTGGCGCTGCACGGTCCTGGGACAGGACACCGCTTCGGCCTGTTGGGAGTGTGTTGTTCCTCTCACTGCCTTCGCCTTAATCCTGACCACCTCCAGTCTGCTCTTTACCACCGCCCTGGAGCTGAGGCTCGCCTCTCCATTCCGATATCTCAAGAGAAGCTCGTTGTTTGTCCCTTTAGCCGAGCACCACGAGGTACAGAAAGTTGTGGGTGGAGTGCTCGCCGAAATTGGCCTCGCCTGGCTCGGCCTTCCATGGGGCCTGTATCTGGCCGCGCACACTCTTTGGCGCTGCAGGTTCAGGTTTCTCCCCCTACACGGGCCCATTGTCTGAGCGGCCAACCCCGGCCGAGGTCATCGGACAATGTGGTCACGGCGAAGTTCAGCCCACGTTGGATTATGGCCGGGTCGAACTTTTAAAAGGAGCGAAGATTCACCCGCAAATTTCTTGGCCTTCAAAAGATTCGCGCGCCTTCTTGCGAAGGTAGCTCTATGCAAAGCTTCCACAATTTTCAGAACCAATCCGCACAAACTTCTCCAACACCGAAATTTCCCAACGAAACCCTGAGTCTCAGCGTCGTTCTGGAGTATGCCGAGGCTGCCAAAAAGCAAAGCTTTGAGGCTCTCTGCCGTATACAGCCGTTAGTCAAGACCTATCGAGACAAAGTCGAGCAAACGTCGCAGGCTATGACCCAGGCCGGCTCCAAGCTTGGAGAAGAGTTAGAGATACCCGCCGCTTACACAGCCGCACTCACTCTTGTTCAGGAGAGCTTCGCGGTGCATCTTGCAGCGCTCGAAGAG
>JBBKWP010000433.1:0-16422 GCA_037968995.1 Candidatus Xenobia bacterium
CCTGGGTGGTTGTCATCCTGGCCTTCGTTATCGCTCCCCACCGCAACGACCCATTCCACGGCTTCGTGGCTCGGTTCGATCTGTCGAAGTTCTTCGAGCATGAAGTTGTTGTCGCCCAGAAAGGGCAGGCCGTATCGAGGGGAGCCGCTCTCTAGTTCCCAAGGCGGCGTTGCCAAAGCCTGTTCCAGTCGCTTTTCAAACTCCACTTCGCTCCTCACCAAACAAGCCCCACGCACGCCCAACAACACCTGTCGGCGTGCGGGGGCGATATGATGCTTGGCTCCCTTAGTCAAGGGTCTCCACTCCTTACTGCTGTATCCCACTGGGAGAACATGCAGTTGCTGAAACAGCATTCCAGCCTCGGGCAGCGACCCGTCCCCGCCCGAGGAGGCCGGAAAGCTGTGCCGACCGTCGTGGGCGCCTCGCACCGCCGAGGCGACCTCAAAGACGGGAAGACCCTCCTGTGTGAGGGTGGTCGTCGGACCCAGCGGGCCTCTCGTCTCAACCCCCACCAGGTTCAAGATGAGGCCGTACAGCGCGCTCGGTGGAACGAAACGAAAACTCTCTCGAAAAAAACCCGCGGTGAAGTCGCGAAACACCGCGAACGGTGCCGCGTAGGCGATGGCGATCACGGCTGGTTCTCGAGCCTCGGCAGAGGGCGTCCGGCAAACGTTCGACTGAGGTGGTCGAACACACCCTCGGCCGTTCGAAACAGCGTCGTCCCCTGGGCTTCCAACGCTCGACACCGATCCTCACAGAGAGCTTTCACCATCTCACCACCCAAGGCGAACTCCGTGCCCGGCAATTCGCCGGCAAGGATATCACCGATCACCGAAACCTCTTCTCCCCCTTGAAAAGGGTAGAGCGCGAAGCCTGAGGCCAGACGCTGTGTATTTCTCGCGACCACCGACACGGGGCTCATTTCAAAGTAGGAACGGGTATGATTTCCGGCCACTCCGTTCAGTTCGGCGACCGCCTGCATCAGCCACGCGAACCAGAGATTGTGTTTGCTGTCCGCGCTCTTAGGATCCAATTTGCAGTCCACCAGGTTTAAGGCCATCGGAAACTGATAGGCGGTGTAGGTCATCTCCCGATCCAAAAGTTGAGACGATCCGGCGTTCTTCCATTTCGGCTTGTCGCCGCCGCCCCTCTCCACGGTTTTGGGGGCTTGCGTGAAAAGCGTCTCCTCGCGGTAAGGGGTGAGACCAACAGCCAAGTTATTCCGTATCACAGAGTCTCGCTTGTACTGGTAGTCTTTAGGCGCCCTTTTCACGTCTTTACGATTCACCACCATGTATCCAAAGTAGAAATCGTCAACGTAGGTCTCGGCATTGGGGTAATCCTCAAAACTCACGGCGGGTTGATTTTCCCCGCGCTCTCGGTGGCGGTTACAGGGCAGGCCGTAGGTTTGCAACATCTCCCGCAGCGCGTTGCGAATCGCTTCCGGAGAAATCACCGGATATTCATGCTGACCGATGACGATCTTTTGAAGCACGGCTCGACTCTGCTCGCTTTCGCCCCGATAATTGGCCGATGGGGCGGGCCGAGTGAGGCAACTCAAAAAAAGATTCATCCCCTTAACCTCCTGGAATTCTGATTTCACGTCGATAAGAATGAGCAGAAAGGGAAAGAAGCATCACGTCTTTGAGTTCCTCCCACCGAGAATCAGACTGCATCATCGTTTCGATGACTTCCAACGGTCCATCCCCCCACCCCTCCCGTTGGGGAATCGAGAGAACGGTTCCTTTCATACGCTGGGCGAAAATCCGCTGGGTTCGCGCCGAACCGAACTGAAAGAAAAGCTCAGAGGAGAGGCTCTGCCAGGACTTCATAACCTGAGTGGAGGGGTACTCCGGCATCAGTCCCGGTTCCACGCCCTGAAAGTCGTCTGGGGGCACCCGCCTTCGAGTCATCTCCACCAAGTAGTCGGACAACACAGTGCCCACCGCCCCCTTCATCGACTCACCGGCGGCATCGTCCATCGTGTCCAAAACGCTTTTACAATCAAACGAGACCGCGATCCCCATACCGCTTTGAGGAAGGGCGACCTCCTTGGGAAGGGATGTCAAAGTCTTGGCCGCCCCTGCATACATTGGGCGGTCGTTCAACAGGTTGGACGTCAACAGACGCCTCATGGGGAAGCTCGACAACTTCCGGACGAGTTTTCCGTAGGCTGCGATCAGCTTCCGGTCCGCGGCCTGATAGGTGGAATCCAGCAGATTCACGCTGTTCCCTTGTTGGTCGAGGTGCGCGCAGTAGACCCCTTGTAGACCGACCCGCCCCGACGCTTTCGCGTTCGCGCACCAATGGGCCATCAAACCCAGCGCCGCTTCTTCCGGCATCGTCATGCGCGAGCGGTCTCGAAAGGCAGGGTCCCGCGAAGTCTTGGTCGCCAAAAAGTCTCGACCGTCGGTGACGAACCGTTCGAGGTCCCTGGGGTCGGGGAACATCCAAAGCGTTCCCGGCCATAACGTCCGGCCCAGGCGGTCCACCTGCACGGCTCTGTAGGGCTGCGCCAATACCTGTGAGAAATGGAGCAAGAACACTTCCTCCGGGTCCCCATCCAATCGGACGCCCTCAGCGTTTCTGTCTTGTGCTCCCACACAGATCGGGCTTGCGATCTCCATCCTTGGCATTTTGCCCTCGACCTTCTCCTGAAAGGCCGTCCAGAAGTCATCAACAACCTTGGCCTTACTCCCTGCAAACACGTTTCGGGTCGCCGCAATCCGGCGAAAGGTCTGCCACAGCGAGTCTTGCCAAAGTTTATGCCAATCGTCCTCTCCGGCAAGGATCAGCTCCTCAGCATCCGGTTTGCTGCCGAGATACAGCCATCGACCCGCGGGCCGCCAGTCTTCATAGGACTCTTCTCTAGAGCGGAAGGTTTTCGTTCGCGTGACGGTCATCGAACGATACAACTCCTCAAAAAGGGTGAGAATCGAAGGGGGAGTCAGGATCAAAGTCAGTGTGCTCCCCTTTACCCGAAAGTCCACCCGCTGATCGTCTCCCAGCGTTTGGTCTTCCAGAAAACGAAGCAAAAAAGTGAGCCCTCCCAGCCCGGCTCTATGTTGAACCGTTGGGAGTTTCGCGAGATCGTAGATCAAAGTGTAGCGGGCGAGTTTGCCCGCACTTTCGGGTTCTTCCATCATCGCGGCTTAGCTGGCAAAAACAGTCCCCCTCCAAAATGACGACGGCCGCCAAGACCGTTGACCATGAGTCGCAGCGAGTCTTCGGCTGAGAGACCCTCCACCAACACACCGAATCCCACAATGTCGCAGCCTTTGATGGCCCGAGTCCTCCGCACAAAAGGACCCCGCGCCCCTTTGCCGCCACTTCTTGATCCGCCCCTCCGCGGCGTCACGAACCCATAGCGCCCAACCACCCCGAGACGCTCCAGTTCTTCGCCCACTCGCAGCAGGAAGGCCGCCGGTTCGGTGGCGCCTTTGATGGTGACCCAAGGGCTGAACAGTCGAGGGCCGGCGAAAAGCGGCCAAATTTGTGGGCTGCCCAATCGAATCTGGTGCCCATCAAGTTCGAGCACGGCGCTCGGAAAGCTCATAAGGTTGGAAAGAAACGACGAAGTCACTCGAAACCTCAGTTGGCTCCGCTTTGTCAATCGCAGCGTCCGATCTCTACAGCCGATCCTTCCATTGACAGGAAAGACACCCACCCCGAAACGGTCCTCGTGAATCAGCGGCTGGATCCTCGACAACGCCCCAAAGAGGGCGTAGGAATGGTCCCAGGGTAGAGACTTCCCCGCAACCGGAAAGCTCACGTCAACTGTCTTCTCCGACATGCCGACCTCTTACCCAGATCGATGGAACTTAATGTCGACAGACTGCGTCTTTATCTTCGGGCAAAGATTCTTTCCGTGGACGGTTTTTCGACCAGGACTAAAGATCTCCAAAGAGAAGCGGCCCTACCTCACAATCTTTTTTGACCTCCAGGAGGCACTTTTGCACGCTAAAGCTAGACACTTTATCCTTTGCTGCTTGGTCTTAATGACCGCGGCTTCGGCTCAAAGCCCATATTCCAACTCGGACCTCGACACCCTAGTGGGTCCCATCGCTCTCTACCCTGACCCGCTTTTGACCAATACCATCAAGGCCGCGACCTTCCCCGACCAAGTGATCGAAGCGTCACAGTCGAATTCTGTCAGTGACAGTTGGGACGACAGCGTCAAAGCGCTGGACAGCTACCCCGACGTGCTGACTATGATGGCCGGCAACGCGACTTGGATGAAATCCCTGGGGTGGGCAGCCACCAACCAGTTAGCCGACACTATGGACGCGGTGCAGCGATTTCGGTACCGCGCTCAACAAGCGGGCAACCTGAGCACCGACAAGCAAGTTCAGGTGATCACTGAGGGCACCACCATTCGCATCGAACCTGCCAACCCTCAGGTCATCTATGTTCCCACCTACAACCCCGTCTACGTCGACAACAACAATTTTGGCAATGCCTTCGTCTACGGGGCCGCGATAGCGACCAGCGCCTATCTGTGGAGCAACATCTACCACTGGAATAACAACTGTTTCTACGCGCATCCTTATGGATGGAGACCTCCGGCAGCCTACTATCGACCCTACGGTTGGCAAAACGGGGGAATCTACGGCGGTACCGCTGTACGCTTGAACGGCAACAACGTGGTGCGAGGTCCAGTGACTATCAACAACGTCAACGTGAACCGAAACAACATCAACAACGTGAACCGAACTAACGTCAATAACGTGAACCGGACCAACGTCAACACAGCGAATCGAACCAACATCAACAACGTGAACCGGACCAATGTGAACACCGTGAACCGAGCCAACGTTAATACAGCAAACCGTGTCAACGCTCAGCCGCGAACGAGCGTTTCCCGCACCAACTACAGTGCCAAACAGACCAATCGTTCCGTCAACTCCTCACCGGGTCTAGGCTCCTATTCAAGCTCCGGCGCGACCATGCGAGAGAGCAATCGCGGGGCGTCCAGTCGTCGAGCGACGAGTGTGAGTAGCGGAGCCCGAATGGGTGGCGGCGCCGCCCGAGGAGGACGAAGACGATGATGACCTTTCAACCATTACGAAATATCCTAACCCCCTTGCTACTGACAGTGGCTCTCACCGGCAGTCTCTGGGCCGCTCCCAAAGAGAAAGCGTTCCCTAGCCCCGAAGCGGCGGCTAAGGCACTTTTTCAAGCCATGCAGAATCAGGACAAGCAGGCGCTCATGGCCATCTTCGGTCCGGACTTCCAACGCCTCGAGGCTGTCGACCCGGCAGAGCGCAAAACCACCCAGCAAAAACTTGCGACTCTCTTTAAGGAAGGCTGGAGTCTGACCACTACCCAAGATCAGCATCGCGTCATACGATTAGGCCACGAGGGCTGGAGTTTTCCCGTTCCTCTCGTAAAGACGGGAAGCACCTGGGCATTTAGTACAGCCCTAGGCGAAGAAGAGATCGCCAACCGTCGAGTGGGTCGCAACGAACTGATGGCCATCCAGACTTGCCAGCTGATCGCCGCGTCGGAGACAGCTTTTAAGAATGGCAGCGGAGCTTACACCACGAAACTCGTCAGCACCCCAGGAACGAAAGACGGCCTCTACTATCCGGCCTCCGGTAGTGAACTGAGCCCCTTAGAAAAATTCTACGGGCCAACCGCCGCCTTTACAAAAACTCGGGTCAAAGGCACTCCCTGGTTTGGCTACTATTTTAGTCTAACGCCCAAGAAGGGCGACGGATACGTTCTGATGGCCTGGCCCGCCTCCTACGACGAGACGGGTGTGATGTCTTTTTGGAGCGACGAGTCCGGCAATATCTTCCAAAAGGATCTCGGCCCCAAAGGTGGGGCGGAACTCCGCACAATGGACACTGCTCAAACGCCCACAGACTGGGAGTCTGTAGACGACGAAGTCTGATTCCTGGGACGGCGTAACGAAGTCGACGGCGGCTTTGTTGCGCCCTCCATTCCCAGCTTGTCACCCTCTTTAGTCAGCCTATCAAGGCACACCGCTGAGGCGTTTACAGCTGTTTCGTCCATTAGAAGTATACATACGATAGGATATCCGCGCTTAGCCGGGAACAACGACCCCCTTTCATGACAACGAAGCCATTTAGACATATCTGTATTTTCTCACTTTTGGCCTCACTCTTGGTCGGCTCTGCCCACGCCCAAGAGAGGCCCCCCATTCCCAAAGTGACCATCATTCCTATTCAGGCTCCCGCGCGCCCCGCAGGCGTCCAGGAGATGACCTTGCTCGAGGTGTTAGCGCTCGGAAAAGCGCAAAACCCCCAAATCCAGATCGCCGGCGAACAGGTGGAACAAGCCAGAGCGACCTACCTGCAGGCCAAGTCCCAGAAAAATCCTCAACTCGTCTTGAATAACAAGACCACCATCCAACCAGGACGTTCCATCAATACTGACGGACTGTTCGAGAATCGACGCCCCGCCAACTTTCCCAGCCGTTTCACTATCCTGGATCCGGTGACCGACCAGTTTCAACTTTCTCTGCAAAAGCTACTGACCACGTTCGGCAGGGTGGAAAACGAGATCGCCGCGGCCTTTCTGCAGATCGATGTGGAGGCCGCCAACGCCGACGTCACTATTCTCGACCTCAACTACTCCATCAAACAAGCCTTTTTCGACAAGTTGAAAGCGGACGCCAAGGTGGAGGTCAGTCGCTTGAACTTGAGCGTCGCCAATCAGAATTTAGATGACACCGACGCTCTCTTTGAGCAGGGCATCATGTCCCGCTACGACATGATTCAATCCGAGATTGAGGTCACGCGATCTGTAGAGCGCTTGGCTCAGAATCTGACCCTCGTGGACCAGGCCGCCGCCAACCTGAACAACGTTGTGGCCGAGCGCGCTTTCCTGGTTCAACCCGTCCGGCCAGTGCCGCTCGAGGTCGATCCCGAAGTCGAGACCGACCAACTCACGACGTTCGCCTTGGCCAACCGCCCAGAAATCGCCCTTCTGGAAGCCAATCGCGCGGTGGCCGACAAACTCCTCGATGCCGCCCGCAGCCAGAGCAACCCCGAGTTAGTACTGGCCGCGAATTATCAAACCGCCTTTGGCCAATCTCTTGCCCCGGTGAACGTTCCCTCCATCACTCTGACCATTCAGTGGGCCATTTATGACGGTGGGCTACGAAAAGCCAAGGTCCTGCAAGCCGAGTCCGTGCTGCGAGAGATCAGCGCTGGAGAAACCCAACTGGTCAATAATATCGTCGCTCAGATTCAGACTCTGTGGCTCGACCTCGAGCAGACCCGCTTCAACGTCGCGACCGCCCAGCAACAACTGAAGGCCTCCATCGAATATTACGATATGGCCCAACGGCGTTACGTCAACGGTCTGGCCACGACTCTTGAGGTGTCCGACGCTCTGCGGAATCTGATCAACGCCCGCACCGCTCTGGTCGAAGCCGAGTTCAATCGCGATCTCTCCTTCGCCCGACTAGAGCAAGCTCTCGGCAGAGATGTTCCGAACCGTCATCTGACAACAAACTTTCTCACCTCGACCAACGCCCAGGAGACAACATCGCCATGAACCGCAGATTTAAGACAGGAACCGCCGCATCGCTTCTGATTGTGAGCCTTTTGGCAGGATGCAAAGACGGTAAAGATCCCAAAGGCGACGGAACCCCCCCGCCTCGTCCGGTGGCGGGGGCCAAATCTTCCACCCCCGCTCCCAACGCCAACCTTCCTGGACAAGCGCAAACCAAGGTCGCTGTTCAAGAGGTCGGCAAACAAGAGGTCACCATCGACCAGACGTTCACGGCTCAAACCCTGGCCGCCAAACAGGTCGAGGTGCGCTCCCGCATCGAGGGCAATCTCAACAGCTTCTCCTTTCGCGAAGGTAGCCAAGTCAGTGAAGGGCAGGTCCTCTTCCAGATCGATCCGCGCCCCCTGCTCGCAAACGTCGCGGCCGCTCAGGCTCAAGTCGAAATCGCCCGCGCCAATCTCAATTTTGCGAGAACCAAGGTCAATCTTAAAAAAGCTCAGGCCGACCAAGCGAAAGCCCAGACCGATCTCAACTATCAGCAAAAGGAAGTCGATCGCTACAAACCCCTGGTGGACCGGGCGATCATTCCCCGCCAACTCTTCGACCAGACCGTAGCCCAGCGAGACGCGGCCAAAGCCCAACTCGACGCGGCCAAAGCGGAAACCGAGAATACAGCCATTCGCGACGCTTCCGGGATTCAGACAGCGCAAGCCCAACTTGAAGCGTCTCTCGCGGCCTTGGATAGCGCGCAGATCAACCTCGACTACACAACAGTCTACGCACCCATCACGGGAACTATTGGCCAACTCAACGTCTACCCAGGCAACCTCGTCCAGCCCGGTGGCGAGCCTCTGGTCACGTTGTCCTCCACCAACCCTATTTATGTCGAGTTTTCTATCAGCGAAAGCGACTACCTAAAACTCGCCACCAAAGTTGAAGAGACCGGCAAAAAGCAAGGGAATCGCGTCTTTCAACTCCTGTTGGCGGACGGTAAGCCTTACAAGCATCTAGGCAAGTTCAACATGATCGACCGCGCCGTCGATGCCACCACCGGAACCATCAGGGTCCGGCTCGAGTATGCCAACCCGATGAACTTGCTGCGACCGGGTCAGTTCGTCAATGTGCGCCTCAATAAAGCAGAAGTACCGGACGCCTTGCTGATACATCAGCGTGCGGTGATGGAACTTCAGTCAAGTAAGTACGTTTACGTCGTTGATAAAGACAACAAAGTCGAGCAGCGCGAGATCACCGTGGGCGAACGCTATCAGGGTTCTTACGTGGTGACCAAGGGACTCAAGCAGGGCGAACGAGTCATCGTTGACGGGATGGCCAAGGTGAAACCCGGCATGACGGTATCGACCGAGGAAGCTAAGTCTTAGTGTTCAAAGTTTTCATCCACAGACCCGTTCTATCCACCGTCATCTCCCTGGTCATCCTGATCGCCGGCCTGCTTGCCATACCCACCCTGCCGACGGCCCAGTATCCCAACATGGTCCCTCCCACTGTGCAGGTCACCTGCGTCTATCCAGGCGCCGACTCATCCACCGTGGAGCAAACTGTAGCCGCTCCTATCGAGCAACAGGTCAACGGCGCCGAGCAGATGATCTACATGTCCAGTAAGTCGCGCAACGACGGGTCCTACCAGTTGACTGTCACCTTCGAAGTGGGGCGAGATCCCGACTTGGCTTCCGTGGACGTGCAAAACAGGGTCAACCGTGCCATGTCCACCCTTCCCCCATCGGTGGTTCAGAACGGCATCACGGTTCAGAAGCAGTCAACCCAGATCCTGATGGTCGTCAACCTCATCTCTAATGACGATTCACGCGACAACCTGTTTCTCTCGAACTATACCACCATCAACATTTTGGATCCGCTCAACCGTATCCAAGGAATCAGTTCCGCAAGCGTCCCGGTGGGTCTGCTTAACTATGCCATGCGGATGTGGATCAATCCCGACACTCTGGCTTCGAAAAAGCTGGTGGGAGCAGACTTAGCTAACGCCATTCAGGAGCAGAATGTGCAAGCGGCAGCCGGTATTATCGGCCAACCGCCCCAACCACCTGGACTGGATTTCCAATACCCCGTCTCCGTCAAGGGCCTACTAGACCTGCCCGAAGAGTTCGCCGATATCGTGGTGCGGGCCGACCCCGGAAACATGCTTCAGATGAAAGACGTGGCTCGAATCGAACTGGGTTCGCAAAGCTACAACACCTTTGGACGTCTCAACGGGAAATCGGCTATTCCGATCTTGATCTACCAACTGCCCGGAGCCAACGCCCTCGATCTGGCCAAACAGATCAGACTCGAGATGGCGAAGCTGTCCGAGAGTTTTCCTCCGGGCGTCAATTATGAAGTCACCTTCGACTCCACCATCTTCGTAAAAGCCTCCATCGAAGAGGTCCTTAAGACTCTACGCGATGCTTTCATTCTGGTCGTCATTGTGATCTTCACCTTCCTGGGCGGTTTTCGCGCTACCCTGATCCCCATGTTGGCCGTACCGGTATCGCTGGTCGGAACTTTCGCGGTGTTGGCCGCGATCGGGTTCTCCATCAACACCCTCACCCTGTTCGGAATTGTGCTGGCCATCGGCATTGTGGTGGACGATGCGATCGTTGTGGTAGAAGCGGTGGAGCATCATATTGAGCATGGCCTAACAGCCATGGAAGCCACCGAGAAAGCCATGGAAGAGGTCTCAGGCCCCGTTATCGCCATTGCGCTGGTCCTCTGTTCGGTGTTCGTTCCCGTCGCCTTCATGGGGGGACTGACCGGTCAACTTTACCAACAGTTCGCCATCACGCTCTCGGTCTCGGTGGTGCTCTCGGCGCTGGTCGCGCTGACCTTGACGCCGGCCCTCTGCACCCTGATCCTTAAGCCCAAAAAACCGATGCGCGGTCCGTTGGGTTGGTACCTCAAAGGCTTTAACTACGTCTTTGACAAGGTGGGCGCGCTCTACGGACACGTCGTGGGCTTTCTCTTGCGTCATCTGATCATCGGCATAGCCTTTTTGGGCGTGGTGCTGTTCGCAACCTACACCCTGAACGAGAAGATTCCAGGGGGCTTCGTGCCATCTGAGGACAACGGCTACGTCTTCGTGGGCTGCACCTTGCCCAGCGGCGCCTCGGTCGACCGCACCAATGAGGTCTGTAAACAAGCCGAGAAAATTATGCTGGGGATCGAGGGCGTACAGAGCGTCATCACCCTGGGTGGTACCAATGTGGTGACCAGTGCCAACGGACCGAACCAAGCCTCTTTCATCGCCGTATTCACCGATTGGAAGGTCCGTCAGACCCCCAAAACCAGCTACCAGGGCATCATGAAGCAGATGGCCGGAGCCTTCGCCGAGATCCCAGAAGGCGAAGTCTTTCCGGTCAACCCACCGCCCATCCCGGGCTTGGGAAGTTCGGGCGGTTTCGTGCTCGAACTCGAAGACCAAGGCGGACACACACCCGAAGAACTCAAAGCAACAGCCGAGGCGTTCCTAGCCGCTGGACGACAAAATCCCGTGCTGGCAAAACGGTTTGTCACCACGTTTTCCACGGACCTTCCCAGCATCAAGATCAAACTCGACCGGTTGAAGGCCAAAACTCTGGGCATCAAACTCACCGACATCTTCTCCGTGCTCAACATCAATCTGGGTGGGCTCTACGTCAATCAGTTCAACCGCTTTGGACGCACCTGGCGCGTCTATTTGCAGTCCGAAGCCGAGTATCGACGAAACCCTGAGGATATCGGCAATCTCTTCGCCCGAAGCCAAGCCGGAGACATGGTTCCGCTGGACACGCTGGCCAAAGTCGAGATGGTCCAAGGACCCGATACTTTGCTGCGCTACAACCTCTATCGCACGGCGGAAATCTATGGTGGAGCCTCGCCCGGACACAGTTCAGGTGACGCGATCAGAGCCATCGAGGAACTGGCCGCCAAAGAACTGCCGGCCGGCTACGGAATCGAGTGGACAGGCACCGCCTACCAAGAGAACCTCTCCGCGGGTCAACAGTCTCAAATTCTCATCATGGCTCTGGTCTTTGTCTTCTTGTTCCTGGCTGCTCAGTATGAAAGCTGGACCGTACCATTCTCAGTGCTGCTGGGACTGCCGGCCGGCATTATGGGCGCTCTGGGCGGAACCATGCTGGCTGGACACGACAACAACGTCTACGTCCAGATCGGCATCGTGGCGCTCATAGGCCTTGCCGCCAAGAACGCCATCTTGATCGTAGAGTTCGCCAAAGAGGAATACGAGAAGACGGACAAGACCCTTGTTGAAGCGACTCTGGCCGGCGCCAAACTGCGTTTTCGTCCGATTCTGATGACTGCGTTTGCCTTCATTCTGGGGGTCGTGCCGCTGATGATCGCCCATGAGGCCGGCGCAGCCAGCCAAAGATCGTTGGGTACAGCAGTGGGGATCGGCATGCTGGTCGCAACCATGATCGGCGTCTTCCTCATTCCGGTGCTCTACGTCTCCATCCAAGGACTGACGGAGAAAGTCACCGGCAAGAAGAAAAAGCCCCTAACAGTAACACCTGATCTCGTCGCCGCTCCGGTCGTGGTCCCGGTCGCGAAACCGAAAAAAGAGGTCGCTCCAGCCATTATCGCCCCTGCCGTACCTCCTATCATTGAACCCAAGGCAGTCACGAAAACCGAGGTTGAGATTGCGCCAACAGACTCCGTGAGTCAAACGGAGGAAACCGTTGTCAAGCCGGACGAGGCTGTCTCGAAGCCGGCCAAAAAGAAGAATAAGGGGTCGAAAAAAGAGTCGGTCGATTCGGAACCCGACGAAAATTCTTAACACAATTTTTACATCAAGTTCATAGTTTGGCCCCAATTTTTCAGCGTCTTCTATGCTACCCGTCAGTAGAATGAGGGTAGAAAAAGAGAAAGCTGGACACTATGCCGATCGAACATGATGAAATCACCAAAAGCGAAAGACCTGCCCCCCTCCTGTTGGGCACCTATCTCCTCTCCAATCAAGACCCACTCCCTTTCGAGTATCTCCTCGCCTAGCCTCGACAGCACTAAAGGACCTATGACACCGCACGAAAAGCTGATCGACGACTTCTACTCGGCCTTCCATCGCAAGGATCACGAAGCGATGGCAGCCTGCTATCACCCTCAGGTCGTCTTCAACGACCCCGTCTTCAGCAACCTAAAAGGCTGGAAGGCCGCTGCTATGTGGCGGATGCTGTGCGAGCGAGGAAAGGACCTCGAACTCACCTATAGCGACCTCTCGGCCGACGAGCAAAAAGGCTCAGCCCGCTGGGAGGCTCACTATACCTTCTCACAAACCGGGCGCCTGGTTCACAACAAGATCCTCGCGAGTTTCGAATTCTTAGAGCAAAAGATCGTCAAGCACACCGACAGCTTCGACCTCCATCACTGGATGGGAATGGCCCTCGGCGCCAAGGGCAAGATCATCCGATGGATTCCTCCCTTGCGTGAGATGGTAAAGAGCAAAGCCGTGACCTCCCTCGACAGATACATCGAGTACAAGAACTTGAGCGCCAAAGATTTCGCCAACGGCTAGGCCCAGCCGAGCAGTTTTTTTTTAGCGGCTCCAAGGTCTTCGGGACCCTATCTGGGGCCGACCGGGACCAAACGGCTGAAGCCAGTCGGGAACATCTCCTGTATGGATGATCTCCGCCAATCCTCGAGCCAGGACAGGGGCCGTCAGGAGGCCGTTTCGTCCCAGTCCTGTTAACAGGTATAAGCCTTTGAAGTCGGCCACTGAACCCACCACGGGGAGTCCGTCATCCACGGTCATCCGAACTCCGTCGTGACGGGCGACTTGAGCACCCTTGCCACAAAGGCTTGCCAGTCCCGGCTCAAGTTCCAGTTCCTCCGGAGCGGGGTTCCCTGAGCCGCCCACCCACCATCCTCGCTCTGAGGTCGGAACTAATGTCCCTCCGGCGTTCTGGGGTAGGCTCCATTCGACACTGTGGCAAAGGTCCAGTTCGCCCTGGAAACTGAGACGCCAACCCGGGTCCTCGCGCGCTGTCCAACCCACTGGGTTCCATATCTTAGAAAGTCCCGCTCCGCAAGCCAAGACAATTGCATCCGCATCAACGCGCTGCCCCCCTTGAAGACTCACCCCGCCATCTTCAACCCCAAAAACGGCTGTCGGGACGGTTGGGACACCCAAGGCCGTAAGATGCTGCTCTAGGCCATCGAGCAGTCGTTCGCTCTCCACGGTCGCGTCTTTCAAGCGCACCGCCCCCACCGCTAACTCACGGAGAGAGGGCTCAATAGCCCACAATTCCTGTTGGTCGAGAAACTCCGCCTCGACCCCTAAGCCTCTCAGAGTTGAAGCGAAGGACTGTAGGGAGGGAAGTTTGTTTTGCTCCGCGGTCAAACGGAAATGTCCGACTTCATTCAGAGCCAAGGGGGAGTCCAACCCGAGCGCTTCGTTCAAGGAGAGCAAAAACGCGTCATATCCCTTGCGACAGTGCTGCCGCAATGCCAGATGCACTGCCGAGATCCGTCCGCCAGCGACTTGCAGCAGTCCGGTCGCGGCCCGAGAGGCGGGTCCCATCGCGGGGTCTTCAAAAACAACGACCTTCCAGTTCCTGAGTGCCAACTCACGAGCGACGCAGAGACCCGCGATACCGCCTCCCACAACAACAGCTTTTCGTTGACTACCTGACTTCATCTGCGCCCACAATATCGGAAATCGAGGAAACTCGAAAGTGGGCGGTTCATAGAACCGTTCTGGTGGTAAGTAGGGAGTATGAGTTACAATATTTTGGTGCCCCTCGACGGCTCTCGTCTGTCCGAACGTGTCTTCGATCTTCTGTACCTTCTCGCGAAGTCGGTGCCCGACATCCGTGTCCAGTTGATCCGCTGCTTCGAGCCACCGAGCACAGTCTATCTTGTCCCCGAACTGGCGGTTCCTACCAGCCACGGTTTGGGAGATAATCAGCTCGGTGAAATGATCCTTGAGTACCTTCGCAACAAAGAGAACCAACTGTCGGATCTCGACGTCTCTACCCGAATGTTGGTGGGCGACCCAGCCGGCGAAATTCTAGAAGCTTCAAAAGACTCTGACCTGATCCTTATGGCCAGTCACGGCCGCGGCGGCCTGGGACGCTGGTTGCTGGGCGGAGTGGCTACCAAAGTCACTCGAGGTAGTACTGTGCCCGTCTTCGTGATGAGGGGTCAAGGCCTGGAGGTGGAACCTTCAGAGGTAAAACTTGAGCGCATCGTGGTTCCTATGGACGGGTCGCCCGCCTCGGAGAGAGCTCTGGCGACCGCCGCCAAGTTGGCCAAACGGGTAGGGGCCCAGGTTCTTATTTATCAAGGCGTCCTGCAAGTGCCCATGGTTCATCAGCAAGTGATGGAAGCCAACCACAAAGAGATGCTGCACGCACAAGAGTACTTACGACAACAGGCTGACTCTCTTGAAGGCGTCGAAGTCGTCGCTACCGTCCGGGAGGCGCACTCCCGCACAGGCATCATTCGTTTCGCTGAAGAGCAGAAAGCCGATCTTATTATCATGGGCAGCCACGGCAAAACCGGTATGGTCCGTTGGATGACCGGCAGCGAGACCGAGCGAGTTTTGCACGAAGCGCACTGCTCGGTGATGGTGACGCATTAGACTGGGGCCACTCAGTCAAGATATCTTCACCTCGATTAGCCTCTACAACGATGTCATGTATGACGGTCTCTTTAATCTAGCGATGCCTTAAGGGGCCTTGACAGAGACTAGCAGTTGCGTACTGTCGTGGAAAACCTTTCGGCGATTCTTTCGCCGAGCACAAGCCAGTCGCCGGGCGATCTGGTGAAAAGATCAAGGCGCTCTGTCTCCGTCACCAACGCAAGAGAGCCGTGGCAACCCGTTCCTTCTGAGTTGGCCACCTTTTTGTAAGAAAGGTGCTGGATGTCTTCAAATCCAAACCATCGTTCAGGCTCGCGAGACGGATCGTGCAGAGCCACTCGCTGAACCTCCTTGGCCTTGAAATCAAAAAGTACTCGGTCATCAATGATAGGTTGGGCGCTCTTCACACGGACTCCGTAGATCAATAAAGCCACCCCTAAGGAATAGAACCCTAGGAGAATGAAGAGTCGGGAATCGCTCGGACCGGGATCTAAAACGGATCCGAAGAGGTCGACTGTGAAGTTCGCCAAAATCGGGGTCAAGTTCACGAGACAGCCTCCCGCCCAAAAGGGTCGCTGCTGTCGACGGAGGTCGGCTTCTAAAGCGCTCTCGTAGTCAAGCATCCAAGCAGAGCGTTCTTCACGGAGTCGCTCTTCCCACGATTCCGCTGTCTTCTCCACCTCGGGAAACTCTCTATACTTGGAGGCCACGGGAGGTTTCCGAAAGACCCGCCGCTGAACGAAGGTAAGAACCAGGGTCTGAGCGACAAAAAAGGCGGCTATCAGCCATCCTAACTGACGATACTCATCTTTGAAGGTGAAGGTGTGACCCTTCCGAGAGACAGAAAGCATCCACTCCCCGAGGTCTAGGACACTTCCGACCGGCCAGACGAATCCAACAACAGCGAACATCACCGCGAACGGAAAGAGAAACGCGAGGAGACATCCCATCGCACCGTTTAGGCTCTTTTTTGACGTCCCACCCATGGACTTCTCCCCGTAGACACGCGATTCCATCAAGCCCCTTCAAGGCGGGCGAGGGCTCAGTCCTCCTAGCAACTCAGCCTTGTCCTGTCTTCTCAGATTCACGGTCCTCGGCCATCGAATCGACCGTCAGAGCGAGTTGGGTGGTCCCTACCTAGCCTCCGGACTTCGCTCGAATTCTTTCTTCCTGCTCTCGAACTTCGGGAGTCGCGGCGTCCCCGAAATCCTCAATCTCAAAGCAAGGTCGGATCTCAATGTAGGAGTCTTCAGGCATGGGATTGGGACATCGCTTCACCCACTCGATGGCTTCGTCCATATCCTTGACTTGCCAGATCCAGAAACCGGCGACCAGTTCCTCGGTGTTCTCAAAAG
>JBBKWP010000434.1:0-4994 GCA_037968995.1 Candidatus Xenobia bacterium
GGGCGATCCCGAGATGGTAGTCGAGTTCCTTCATGCGAAGTTCTCGCGTCAACTTGTCGGTCTCCAACTCCAGTTGGTCGAGACTGTCGACGCCCTTGCCGAAGGCTGCTTTAAGCGCCGCGCTGACTTGGACTCGGGCCGATTGCCGTTCCACGGCGTACTCGGAAGGGTCCAAAGTTCGTAGGCCCGGGGAGTCTGCTAGAGTCTTACCGTCCTCTAAGATCGCGACCCTCACCCCAGCATCCGCTAAGAGGCGCAAGATGGGGCCGGGACAGGAAGCCAGGTCATGCTCGGTCTGGGGATAGTCACCCGGCACCAGGGTGTCGAGCGGTTCCGGGTCCGTTGGGCGAGACTTTGGCGGCGCTGAAGGGACCACCGCACTGCGAAGCATAGACCTTTCCGACGGAACTCCTAAAGACGATGAGATGAACATAGCATCATCCTATCTTTGCAAGGCCCCGTGTTTGGTTAGAAAGTTAAGAACATGTCGACAAAGCCCTTATTCCTGGGGATGATTAACCTTAGGCACGAAGGCATCTCCTCCTGAACGCAAGAATCGAGGACCTATGAACATCAACGTTCTGACCTACCATCGCTCACTCTTTCAGTGGCACTGCCGCAACTTTTTTAACTTTCGCCGGCACTTGAGCGTCACGGAGAAAGCCTATCTGGAAAAGTGTTTTTCTATAGCCACAAAGTCTGACCAGGTGTCCGAGGGCGGCTATGAACATTTCAGTTACTACACCTACAGCCATCGAGTGAAAGGCGAGTCCGTCAATTCTTCCCGGATGGCTTACGGCTCCGTCGACCATCCTGATGTGGCCTTCACGGCCGCACAACCCGTCCTACACGAGCGTGGCCTCATCCTGCCCCAGGGATTAGCCGAGCACCCGTTCTATGGCCTCGGCTGGGATATCGAAGACGAACTCTTCAAAGTCTATTTTCGCACTCTCGATTGGCGTGAACTGCCCCCGCTTTTGGCCGAGTTGGTGGTGGACTACAACTGGAACGACCATCGACCCGAGGCGCTTTTATCCCTAACTTTCCAGCAAAACCAGCTCATTGAGCGCAAGATCTATCTCTATCCGAAGGACGAGGACACCCCCGAGGGGACACTGGGGCGGGCGCTGATGATCACGGACACCCGAGGCGTGGTGACTCAGTCCGATCTCAGCCCCAGCCGTGAGATACCTTACGATCTCAATGAAATCGGTCAAAAAATTCTGGCCGCTTACCAAGAGATAGGGGAAGGTCTCGACACCATCGCCTATGAGGCAAAAGACAATTACACCTTATATTTTCCTTAAATTTCACATCCCGGCAACACAGTTTACGCATTTGTAACATTCATGGGGTTGGCACGCTTTCTACCGTTCGGTATCTTATAAGTAAGAACAAATCTACTTCGGAGGAACAAACAGATGGCATTAGGACTCGTATCAGCAGGAATCGGCGCGGTTGGATCACTTTTCGGTGGAGGCGGCGCTCGTGCCCCTCGTATGAACGGCGAACAAAAAGAGCTCATGCGCTCACAAGCCGACCTCAACAGAGCTCAAGCAGAGCGCATCCGCGGCGGCGGCAATCAGTGCTGCAAAGCACAACAAGGACTGATGGGTAACCAGTGTCCTCAGTGCCAACAGTGCGGACCTCTCAGCCATCAGGGAATGAACGGCGCTCAAAACGGATTCGGTTCCGGTCCTATGCAGAAGATCTTCGCAGGCTTCGGTCAGATGATGGATATGCAAGGCGGAATGGGCGGCGGCGGATTTAACAACGGATTTGGTGGCGGAGGCTTTGGAGGCGGCTTTGGAGGCGGATTCGGCGGCGGATTTGGCGGAGGCTTCGGTGGCGGATTTGGTGGAGGCTTCGGCGGCGGTGGATTCGGCGGCGGATTCGGCGGCGGATTCCCCCAAATGAACGGTATCAACTTGAACCTCAACTTCTAAGCTTCCAAATCGAGTGACAACTCGTTTTCAAGTGGTCGACGCGCGACCCCAAGACATGGAGAAAATCCTTGACTTGGCGGTCGCGGCGTCGACTTTTACATTTAACGGACTGCGCAGCACACCGGCGGAATGCGTCCAAGGCATCCGCGCGGAATTTGTGGACCTGCAAAAGTATCTTCAGCGTGGGACCTATCGATTTTTGGTGGCTCTCGACCAAGACACCGACACAGTGGTCGGTTACCTGATGCTCGACCTCTACGATGTCGACGACCTCGGACGACGCCAGACTTTCATCGAAGACTGCGCCACCCTGCCGGACTACGCCGGCCAAGGTGTGGCCCATGCGCTGTACGCCGAAGCCATCAAAACCACGGCCGACCTAGGTGTCGACTTCATGGGAGCGGAATTCGCAGCATCGAACCCCTTCTATGAAGCCTCCTTGCGTAACGGGTGCATCCTGGAAAGCTACAGAGTGGTTCGACCCTGTACCAAAGCCGCTCACGAGAAACTTGAGGTCGCCAAACAGTTTCGCGAGGCAGACAAAACGGTGCAAACCAAACTGTCGAGCCTGAAGGAACGACGGGAAGCCGGACGAGCACGGAGACAGCGAAAAACGTGACGCAACACCTCATGGAGGAGCATCACGAGGCCTATTTCACCTGGAAACGTTTGGAGATTGCCAACGCCTGGTGCTGGCATATCGACGCTCATCTCGATATCGGCCGCGAAGGCCTCAACTCACAACGCCTCAAGATCCTGGAAGGTTGCAGTACCTCGGGCCAAGCTTTAGAACGCGGAGCTTCAGGGAACTGTTACCTGCCATGGGGAGGCTTGCACTGCGGTAACTATCTGTACCCCGCGATCGTCGAAGGGATAGTGGCCCGCCTTACCTGGGTAATTCCCCCTTATCTTCCCCAAAGCGACCTACTCGATTGGACCCGTCGACATCTCGACGGATGGTTCGAACTCACTCTAGACGACTGCGCGACCTTTGAGGTCCACGATGGATACGTCCGTGGTGAAGCGCTCGGGATTGTTGTGGAAGTGGGCACGTGGGAAAATCTGGAGAGCCTCCGGCGTGAGGCTCTGGGCGGCGACGACCGCCCGCTGCTTCTAGATGTCGACATCGACTACTTCCTCCAAGGGGACGGCGAACCGTGGCAGCAGCCCCAAGCCTTGGCGCAAGAGACCCAAACCTGGAACTCTTCGTGTACCACGGTAGCTCTGTCGGTCAAAGGCGGCTACACCCCCACCGTACACCGCGAGTTCGCTCAGGCTTTCCTCGCCGCGCCCATGGAGCCCGGGTATGTGGGACAAGCTCTCGACCAGGCCGCCGCCGTCTTTCGGTGCCACCTGTACGATCAGGCTTTGCGGAGATTCGAGCGCCTCACTGGAGAAGCTCCCGTCGAAGCGTCTTACTACCTGGGAAGCTGTCACCAAAAACTCAAGCATCTGGAGCAAGCTCTCCAGTTTTGGGAACCTCTTTGTACCCATCCCGAGGTCCCCGACGACGGTCGGTCTTACCTAAGAGGTTTGTGCGGCGAACTTTGCATCGGCCTCCAACGACCCGAGCAAGCTATCGAACACGCCGCCGCCGGAAAAAAGCTGGCTCCGGGAGACTACCGCCATCCATGGACTGAGGCTGTGGCCAAAGAGTTGCAAGGAGACCTCAAGGGCTCTATCCGCTTAGTTCGTCGCGCCCTCCGACTGGCCGAAGGCACCCTGTTCAGCCTCAAGATCCGACTGGCCCTAGCGCGCATCTATCGACGTCTCGGAAACCGAGAACTCTCCCGTATGGAGCTACAAAGGCTGGCCGCCTTGGATGTCTCCAACGAGTATCGCGCATCGACGGCTTTGGTTTAGGAGAGTTTGAAGGGGGCCATAAACTGCTACTTCCTTCGCTGCGGCTCCCTTTTCGAGTCTTTCCGCCGACCCCCCCTCACACAGATCTACTAGAGGGGTTGCCCTCCAAAGTAGACTCTGGGTCCACGCATTCCTCGAAGTTTTGTGTTAGATTCTTAGAGTGACGCTCAGTCCCCATCGCTGGTGGGATGGCTGACCGTCAGCGCGGCCGATAAAAAAATGTGCCGGAGAAAGAGACGCCTATGTCGCTTATAAAAGCAGATAACCAACTTAAGAAAGTCTTGCATCGCAAGAGACTACGCTACGGCGGCTTCAGTCTCATCGAAGTCATGGTCGCCATCGCCGTGGTGGGGATTGGGCTTCTAGCATTGATAGCCGTCATGGTCACTGGGACGCAATCCAACCAGCACGGAGCGGATCTGTCAAAAGCCACCTATTACGCGCGAAAAATGGTGGAAACTATTCGCCAAGACCAAGACGGAATTGTTTTCGCAAACCTTCCGGCGCTTCCAAACGCCGCTTCCGGAATCAACGACCCAGACGGCGTGTTCGTCAAGATGAATACCACCCCTCCGGCCAAATTCAGCCAAATTCGCTCCCCTTTACTGGACGCGAATGGAAACACGGTCGTCGATGGAGGCGGTCTGCCGGTTCCCGACCCGGGGGATGACAAGTTCGAACGCAACATCCAGATCCGACGCGTCAGCAACGTCCCCACGGCCTACAACTACAATGTCATGCAGGTGGACGTGACGGTGCGTTGGCAGGGCGGCAAAGCAGGCGACGGAATGCGCAAAGTCAAAATATCGTCGTTCCTGAAAGCAGGAGCTTAAGATGAACCTAAATCTGCTGAGGTCAAAGCTTGCAAGACATCGAACCGACGGCGGTTTCTCCCTCATTGAACTTTCCATCGTCATGTTTTTGACCACCCTGATTACCGGAGTTTTGGTGGTCTTCTACGCTCAATCTCGTCACGTGCTTGAGCGCGGTGTCTCCAAAACCGAACTCCAGCAGAAAACTCGACTCGCGGCCACCAGAATTATCCCCCGCATCACAAGCGTCATCAGAAGACCGCCGGACCCTAGAAATCCTAACCCGGCGCTTCAGGCGGAGATTCCGCCCATTGTGTCTCCGATCCCCAGTGTGAACCCCGCACTTGACCCAGGCGTTAACTTGATCGAACTC
>JBBKWP010000435.1:0-3924 GCA_037968995.1 Candidatus Xenobia bacterium
GAACGAAGAACGTCGGCCGGCACCGCCTAGACCTCCGCATGACGATGAGCGTCTAGTGAAGCCTAGCGCTCACTCGACCTCGCAACAGGATGAGGCTCCTGTAAAGCCTGGTTTACGACAGCCTCGAGGCGAGGATGAGACCGTACGGCCCGAGCGGGTTGTCAGGGGCGACGAGCCTCACCCGTCGCCTCCCAAGTCTCCGCATCACCATGAAGGTCCAGTGGAGCCTATTGCTCATACGCACTCGCGAAACGATGGGGCTTATGCAGAATCCGCTCCGCAGCGACCGAGAGCGGAAGAAGACCTTGCGAAGCCCGAGTTTGTAGCAGTGAACGAGTCCTCGGAGGCATCTGGTACGCACTCGCGACCGGCAATTAAGTCAAACCGATCGGAAGCAGACCCGAGCAAGGCGGAGCAGGCGGTTGTCGAGGCTCCGTTTCTGGTCCCCTCGGATAGCGATACAGTTGCTCCGGCACTACCGTCAGCATTGACAGAACCGTCTCAGACGCACTCTTCAGGCGCCGGTGTAGTCGTTGGCGGGTCCGAATCTTCGTCCACTCCCGCCCCCGCCCCAGCAATGCGGCCAGAGATCAAGGTCGAGGCGGGAGTCGAAAGACTGGAGCCAGAGCTTAAAGTCAGATGCGAGTCTGAAGATAAAGCAGAGCCTGCAGTCAAGTCGCGCAAGGAAACCGAAAATCCGAACGAATCGGTCGCGAAAGCTAGTGTGCTCCCGGCCCCTATAGTCGCCACGGAGATAGCTTCTGAGGATCTCGAGCAAACCGTCGGGACTATAACGCTGGCGCCTGCCGACGAACCACAAACACTCGAGCCACTACGAGTCGAAGCGCAACCCACTTTAGCGCCAAAAGATGATCCGAAGGAAGCCGTCCTCTTCGTCAACGTGGAAAAGAGTCGTGAATCATCGAAAGATCGAGACGTTCAGACGTTATTTCGAGCAGGTAGAGAAGTTTGCCAGGCCGGCGAGGAGTCGGATTTGGGCCGCGAACTTTACTTTGGAGCGCCTGTCGCAAAAAAAAGTGAGGTGGCTCCCCAAACTCTCAAGAGCGATGAAACCGAGCGAGTTCTGTGGTTGAAGGAACGCGGGTTCGTTGCTGTGGCGCCGGACGCTCTGTCAACCCCAACCGACGTGATAACGGTCGAGAAGAAGGTGGTTCATCAGGCCCTCACTGAATTGGTTCCAGAGTCCATTAAGGTGACTTCTATCCAGATCTCCGAGACTTCCGCGAGTGTGCGCGCTCAAGTCGTTCGTCGACCTGGCGATGGACTCGATGAAGTTCGCCTCTCAAAGATCTGTCGTGGTTTTAAAAAGAAGACCGGGCGCGTCCTCGTTTTGGAGCAGGTCCTGGACTCCGCGCCCCTGCCTTCGTATCCTTCCTCGGCGACTCCGACACCAAGGCCTCCGGTTCAGCCTCCCAGATCGAGTGCGATGTCCAGAGTTGACGACGACCCCGTGGAGCAGTCGTCTCCAAGGAAGATAGTGCCCAGAGATGGGGATACCGGGCCGATGCTTCCCAAACGGACTCCAACTGCGTCGGGGCCGAGCCACTCGGTCGCTCATCTGCTGACGTCTGGACTCAACGCAGCCGTCGCTGCTGCCTTCGTTCCCGTTCAACCGATGGCGGTTCCCCCGGTAAACTCTCAGGTTGTAGTGGACCCTAAAATCGGAACGCTGTCCGGTGTGCACTCTTTGGAAAGTCGCGCGGTGATCACTGAGAGCACGGGCGGTTCTCGCACCTCACGATACGAGCCACCGGTAAAAGACCCCGAGACTGAGGAAGAGTCTGCGACGACCGACGAAAGCCAAACACTAGCCGGACAAGAGAAGCAGAAAGGAACCTCGGAGTCGGGTCGGGAGAAGCCCCTGCATTCCACCCGTCACGCCCTGGAGGACCCCTCTCAGAACCCAGACGGTAGGGGAGGTGGTTCGGGTCGTTCCGCATGTTCGGGATGTGGCACCGAACTCCCCGAAGCTCAAGCGCAGGCCTGTCCGGTCTGCGCGCAGTCCGGGCCGGACGTTATTGCGGTTTCTTCCGTGAACTATCGGTTCGCAGGGACGAAGTTCCTGGCCGCCGCGGATTCGATCTCTGCGACGCCCGCCGCCAAGCGTTTGCTCGACGCCGGACAGACCGACTCCGTGGTTTCTCTGAGATTCCGACAGAAGTTGCCCGGGCACAAGGATTTCCTACGTTTCAAGGGCCCGACATGAAGTTAGCCACTTTTCTGTTTGAAGGGGCGGACGCATTACATCGAGGCGACTTCTTACGTCCTGACGTTCTTCTTCCGTTACTAGACGACGCTCGTTGCGAACTCGACCAATGGGCAAAGTCGGTTGAAGAGACCCCGATGCTCGACGGCCTGGAGGCTCTAGAGGACAGCACTTGCGAGGCGATCGACTGCTTCTATGAAGCCTTGGACCTGTTGGAGTTGGCAGTGCTTGAAGAGGTCCCCGAACTCAGTGATCGGATCAAAGAACTGACACAAGATGGCATCGAATTCTTACGGGATCTTCGGGATCGTGCCGAGAGCCAGGCCACCATGCTCACGGAAGAAATGGCCTTTCGCGCTTAGATGGAAGTCGGGGGTTGTAGCAAACGAGAGAGTCTTCCCGGCGGTGCCGGGCGCTGGGCTTTGGTGCGTTCTCGTAGAGAAGCCCACCAGCGTCGGCTTGAAGGTCGAGAATTTGTTGAAAAGCGGTTGGACACTTTGCTTTTTGGGCGCGATCTGACACCCCAGGAGCAGTCGATCTATGCCAGTCGCTTATCGTTGGCGGCCGCCGATGCTCAAGCCTTGGAACAGGGACCGGAGGTCGGGAATCTTCAGAGCGCTGTTATCCCTCGAGAAGACCTGCGGTGCAAAGTAGGAGGTGTCACCTGGAAAGTCGCTCCGTTCACCGAAAGATCGATAGAGATCTCACCAGACCAGAGACGGATACAGGAGCGGTTGGCGGTAGCTTGGAGAGACTGCCGAGAACTCGATCCCAGAGCCCAAAGGACCACGGTTCACTCGGTCGGCGTGTCTGTTGACCACGGGTTCTTCCAAACATCGGCTCACGGAACAGACCGGGTGGAACTGTCCGGTTGGGGTTTAGAGCTCCTGTTCGCTTCCGACCCTGAACGCACGTGGATAGGAACTTTGCCGACTACGCAAGGTATCGGCTTTCAACCGGTTCGGGCCTCGACTATTTCGCGATAGTTCCCACGAAAATTGTTTTGACGTGGACTCCGTTAAGCTCAAACCCGGTGACCATGTGACTCGATTTGTCTTTGGCGATCCAGACTTGGTCGTTAACCCTGGAGATAGCGGGAAAAATTCTGAGCACTTCGGCCGAGTTCGAGCCAAGCCCAATCTTGCCATCGAGTTTCCAAGCGGAAGGCGCGAATATGGTGACAGAGCGCACTTCTTTGCTGCCACTCTGAGTTTTTGACTGGACCTCGAAGAGGGCCCCTTGGCCGGGATATCCCCACTCCCACACCCAGTTTTTCGATGAAGGGTCGAACTGAGGGTCTCCAATAGAACTAGGTTCCCCGATACGCGAGACTACTTCATCGGCGGACGTGCCCAACGTGAAGCTTTCGATGCTATGCTGGGCAAAGCACGGTGTGATAAGCAACGCCAGGATAAGAAGAAAATATTTCATGGGTAGAGATTCTTCCGAAGCCCTTGGCGTCCTTTTTACAGGTGCCGGACTGGTCAGGCGCTCATTCTTGGCTCAGGTTCTCAAAGTCGTCTTCTCAGGCCCGTCAAAAGATAGTTCTGGCTCCCAAGATGAGCTTTCGTATCATATAGGGTTAGGAGGCAAAGCCCGCGCTAAAGTCCACTTTCTCGGCCAGTTCTGGGAAGTCGATGAAAGGGTTTCTGTTTCCTTGAACGTCCTGAATCGTTTCGTTTCTGTGGAGTTCATAG
>JBBKWP010000436.1:0-3273 GCA_037968995.1 Candidatus Xenobia bacterium
CCACTTTTGCAGCAGCTTTTTTCTTGAGAGCAGCCTTTTTCGCGGGAGCCACCGCCTCGTCGCTCAAGTTCTGGTCTGGTTCGCGGGTGATCACGGCCAGTTCCCGCAGTTTCGCACGAACCTTACGCACTAGAAGTTGATGAATGAGAAACTTGAGAGTTCCATCCTTCTCGAGCTTTTTTTTGACGGCCGCCACCGACATCTTCAAAGACTTGGCCTGGGCTTCGAGGGCCGAATCGAGTTCATTCTGCGTGACCGAGATTCCCTCGGCCCTGGCCACACTTCGATAAAGGATCTCAAGGCGTGCTTCGATTCTACCGAGGACGGCCATCTCGTGACCGAATTGCTCCGGAGTCAAGTTCCTCGCGAGCAGGTATTGCTCCGGCGTCATTCCTTGTTGTTCGAGCTGTTCGACTTTCTTATCGAGAGCGAGGCGAATATGGCCGTCTCGCAAGCTGTCCGGAACAACTTCGATCGGTACATCATCTAACAGGCTTTTCACGATCTTTATCAAGATCTCATCGTCGTCGCGCTGCTCAAGCTCGGCGAGAAGCCCCGCTTGGATGTTGGCTCGCAACTGGGTCAAACTTTCTACTCCGAAAGCGGACTGAGCAAATTGGTCATCGAGCGATGGTACGGTACGAGACTGGATTTCGTGAACTTTTACCTTGAAAGAGACTTCACGACCGGCGAGCGAAGGGTTTGCATATTTCTTGGATACCAAGACATCAAATTGGCGTTTTTCTCCCGCCTTCACTCCGACGAGCTTTTCCGAAAAACCTTTAAGGAAGACATCAGGCTTGAGCTCAAAACGACTATTCTTGACGGCCGCGTGAGTGAGTTCCTCACCGTCGCAGTAACACCGATAGTCCAGCAACAATATGTCGCCCATCTTTGCCAGATGGTCGGTCCCGTACGCGTTGTGCTTCACATGAGCCGACAGTAGCCGCTGCATCCTCTCTCTGACTTGAGCCTCAGAGACCGAAGGCTCTGGGTGTCGAATGGGGAGGCCCCTTTGTCGGGTGAGTTCTAATAGGGGGAAGACATGAAAAGTCGCCTCAACCGAAAGGTCCTTGCCACGCTCACATTCGACGATATTCCATTCGGGTTTCGCCAGCGGGCTCAGTTTCTGCTCTGCAAGCGCTTCCTTATAGACCTTCGGCACTAGAAGATTGGTCACTCGACCTGCCAAAACGCCGTCGACGAAATATCGCTCCGCCATACGAGCGGGAACGTTTCCTTTACGAAATCCCTTGAGCTTGAGACTCTTCAGACGCTCCTGAAATGCCTTCTCAAAGGCTTTGTCCACCTCGGAAGCATCGATAGTGATCGTCATCACTCGTTGGCTTAAGGACATCTCCCGGACTTGGTACTTCATTCCTCAAAGTTTCCTCCCGCGGTCCTCGATCCTCCTCGAAGCCGGGCTTAGGCCTCTCCCTTCTTCCACGCGTTCCGTGGAATCGAACAAAATTGTGAACGAATGTTAACATCTGGACAAGTCCAAACCATCACGGCTCCACCCTCGAGAGGTACATTGTGAGAAATCACCGAGAAGAAAAGAGATCACGATATGCACGTCACGGCTCCCACACAAAACCCCCTCAGCTTCGGTTCCAGCCTTTTTCCTGGTTTTGGGGGTCGGACGTCGGGTGTTCCCACGGCCGCGCCTCTTGGGGCTCCGGCCGTCGGCGGTTATAACTTTGGAACTGACACCAGCGCTCTCTCGGCCGAGGCCCAGACCAGTCAGGCGCTGCTCGCCGAACAAGCAGAACAGGTTCATATGTTGACGGAAGCCTTCGCAGCGGCGCTGCTTGGAGATGGCGGAGGCAGCGGTGCATCGTCCGGAGCCAGCCAAGCTGCTTCTTTGCAATCGCCCTTCAGCGGTTCGGGAGCGGGAGCAGCCAATGGCAACTCTGCAGCCCCCGCAAGTTTCGCTCCCATCAGCGGTGGAGGCGGTTCCGCAGGGTCAACAGGCGCGTCCAGCGCTGCGGGTTCAAGTTCGGGAACGGGGAGCGGAAACGCCTCTGAGGCCGTCGAGATCGCGAAAAAGTATATGGGACAAAAATCTGGGAACATAAATGGAATGGACAACTTCACCCACGCTGGTGGAATGACCAACAACTGCGCGGACTTCGTTTCGGCTTGTCTGGCGAACGCGGGCGTCTATAAAAAGAAAGAGGGAGACGCCAGCGTCGCCGTTCTCAAGAAACACCTTCAAGAAGACGGTTGGAAAACGGTTCAAAAGGCACAATCGAAACCTGGAGATGTCGCGATTTTCAACGGCTCGCAGCATGTTGAACTCGTTTCCGAAGCCGGCGGGAAGAACCACATCGGTTCCAACAACGGGGGCAAGAGCGAGCAGACCATCAGTGAAGATAGCGGTAACTGGGGCCAGGTTCAATACTTGACCAAAGGCTGATCTTCGCGAACCCGCTCCATAGGTTCCAGATGCCGCGGCCCAGGGTCGTGGCATTCTTCTTTTTCGCTCTTTTTGCTGGCACTTCTAAGGCGGGTGCTCAACTGGGTGCCCACGCCCAGGCTCCCTCTGCACAACCGTTTCCAAACGTTTACATGACGTTCACATGTTTGGCTCTTAGGTCCGCTTGCAGTCATTCTAGATCCGTAGAATGAAAGTAAGAAGTCCAACGAGGAGTCACAATATGCACGGTATCCATACAGCCAACAGAGGAAACGCTATCCAAGCCCAGGGCTTGCCCCAAGGTCTTTTGGGAAACCCCGCACTCAACGGAGCGTCAGGCTTCCAATCCGGCCTACAGAACTTTCAATCGTCTCTCGGTGGACTCCCCACCAACCTAAACGGAACTGGGGACAGCACCTTCTCAGTCGGCGCACCGGGCTTTGGTGACCTCGAGCAGCAGAGCGCTTTACTCGCCCAAACCCTCGCCGCTCTCACCCAGTTCCTTGGAGCGGCAGCAGCCAATGGTGCCCAAGGCGGCGGAGGCCAAGCTAGTGGTGGTAGTCAAGGCAGCGGCAACTCGGGTGGGGGCGCCATCAGCGGCGGCGGTTCGACTCCTACGGGAGGCGCCACGGGCGGCGGCGGAATCAGCGGTTCGGCACCTTCCAACGAGACCAAAGACGAAGGCGAGATCAAAGCTTTTATCGGACAAGCGGCTCAAGCCTACGGCGCAGACCCCAAGGTTCTCACAGAAATGGCTCGACGCGAATCCAGCTTCAAGACCGAAGTCGTCAACGACTGGGACTCCAACGCCAAGAAAGGTACTCCCTCGAAGGGCCTGTTTCAGTTCATTGAGC
>JBBKWP010000437.1:0-7934 GCA_037968995.1 Candidatus Xenobia bacterium
CCGTATTCGGAGAACTCGTATGATGCCATAACGGCGCCGTCCGTGCCTCTGACGACATCTCTCACAGAAAAGATCGACTTTGAATGACCCGCTTTCAATGCTGCCGCGCCCATGAGACCACTTTTCGTCACCGAGACCAGGACTCCGCCACAACTAAGAGGAGAAGAGTGAGGGCTTTAGGCCGCAACCCAGCATGGCGTCACGAACGAGTCCCTGGATTGAGCCGGGCGATAGGCGCCGGCCTTTACGGTTAAGGAGAAGCGCCGGCTCTTCACAGGTGACCAGCGCGGGTCGAGCCTCGGTGAGATAGCGCTCAAGATCGGCGCAGAGGCCATCCGAGAGGGCGTGGATACCGGCGCTCTTGCGACCGTCGGCCATCAGGGCGCCCGTGTCTAGTTGGAGGCTGGCAAGATTCAGTCTAGAGCAGGCCGGTCGTGAAATGCGCGTCTCAAGTAGCAGCGCCAACACAGCACGGTCACGGATGCCCATCGGAACATCCAAGTTTGGAAAAGCTAAGAGGCTGCGACGCTCGGTGACTGTAAGCTTGGGTCGTCGCTCGGTGCGCACGCCACGGATCTTAAGCGTTGCGGCGGGGTCCTCTGAGATGAGACCCTCAATGACAGCCCAGCGATAGAAGCCGCGCACAGAAAGCACCCCCTGGTTCACAGTGTTTTCTGAGAGCATTCGACCACTGGGCCCGGGCGTCCAGGCGAGTTCCTGACGCCAGGCCACCAAGTCGGCGGGGCCCAATGTTAGGGTCTCGCGGTCGCCGCAGTAACGTTCGAACTTAGCGAGCCAACCGGAAAGAATGGTCATCGTCGAGACGGAGTAACGTTGTTCCCGTCGCAGGCTTTCGAGATATCGCGAGATCACGGATCGGCGAGAGCGCGGGGATGGCAGCGTCGGAACTCGCGTTGTAGCTCCCGAGCGCTAACCCGCGCGTAACGGTAGGAAGATGTTAGACAGTTGTGGCCGAGCAGTCTGGCCACCATAGGCAGTCCCATACCGGCTTCCACCAGATGAGTCGCGCAGGCGTGCCTGAGAAGATGAGGCCGAATGTCGAGACCGAGCTGCTTGCCGTAAAGGCGGACGCGAGAATGGATCGAGCCCGAGGTGAGCCGATGGCCGCCTTTGTAGCTCAAAAAGAGCGCCTGTTCAAGACGGCCACGAGCCAGGTTCTGGCGGGCATCGTCGAGATAACGATTGAGCGTGGCCAATAGGCCCGGGCTGACCGGCAAGAGACGCTGGTGGCCGCCTTTACCAGTCACCTTCAGAGTGGCCTGGGCAAGGTCGATGTCCTTAAGGTCGAGCCCCGCGCACTCACCGCGCCGGAGGCCGAGTACATAGAGAGTTTCTAGCAGGGCCTGGTCGCGTCGGCCGATGACCGTGGCGGTATCTGGCAAACTCAAAAGCTTTCGCATCACGGCCGTCGAGAGCACGAGAGGAGCCGGAGATCGGCTGGGCGGCAAAGGAAAATCCTTGAAGTCGAGCAGCGTTTCCTTAGCTTCATAAGCCCAGAGCAAGTAACGCCTGGCCGAATGCATGGCCTTAGCTTTCGGCACCAAACCCCAGCGAAATGTTTGACAGAGCCAAGCGTGATAAGCCTCTAGCGTGGTGGATGTGATGGCCGAAGGCTCCGTAAGCCCCACCAAATCGCAGAACATCACGAGCCTAGCGAGCATGTAGCGATGTCCCTCAAGCGTCGACGGCGCATAGAAGGAGGCGGCACTGGTCAAGAAACGCTCGATGCTTTTCCTCAAAGAGACTCCCGCGGATGGCACTGCTGGTGAACAGCCCGTAGATCGCAGAGATCGACTTGAGTATAGATGTGGGTCGTTTCCGGTGAGGCGTGGCCGAGAAGCTCCTGAAGATGACGGATACCGGCCTTTCGGGCGAGCATGTGGGTCGCGCAACAATGCCGCAGAATATGAGGCGTGACCTTGGATCCGAGCTTGGCTTGCTGGGCATATTTACTGACCATCGTGGTGAGTGTCGACGCCGAGAGTCCACTGCCGCGACGGCTGACGAAGACAAAACCCGGCTCGCGCTCGCGCAGAAAATAGCCACGCCCGGAACTCAGATACTCCTCGACCCACGCCGCAGCCGGCTCGCCCAACGGAACGACCCTGGACTTTCGGCGTTTGCTGTCACGGAGACGCAACTGCAATCGCTCTAGGTCCACGTCTTCAAGACGAAGCCGCCGAAGCTCCCCGTTGCGCAGTGCGCTTGAATAGAGCACTTCCAGAACGGCCCGGTCACGAAGACCCAGCGGCGTAGTCACGTCGGGCGCTTCCAACATCCTGGCCATTTCCTCGACGGTGGGCAGTTTGGGCAAGAGCTTTCGAGGGAGACGGGGCTGCTGAACGCCTCGCCCTGGATTGACTAAGATGAAATGAGCCTGGTGAAGGAAGCGTAAGAACCGCAGCACGGCCGACATTTTGGAGTAGCGTGTGCGAATGGATACGGGATCTCCGTTGGGCTTGCGGCGGTGCAAAAGCTCGACCTGGTAGGCCTCGACATCTTGGTGCGTCAGTTGGTGAGGCTCGGTGATGCCACGGTCGGCCAAAAAGCCCGTGAAATGTCTCGTGTCGCACAACAGACCGCCAATGGTGCGCTCTGAGAGGCCGCGGGCCCGCGCGTGCTCTTCGAATCGGGCACCCCAGAGATCGGAGTTCATCGCTAAATCCTCACGCCCAACGGCCCATAGCCATCTAGAGAAGTCTCTACACAGAAGAAGAAGAGATCTATTAGGATTTTGGGAGTCATGGGCTTCGTTACTTTTCTCTCTTAGTCGATGGTCTTTGGCGTCGTATCCGAACTCAAATCGTGACGCGCACAAGTTGGCTCTCCAGCCAAAAGGTCAAAAGGTGCCCTGCGGGCGGCTCGTATCGGCTCGGTTAAGCCATCCAACCTATCCTGATAGGTTGGAAAAGGTCCAAAAGGTCCACTGCGTGGGGCTAACTGGGGATTGTTGGAGTTTGAGGTCATCGCTTCGAGCCCCGTTTCTCTAGGATCTCGCGCAGTTGGTCGGGGTGGAGGATGTGATGCAGCGGCGAGGCGGAGCCGCCGACATTGGCCGAGATCATGGTGTAACGGATCGTGGTTCCGTTGGAGCCGGCGGTTCTGGCGACGTACTCCATGCCTTCGAGTTCACTCAAGGTGTCGACAACTCGGGTTTGTGGCCACCTCGTGAGATCCCGCACGTCGCGACGGGTGAACTCATCCCCAAGCTCACCGAGCTGGTCGAACAGATCACGGGCTCCCGGTGAAAGCTCGTGAAGTGAAGCTCTCAAAGCCGTTTGCGCGAGTTCGTAGGCCAACCGATAGTCATCCCAAGTGGCTTCGATGTAAAAGATCTCGCCCTCGGCGCCGCCGGGCACGGACTTTTTCGGCCGTTGATGCTGGTGCAAGAAGGCTGAGGCCTCAATGAGACAGAGAAAACGCTCGTTGTCACGCCTGGTTCGAAGCCACTTGGTCGGGAACGTCAGGTGCTCGACATAGGGGATGACGACTGGGACAGGATCTAGGAGTCGTTGGGCGTTGTGATGGCGCTCCAAGATCTTTTGACGGTCGGCCAATCTCAGGCGGGTGACGCTTCGGGCCTCGCGCTGGCGTTGGTGGATGCGGCCGGTCTGCTGTTCGGACTCGTCGAGGTAGACCTCGAAACAGCGACTGGTGTTCTCGGCGTTGAGAACGCTTGCGGTGGTGGTTTCAATGTAGGCGATGGGACCCTCCACTTCGACGTCTTGAGCTTTCATTTTGCCCGTGACCGGGTCTTTGATGGTGACCGACTGCCGGATCATGTGACCCGACTGCATGATGCGGATGTAATAGTCGGCGGCCTCACCGCCGACCCGCTCTTCCATCACCAAAAGTTTGTGCTTGTAAGCTGTCCGCTCGGCGTAGGCCAGGGCGTGAGCCGATACCCGCGAGTAATGAACGACGTCCTCGGGTGGGACGAGTTGGGCAACGAGGCTCGCCATACCAGACTTCCCGGCTCCGCTTTGAGAGCGAATAATCGACGACATCGGGCTCTCGAGCTTGCGTGAGACGCCGACGAGATAGATCAAAAGCTTGCCCTTTTCTTCACCGACGTAGCCGAGATCTTCCATGTCCGCGAGAATGCGCTCCACTAAGTCGGGAGACTGCAAGAACCCCAAAGCCTCAAGCTTCTCGGCATCGCTGAGGACTGGAACGGCGTCCTTGTTATCGCCTTCATGCTCGCTGACCGATGCGACCCAAGCCTCGGTGACCTCAAGGATCTCCATCAGATGAACCTCGGCCCGCTCCTTGGTCAAAGAGAGCGTCTGGGACATCGCCCGCAGAGTCGCTGAGCGCGAACGAACCGCCATCAGGTCACAACGATCGCGGAATTTGCGACCCGCTCCGTCCGCGCGGGCGCCCTTGATGGCCACCGACAGCCTGGCCTCGTAAGGTGGCCGCGGCTCGACCTCATAGAAGACATCCTCAAAAGCCAGCGTGAAACCTCGGTCGTGCGTTTCACACAACGGGATTTCCAAACTGGAATCATCGGAGGAGGTCGCCTCTTCGGTGAGCGGCTGGACGCAGTTCAAGAAACCGCGCAAGACATCAGAACCCTCACGAACTAAGAGATCGTTAGGGTCGGCCCCTGCGGGGAGCAAGATTTTGGACACCTTAAAGCGGTCTGAGACCTCGGAAGTGATGCGTTCAAGAGCCTCTTCGCCCGCGCGGTCGGCATCGAGGCAGAGTTGGAGTTCTCGAACCGTCGAGGCTCGAAGATGCCGGTTGAGATCTGGCGGCAGTCCGCTGGTCCCGTAAAGACTCGAAACGTTACGAACGCCGGCGGCCCATAAAGAGAGCGCATCCAAGACGCCCTCGCACAAGATCACGGCCTTGGCCTCAGATAAGCTCTGCCAGTTGAGAACACCGCGCTTCGGGCCGGGCAAGAAGAGATGTCGAACCTTGGCTTTGGGGTTGAGGCGTCGTCCGTACATCCCAACGATTCCAAGATCTGGATGCTCCAACGGAACGACCACGCAACCCAAGAAATGCTCGCGGCCCTTGGCGTTCAAAATCCCGAGCTGGGTCAAAGCCTCGCGGGTGTCGCCGCTCTTCGGTACCGTGCGAAGCAGCGACCCGTCACAGTAGCCGAGACCGAAGGCCTCCCAAAGCTCGATGTCTCCGAGTCCGCGAGACTTCAGATACTCCTGAGCCTCGGCACTCTCCGAGAGTCCGCGCTTGTAATGCTCGGCCACCCGGGCCAGAAGCTGGGGTCGAGCGAGGCCACCGGCGAAGCGGTCTGGGTCTCCTTTTGGCGCCGCCCCACGCTCGGGCACGGGATGAGTACCCGTTAACTCTCGCAACCTGGCCACCGCCGCGCTAAACGAGAGGTTCTCTTGAGCCTGGAGAAAGTCCAGCACGTCGCCCTTGGCCTCGCAGCCGAAGCAGTTGTAGAGCTGCTTTTTAGGGTTGAGCACCAGCGACGGCGTCTTGTCGTCGTGCCAAGGACACAGCGCCGTGAGGTTCTGACCGGCGGGCTGGAGATCGATCCCGGAGGACCGCATCAGGGCGGCCAAGTCCACCTGAGCTTTCAAAGCGTCGAGATCTGAGCGGGAGAAGTCGTTCATGAGTGGCCGCCTAAGTCTCTTGGATTACGGGGTATAGAATTTTTAATCCAAGTGAATTACAATTATATTACAATAATACCCTATTTCCTTCTATCTATGACCTTTGGGTTAAGGAAGACTCGCGAGGCATCTTGAATACATCTGATATGGAACAAGGCAAGGCAATAGCTCGCTATCGTAAGCAGAAAAACCTAACACAAGCGGATCTAGCCGAGATGTTGGATGTCCATCAAACTCAGATAGCGCGCTGGGAAACTGGACGCTCGCAGCCACGACAGGAGTATGTCGAGAAAATCTGCACTGCGTTGGATATCACGTTGGATCAACTCTTCGCTCCAGAGCCTCACGACTTCGGAGAACTTGAAGACGGCGAACTTCGTTCTCTTCTCTACGAAGTTCCATCGTTGAGCGAGCGCCATCAGCAGACTCTGAAGAGCATTCTTCAGGACATGGTCAAGCTCAGCCGTTTCCAAACACTGGCGAACGTAGGTACCGGCTCATGACCAAGCAGGAGCTTCTAGACATCGTGCAGGCGCTACCCGATGAAGTCACCATTAGCGATTTCATCGCCGACCTCGAGTTTCGTGCCAAAGTCGAAGAGAGAATCGCCGCAGTGGACAGAGGCGAGACCGTCTCCCACGAAGAGGCCGTGGCCCACTTGCGTAAATGGCGCCAAAAGTAATCCGCTGGGCTTCGAAGGCCCTCCTCGATATCACCGAAGTGTTGAACTACGTGGCTCAAAACAACCCTCAGAGGGCCGATGTCCTGGCCGAGGAGATCGAGAGATCCGTGACGGCTCTGCTAGAGAATCCCTACATCGGTCGGAAGATACCTGAGTACAATCAAGAGCATCTTCGGGAGCGGATCGTCAAAACGATTCGTGTTCTCTACAGAATCACGCCCGAACAGATTGAGGTCCTCGGAGTCTTTCCCAGCAACAACAAGCTTCCGCGTAGCCTCTAGATCCGAAGCCTAAAAAAGCCCGCGCCTTCGGCGCGGGCAAAGGAGCGCTACCCCCCGAGCCTAGCGTAATGCCGCTTCATTTCCACGGGATCAACGCCGAGATACCTTTGGGTGGTGCTGAGATGGAGATGACCCAGGCCTTGCTGGATGGCTCGGAGCGGAGCACCTGTGTTCTGGAGAACGGTGGCGTGAGTGTGGCGCAAAGTGTGGGGAGTGGCGCGCACATCGAGAGCTGATTTTTCCCGGTAGCCTTTGATGAGAAGCTGGATCGATCTGATGGACAACGGACAGTGCTTGCTGTTCTGAAACAACGGAGCCGCTGGAGCCACCGACAAACCCCGAGACCTATTGAACTTGAGCATTTTTTCGATACACGCCCGGGCCGTGGCATTCAACGGAAACGATCGGCCCCGCGGACCTTTGCAGACCATCGCCGGCAGATCCAGACAATGACGAGCCAATCCATCCCGAGTTGCGACCAGAGACACAAGCAACCGAGAGCATTCACCAACCCGAAGACCGGTGTGGTAGAGGAACATGATCAGAAGATAATCCCGCTGGCCAAAGGGAGACCGAAGATTGACGGCACCGAGAAGACGGCGAGCCTGAGAATTGGTGAGATAACGACGCATGAGAGAATCTCCAAAAGAATGATGGAATCCTCAAAGCGCAGTGAGAAGCGATGTCCAGGGCGCCGAAGGCGGCCGGGCGTCAGCCCGGCGAACCCTGGATATCGTGCCGAACGGAGCTATCATCCATCGTTCTTCTTTTGGAGGATCTCCCGTCGAGCGGGACCGAGGTGCGTCGATGTCTCACTCTCAATGGGAAGCGCCGATGGTCATGAACTGGAGTTTGTTGAGGGCGTCGGCTTGGCCGTCTTCGGCCAAACGACGCTCAACCCGGGGTTTGGGGCCGGGGCCTCAACGGGTCCGCAGGACCCGCTTTCCCTCGCCTAAGCGAGGGAATCTCCCAGCCCGGCCAAGGGCATTTCGGGGTGGACTTGGTCGGTACATCCGCCCGAAGGGCCACATGATCACGGTCACGCGCGAGATGCCCGCCGGTAAAGACTTTGTCGTTTGCTCCCACTACCAGCGGCGAGCGCTTGGTTCCTGGACCAGCGCTCTCTTTCAAGCAAGCCGGACCCGGCAAGAGTGCAAACCGGCGAAGCCGGTTCGTCTTTTGCCGCAAAAGACGATCCCCAAGCCCAGAGGCGGTCCCCCGCCGGCGGGCTGGTCATGGGATTCTTCCTACTGACTTCTCTTTCTTCCGGTGGCCAGACGAAAAAAGACCCCCTCCCGAGGCGTGGAGGCCTGGGAGGGGGTTATTGCTGAGAAGAGCGGAGAGAGTTGCGCTGTCGTGAAC
>JBBKWP010000438.1:0-10927 GCA_037968995.1 Candidatus Xenobia bacterium
CCCCGACGATAGCCCGACCCCGCCCTCGAAGCGTCACTCGACGACTCTCATCAAGGAAGCCAGTCGTGTCGGCGGCGGGTCTCCAAGACCGGCCAAAACATCGGGAACGCCGAGTTCTCACTCTCACTAACCTAAATCGCGGCTTGCTTCTCGAAAATCCAACCTCAGGCGAGTCCTGTCGCGACGCGCATCGCATCGCGACAGGTTCTGTCTGACGATCGTAGCTCGTAGTACATATGTTTCGATTTCCACCCACGATAGAGGCATGGTCATAATTGACCAGAATACCATGTATATGACCTCCCTCTCCCAAAGCACCATATCCCCCGCACATCCTCTCGAGAACAGTGATCTCGACAAGAAACTTGTGATGTGGCTGCGGAGAGTGAGGACCGAACTCGATCCGCCTCAAGCGCCTTCACGATCGGCTCATTCTGAACCTCATCCCCTCTACGGATATGGATTGGAGGGCGCCCAGGTTGGAGCGCTCTTGGGCGTTGGCTCGTTCGCCATGGTCTTTGAACTCAACGACCCGTCTCGGGCCCCGAAGAGTTTGGCAGTCAAGATTCTGAAACGTTCGGTCTCCGGGAAGCATTCGGTTCAAGAAAATGAGTCCTTTCGGCGCGAAGTGGACGTCGGAATGCGCTTGGAGCATCCGTCGATCACTCGAATTCACCGCTTCTCTGAGAGAAAGTCATCCCGGTTTGTGGTTCTGGATCGAATCAACGGGACAACGCTCGACGCTCACCTCGTTGAGGCCATGACAACCCAGCGCTACCTGGAACTGTTTCGTCCCCTGTCACGGGCTCTGGATTACGCCCACTCCATGGGCGTCGTTCATCGAGATCTCAAACCGGAAAACGTTATGATCACGCGTCAGGGCTTTGTGAAGATTCTCGATTTCGGACTGGCGCGGACTCGCGGGGGCAAGGAAGTGACCCTGACCGGAGAGTTCAAGGGCACTCCCAAATACTGCGCTCCAGAACAGATACTGGATAGCAAAAGGGTGGGACCGGCAACCGATCAGTTCGCCTTCGGTCTTTTGAGCTTTCAAGCGCTGACGGGAATCCTCCCCTACCCGGATTACCCCAAGGATCCCATGGAGACACTCTTCTCAAGGATTCGTCAGCCTGCCGGCCGTCTGCTCGATGTTCAGCCACACTTCAGCCACGAAGCCGACGAAGCGATGGCGAGAATGCTTTCCCGCACCCCGGAGGATAGATTTCCCTCCGTTGAGGATGCTTTCTCGACCTTGTCGGCGGCGCTGCCTCTGGAAAACTTAGGGCAGTAGACTTCCGGACTTTTCGACCCACAAGTCTTGACGAATCGACACACTTCGGGCCTGAGCTAGACGTGCCAAGAAGTCCTCTCGAGAGACCTCGACGGCTCCCAAGCGGGCTGTGTGGTCACTGAGAACTTGAGCGTCGAGAAGGACGACACCCACCTCCTGTAGCTTATCCACCAGATAGGCGAAGGCGATTTTAGAACAGTCCGGCAGGTCGTGGAACATCGATTCCCCGGCGAACACGGCGCCCACTTGAACCCCGTAGAGACCTCCCACCAAATGACCCTCTCGCCAGACCTCGACGCTATGCGCGTAGCCCAGACGATGGAACTGTGTGTAGGCCGCGACCATCGGCGCCGAGATCCATGAATCCCAGTGATGAGAGAGGCACTTCCGCATCACTTGGGAGAACGCGCGATCGAACGTCACTTGATATCGACCGCCACGCATCAGACGTTTCACTCGTTTAGGGATGCGGACCGAAGCGAACTCGAAAATAGCTCGCGGGTCGGGTGAGTACCAATACGCCGGTCGATCAGACCAGGGAAAAATCCCGCGTTGGTAGGCTTCCAACAAGAGTTTCGGAGTGATTTCGTGGGTAACGCCGACCAAGCCGTCAAGGTCGGCGAGTCGAGGGTCAAGAAAGGGAGATGCCATGAATCAACTTGCCTACTTGAGGGTTTCCGGACGGGTTATACTCTATTCGGACTTAGCTCCCCCAGCGTTCAAAACTTCTTGAACCTCGCCACCTCGCCCCAACACCGTCACCGAATCTTTTTGCCCGCCTAGGGTAACCGTCAGAGTCGCCCCCACGGTGCTGGCCGCGGTTTCGTCGAAATCGAGAAGCTTACTATCCTTGAGCTTGAGAAACACAGCTTTCGTTTGCTCGGGCGTCAGTGTTCGAGACCGATCGACGTTTTGTCCGCCCGGTCCTCCACTACGCCCGGACCTGCTTCGGAACTTTCCGTCCCCAGAGAGCGAGACTTCAGTGCTGTCTGTACCCGCCACTCCCCCGATCCAGGTAGCGTATTCAATGGAGTCGTCCGGCTTCAGTTCCAGGCGATCAGGCCAGACGATCGATGAGGCTCGAGCAGCAGTGTCCCCCCCGCGCGGAATTTTGTCCGCTGGCACCCGCTCCTCCGCCGGCGACAGGGCTTCCTCCTGCGGGCTCGTTCCAGCTACCGGCGAATTCTCCACTGGTGAGGGCGCTGGCGACGCCGGGGCTGTGTCAGTCATCTCGGGAGAGGGAAGGGGTGTAGGAACCGGGGGGCTACAGCCTGGCAAAACTAAAGCAAGGAGGATTAAGAGAGTCCGCATCAGATGAGATTCTACACGACGCCGAATTCTCCCATCTGCCTCAGAGCCCTCAGTGTTGTAAGAGATTTGTGAGGGCTCTAGCTGGAGGAGCGAGTAAGCCATGCTCAGAACTCAAGTTGATGCCGATGACTCCTTTGACCCGACGCGAGTTACTACATCGCTCTTTGGGTGCTCTTGTTCTAGCTCCCTTCCTATCGAGTCTGCCACCGCAAGCAGCGGAAAATCCGCCCCCTAGCTCCGAGACGGTCAGCGGATCTCAAAAGGTTCTCGTCTTAGGCGCCGGGATGTCAGGATTGACAGCAGCCCTGGCCCTCCATCGACGCGGTCACGATGTCACAGTGATCGAGTATCAACCACGGGTGGGTGGACGATTACTGTCCCTTCCGCTAGCAGACGGTCAGTTCACTGAGGCGGGTGGGGGCCACTTCCGCTCCAATATGCCCTATGTTTTGAGTTACATCAGCCGATTCGGATTGCCCCTGCTCACTCTCAACGACGGACTCCCCCGCTATCACTTCGAGGGGAGATCCGCTGACGGGGCGTTCTTGGACAACTGGCCCTGGGACCTTCACGAAAGCGAGAGGAAAGTGACTGTCTCCTCTACCCTCAACCACTATCTGTTCAAGAACGGTATCGATACCGACACCGTGCTGGACGCGAGTTGGCCTGACCCAGCGACCTTGAGGCGCTTCGACAATCTGACCGTGGGCGATGTCATCCGGAAAGCCGGCGGTTCCGAAGCGTTCTTGCGGGCCGTGGAAGCCCACGGAGGTACGTTCTCAACCGCGTCTCCCGCCCTAGGTACGTTCCCCGATCTCGCCTATCACTTTGGCGACCAAAATCTTTTCAGAATTCAGGGTGGCAACGAGCGGCTTCCCCAAGCCATGGCCAAAGCTCTTGGCCATCAGCATATCGTCCTCGATGCTCCGGTGGTGGCCATCGATCAGAACGGACCCAAGGTGAGCGTCAAAGTCAAAGACGGACGCCAATTCACCGGCGATCGCATCGTTTGCACCATCCCCTTCACCGTGCTCCGGGATATCAAAGTCACTCCATCTTGGACGGCCCGAAAGGTTGCCATGTTCGAGGGCTTCGAATGGTCGAATACAGTCAAGGTCGTGGTTCAGACTAAGAGTCCCACCTGGTTGGCAAAAGGGGTCCACGGATGGCCCATGGCGGGTTCCGACCGCCCATGGGAAAGGGTCATCGACATCACGGGAAACGAACCCGGCGGACACGGCAATCTCTTCTTCTATCTCAACGACCGCAATGCGGCGGCTTATCTGAAAAGACCGCGCGAAACTCGAGGTCGCGAGATCCTGGAGATGTTCCAGAGCGACTTACCCGGCCTGATCGAAGATGTGATCGACATCAAGGAGTTCGCTTGGTCGGAACAGCCCTGGATCCGTGCCTCCTTTGGAGGTCCTCCTGTGGGAGGAGCCTGGATGATTCAGGAATGGACCAAGCCCGAGGGACGTCTCCATTTCGCCGGCGACTTCACGACCATGAAAACGGGCTGGGTGGAAGGAGCGATCGAATCGGGTCTGCGGGCAGCCCGCCAGATCGATCCCCTAGCGCAACCGGAAGTTGAGCCTGGGTTGCGGCAAGAAGCTCGCTAGGGAACTTTTTCAAAGTTCACACCGTCTCGTTTCCATACGAGAGTTTCTCTCGTGTCCACAAACTCTACTAGAGGTATATCCGTGAAAACTTCCATTCGTTCGTTGACACTCTTTGCACTTGCTCTTCTCACTTTCTCCGTTGTGGGTTGCGGCGATTCTGATTTCGAGCAGATCTCAATAAGCTCCACAACCGGCGGCGGCCAGACCGCGACGGCCCCTCTGCCCGCGACCCAGGTACCAACCGCAGGACTTCCCGTCGCCGAGAGCCCAGACTTTGTCGCGGGAACAGACCCGGGCCCCAGTTTGGGAGCCGCCGCGGGCCCCGTTACCGCGCGGGCGAGTTTCACTTTCACTGGTATGAGCAACGCCAACATGACACCGTTCAGCGCTTCGCCGACTTCCATCATCCAGGCGGGCCTCCGGCCCAACTCAAGCCAGGCCACGGAATTCGTTTTTGCTATTCAAAACGGACCCGCCGCAGGGGCGAAGAGGGTCCTTCGTTTAGAAATTTCTGGCGGCACTTCCAAATTAGCCGTTGGCAATAGTTTCTCCGCCGACTCCACCAAGAGCGGAGCACGAGCCACAATTATGTACATCGACCAACCCGACGCTCAATCCACCACGATAAGGAGTTTTCGTTCCACCGGTGGTGAGGTCGTTATCACTCAACTCAAGTCCAACTCAGCTACCGTTCAGCTAAAAAATGTTCGTTTCGCGCCCATCCCCGGTGCGCTTAACACAGCCTCAGGGAATCCGATGATCACTGGAGAAGGCAGCTTCACTTTCTAGGGAATCCTCGACGAGGTAATCTGGAGATACCTAGCGATCTTCGGTCGTCGTCTTTGCGGGAACGATAACGATGTCGGGCGAGGCGGTACCGCCGCTGTCGGTGCGGGCCCGTACGTCAACAGACTGTTGCCCACCACCTACTAGACTGAAGGTTTGGATCTGAGATTGGACACCGTGACCGAAGTCGCCGCGCACCTCTACGACCAAGCCCCCCGCCTCGGAACCGGCGGTGAAGGTCACTGGAACTCTAACCTCCTGAGCCTTCGCCACGGCTTGAACGCTGCGGACGGATTTTTCCATAACGACGGAGCCGGTACCGCCGACAGTGACAGTGAAGGACGTGGCCGGAGCCCTGGTCTTCACACTCACGATCGCCGAGGTGTTGCCGGGATTGGTGCAACGAACCGTCACGGGAAGTGTCGGTTTGGCACCGGCCGGTAGAAACAGTGAGCCTGCGATGAGGGCCGTGGCGAGCAGTGTGGAAAAGCGTTTCATGGTGTCGGTCCTCCGGTACGGGTGAAGGTGATGTCGGTAGTGGATTCGTCAGTGCTGGTGTTGGTGAAAACGACGACGTATGTTGAACCGACCTGGGTCAAGCGGGTCACCGTGACGTCATCATCATCATCATCATCGCCCTCCGCGCTTTCAACGTCCTCATCGAGTTCCTGAGACACGAGTCTCCCGTCTTCAAACAGTTGGACGTAGATGGCACCCACCGGCGAGGCGTCGTTTTGGGCGGTGATAGTCACCGTCGATCCGTCGCCTGGGAAACGGAAGTACTGCGTCCCCTGGAGAGAGTTGTAGACGCCCTCTTCGGGCTGCCCCGGCAGAGTGAGTGGAGAAACGCCCGCCGCGATGAGAGGCTGCGCATCACGATAAAGCGGCAGCGAATCCAGCCCGGCGTCGTGAGTCTCTCCCACACCGAACGCTTCAAGCGAGTTGAGGCCAAAATCCGCCGATGGAGACTCGAAAGCAAGAAGAGCCAGAAGTTGCGTCATCTGGTCTGGGCTCAGGCCGCTCTCCACCAAGCCCGAAAGGAAGCTGAAGATGGTGGTGAGAGACGGGGATTGAGTCTGCTCCGTGAGAGCCGCCACAAAAAGCGAGAGCGGCAGTTCAATTCGGTCGGGGAACTGAGAATCTCCACCCTCGTCGCGGAGAGGGTCGAAGAGGTCGAAGAGCACGGTTTGGACGGTGGTTTCGGAGAACCAACCGGGATTCGGATCGCTTTGGCCGAGGTTGCATTCCAGACTAAAACTGAATCCGTTCTCGGCTGTGGTGTCTTTGTAAACGGCGTCTTCTAAGGCCAGTCCACCTAAGGCATTGCCGAATCCCTCAGAGAAGGTCAGGCGCGGATCTTTGATCTCTCCGCCCGCATGACTGCCGCCATTGCTGTTGTCCCGGAAGGCGTTGAACTGCACCCAATGACCGAACTCGTGGATCATGATGTGCCAGTCGAACTCGTCAGTGTCGGCCTCACGAAAGCCCAGAATGGAGAGCTGATTGATCTCGGAGTTGAAATTGCTGGTGCCGATTCGTCCGTCAGCGAGAGCTGCCGCCGGCGTTTGACCTTCCTCGGCCTCCTCGGGTCGATTCTGCTCACTCCAGTTCACCACGCAAACAGGGATGGCTTGGCCTTGGAGACCTCCAGCTAGAAAAAACCGATAGCCTGTCAGGATCCCGTCGAGACACGCAAACGGTGCGGAACTTCTCACGGTGTTAGGAGCCTGTGCGCCGGTGGCGTCATACCCGGTGGGAATGTCGAGGTCTAATACACCGACATCATCTAGGTCCACGGTGGAGGATTCGGCCGCATACAGAGCACCACCGTTGGTGTTGTCCTGCACCCGAATCGCGGCACTCTCAGTTCCCAGTTTCACGCTCTCAGCGAGCGTTCTGATCTTGACGCTTTGACCGAGCGAGAGCTGCTCAAATCGGTAGCCCCCTTGGGCATCCGTGAAAGTTTCCTTCAAGAGTTGGTTCTGCGGGTCGAGAAGTTGCACGCGCACATATCGACACGGCATGGTTCGCGGATTTGCAAAGTCGAGTTCGGCCGGCGCGCCGCCGCCGTCATCGGGCTGTAAGGTGGACACAGGCAAGAGCCGCTCATAGGAGATCGTTCCGGTCAGAGCGCGATTCGGGACGGGAACGGAGGGCCCAGTGAAAACGAACTGCTCCCGGGAGCCCCCGCAGCCGGCTAAAAATAGTACGAAACCGACAGCGAGGCAGTGTTGCGAGAAACGAGTGATCTTCATAACGCCACCGGAATGCTTTGGGGATAGTTGAAAACGTTGCGAGGGTCATACTTTTGCTTGACCTCTACCAATCGTTCGAGATTGGATCCGTAGTAAGCCCGCAAATAATCGGTCTGGCTGGCATCGATAAAGTTCTGATAGCTTTCACGGGAGGTGAAGGCGGCCATGGCTTGGTGAAACTCGTCGACCCAGCGAAGGTTTGGATTGACCACCTCGTCGCTTTGCGGCTTGTGCCACTCAAGCTCCACACTACTGATTCCCAAAGCTTGGCGATGGACGTAAGCGGTTCCATCTGAGGGGACATCGGAAACGGCGCCCCCGGTCAGGAACATCTTCCAATCGGCTAGGCCGTCCATGCCGGGCCAAGCGCGTAGAAAAGACAACACGGTGCTCAGTCCCGCTCGCGAAATCGGGTTGTTGACGAGATGAGAACGCTCATAGGAATATTGAGGATCTCCCTCTTCGCTCAATCGGTCTTGGGCTTCCCAGTAGGGCAGTTCGCGAATGTCGTCGGCGCTGGGATCGACGAGGTCGAAAGCTGGTTGAAAGAAGGCCAGTAGATCGGGGATGGGACCTCGGAGTTGACCAAGCAGTTCCAAGTTGAGTCGATTCTGCCCCGTGCCGTCACGTCGTACGGTGATGCTGATCTTCACACCCAACTCTCGAGGAGCGGTGGGGAGAAGATCCATCAGTAAAGGAAACAGCTCATCGAGATTGTCCGTCCAGTCGATCTTGAAGAACGTCACGGAGTCTACGGGAAAGGTCTGAAAAGTGAAGGACGTATGGATCCCATAGTTACCGCCGCCGGCGCCGCGACAGGCCCAAAAAAGATCCGAGTTCTGGTTTTCGTTGAGTGTCAGAACTTGTCGATCGGCCAGCAGAATTTCGGTTTCGACCAACTGGTCGCAAGTCAGGCCGTGCAGGCGCATATTGAAACCGATGCCGCCGCCCAAGCAAAGACCGGAAACCCCCACCTCATAGCATCGCCCGTGAGTGACGGCTCTAGCAAGGGGACGAAGGGCATCATAGACGGTGGCGTTGCGGGCTCCTGGTCCCAACTTGACTCGTCCGGACGTCGCATCCATTTCCACCGATCGCAGACCGGAAATATCGACCATTAATCCGGGGCTCGAAGAGAAGGCGGAGTAGGAGTGACCGCCCGAACGGGCCGCAAAGGGTACGCCGTTATCCTCCGCCCAAGCCAAGCAGTCCAAAATATCTTCGATCGATCCGCAGCGCGCTAAAGCGGCCGGAACCTTATCCACGTACCTAAGATTCCAAGGACTGACAGCCTGAGCGAATCCCGCGCTGGAAGGCTCCAGCAGCGCCCCTTCCAGGCGAGCCCGCAGAGAATCGAGGGGAAGGCCGGTCTGAGGGGTTCCTGTCGAGACGAAGCTCTCGCGACTGGCGCCGCAACCGTTCAACAGAGTCGGTGCGACAAACAGGGCTGTAGCGGTCTGAGCAGCACGCAGTAAAAAGGAACGTCGGCTCAGGCCTTGGGTTCCCGAGATTTCCGAGGTTTCGGTTTGTTGGAGGGGTAGAACAGTGGGCATTAGCGCGAGATTTTCTGCCTCGAGAACAGGCTCCCTGCAGCCAACGAAGGTATCTATGCCGGCTTCGAATTGCTACCGAAACCTCTAGTCTGTCTCTCGGTCTTCTTCTTCCTCAGGCGTTTCCTCGGCGTCTAAGAGCGCCAGATGCTCTTCCTCAAAAAAGCGATCCAACATCATTCTCACAGGAACTAGGAGTGCAATGAAGACAGGGAAAAGGATTCCTATAGAACTGGTCTTCACGACCCACAAGACCACAAGACATGCCAATTGGATGGCGGTGAAAAGATGGATTTTCCGGTTCGGAATCGCTCGTATATAAGAGTGGGTCGGGTATCGCTCGCGGTCCATCACCCACAACTTTATGCGATCAAAGAACTGATTTCCGCGCATGGACGCTACGCCCATAAAAAGAAACAGGCCGAACAGCACCGACATCGGGACCATGCGTAGTGTTCCCAAAAACAGCAACGAAACTCCCACTGCGACATGGACCAAAAGGGCGGAGAGCCGATTCTCGATCACACCGGTCACCACTTCCTCCCCTTCCTGATTGAGTTCCGTCTTCGCGAGGGCTCGGATGTGATTGAGTGACCTTACGGTCGCTGCCACCATCCAGGGGAGGCCGAACAGCGAACAGAAGCCGACCAGAAGAGCGACCACCACCAAGTCCAAGTGATACCCTCCTCCCTTCTTGAGACGGTTGTCCGGATTGTTCACGAGTCTGGCGGTGATATTCTGGTCCAGATAGAGCAAAATTGTGACGAAAAAGGCCGGAACGATGGAGGCGAACCAGACCCACTTCTGGGTGACCGCAAAGGGATTGACGAACCAGGCTCGAGGTTGAGACGGTTCGAAAGTCAAAGGGACATTGAGAGTTTCGATATCCACCGGATGGACAAGAAGCGACACTCCTGTCATTAACAAAATGGCGATGGCCGGCCCGAAGTCCGCCAAAAACTCTCGAACCTTTCGCATGAGATAAGGACTCTTCCGAAATTGAGAAAGGCCTGTCGCTATCCCGTAAGTACCCAGCGCCAGTATCAAGGACAAAAGCGCCGTATCGTACTTCACTTCGTGATCGGTGAAAACGTGGACGAGATCCTTAACCGCTTCAGCGATAAAGATGATGGATATCAATGCCGCGAATGTTTCGTCCGTGAAACGAGTGAAAAAACGTATCCAACAGCAAGCGTCCACGGCAGCTAAAATCAACAGTAACACCATGGTCCAAAGCCCGATCCAGGCCAGCGTCGGCAGGTACGGAATTCCCCATTTTTGAGTCATGGGATAGAGCAAGCCCATGAAAATGATGACCGGCCCTGTGCTTCCTAGAATGGTCAGAGGTTGACCGGAGAAGAGCGCATAAGTCACTCCGCAGCAGGCGGTGGCTAGTAGCATTTCTACGGCACCGATTTCCCCTTGGGTAAGCACCGACAGCAGGCCTCCGAAAGCGATAGCCGGCGCAACACAGGCGAAGAAAAGAAAGAAGACGGCAGCCAAAGTCTTGACATTGAGTCCGGCTCGGAAATCGTCTCCGTAGAGTGGAAGGCGCCGCTTGAGATCGTTGATCACTCCACCCAGGAACTTGCCGCTGGGCTGGAGTTCGGCACCTTCCCCGGCGGGGAAATGGACTCGGGCAGAGACGGCTTGTTGGTAGTCCAACATCAAAGCCTCGTAGTCCTTGGCAACGGCGAGTCGCTCCGCGAACTTCTCAGAGCGCATGGAGTCCCCAAATTCCAGCGCTCTAGGCAACAGAGGATGGGTCTTCTCGGGACCCAGTAAGACCCAAACGAAGTGAATGTTTCCAACTCGGGTACTGATCCCGTCGCCCTTAACCCTCACGAGCGTGGCAAAGCTTTTACCGTCAAAGTCGACTTGACAATGATAGGTCGCAACGCCGTTCCGTACCCAATCAGGCCGCTCATCGGCCAGATTGTAAAAAAGTGTACGACAGCTTTCCAGCGCCTGGGGGCTCAATTCGCCGACGGCCGCTATACGCTCAACCACGGCCGCTAGAACCTCGTCTAAGTGCTGGACATCAAGGTCAAGAAACTTACTCAAAACTTTTCCTCCTTTGGGAACGATACCCACCCTTCTCAATCGAGTTCGAGA
>JBBKWP010000439.1:0-7646 GCA_037968995.1 Candidatus Xenobia bacterium
ATCGGATGGGACCACGTTCTCGGTGACATAGCGCCCGATGTCACGAACCGTATTTCTCCGTGAACGGTACAAGAGAAGACCGCCGAAAACCACTCCCACTCCGCCAAGGCCCAGGCCGAAGGCTAGATAGTTGCGACCCACGGGTTCAAGTTCGATGGTGGTACCGTCCTCCGGTAGAGTGATGGAGTCGCTATTGGCGAAAGCGTTGGATGCGCTGAACGTGCGTCTCTGGGTTACATAGCCCTCGGCCACGAAGTCGACAGTAATTACGCCGTTTGGGAAGAGGCTTCGCTCTAGAACTACTGGTTGATTGGCAACAGCGAGTCGTGTCGGTTTCCCATTTTCGGAATCCAGTTTTTTAGGCGTCGCCTTGCCCTCGTGAGCGACCTCGTTTTTCGTATGAGCGTTCCAGACTGGCACTCCTTCCTGGTAGATTTCCGCACTCTCCGGCTTCACGTGGAAGGTAACTGTCACGAGATCACTTGGACCAGGTTCCGCCAGAACCCCCACGCTGAGAAGAAGCAGGGCCGCCATGAACCACACCCATCGCGACACCTTGAGCCCCCTCACTTCAACACCGCCGAAAACCGCCTTACGATGAGTAAGTCGTTGGTCTTACCGCGCCCCGGCCATTCGACCTTGACCGAGGCTTGAACCAAGTGGTCCACTGGAGGCACCGAGGTGATGGTGACGGTGGGTTTGAGCAAGGTCTCGTCGGGCATTCTGCGCTCCTCGAGAACACCGCTGAGGATTCCCGGTGAGGAGGGAGTGAGTGTTCCTACCGCGCCTTTTAAGGCGCCAAAAGGCTGAGACTCCAGTTCGGCCAGAATCTCCTTGGCGTAGGTGACGGCCGCCACCTGGCGTTCTCCTTGACGAACCATCATCCCGGTGGATGGCAGCAAGCCAAAGAGAAAAAGGATGATCAGCCCGATCAGGCTGACCGCGAGGATCACCTCCACCAGACTCATACCTCGCCTCACTGTTGATTCACCAATCGAAAGGTGAGAGTCTGGGTGAATTGATCCCATTTGGAATTCGTCGTTTGCGCCCGCCCCAGCTTGAGGCTGACCTTGATCGGCTGTCCCAAATTTCCGTCCTTACCCCTCTGTTCAATGCTAAAGCCAACCACGTTTTCAGCCAACTGGGCTGTACCGTTTCCCGGGGTCGTCAACTCCGCCAGTCGACCTGGCGCCAGACGTTTCGCTCGAATGATGGTTGTCTCGGCGGTCGAGGCGGCCGGCGGCCCTGGAGGCCAGGTGCGGTGGAGTAGCAGTTGGCGGCTTTCGTCCCACCAGAAGACCTTGTAATGGTTGGTCCACTGCAGTATGCCGTTGCTGGCCTGCAGTTCGCCTACGGGGTTGAAGGCCAGGGCCACGGGAGCGGTCTCCGACCAACTGAAGCCGCCCGGAGCCGTGGTGGAGGCGGCCTGCTCGATCTTGTTCAAGGCCACCAGTGCGGTTTGCTGCATGTGGCTCTGTTCTCTGTGACGCCCAGCGATCTTCAGCGCTGGTATCAGATATCCGAAAGCCAGACCGATAGCCAGCAGAAAAAGAAAAGCGGAGATCAGCATCTCGGTCAGGGTGAAGCCTCGGCATTTCGGGGAGCGACTTTTTGTCATATGGTTTCCACGACCTTGAGCATCGGTCCCAAGATTGCGATGGCGATAAAGCCCACCAACGTTCCCGCGAACAACAACACAAACGGCTCCAGCATACTTTGAGCCCGCTCCAGGGAGTGCTCCGTATCCTCTGTGGCGATTTTGGCGATGTCGGTTAACGATTGAGCCACCTTGCCGGACTCTTCGCCCGCGATGAGCAAGGAGAGATGGACCGGCGAGAAGAGCTCGCTGTTCGAGAGCGCGGTTGCCAAGGTCGATCCCCCCTTCATGTCGTCTGTCGCCGAGCAGAGTCGCTCCGCGAGGGCGTGCGACCAACTGGCCTTGCGGGTCAGTTCCATGGCTTGCAAAATCGGCAGGCCTGCTTGGTAGCAGGCGGCCAGCGCAATGGTGTACTCCGCGGTCATGGAGTTTCGCAACGCGGCCCCTAACCCAGGGACTCTGAGCAGACCTTCTTCGACCTTTAACCGGACGACTCCCTGGGAGGACCACTGTTTGGTCCCCCAAATAGCTAATCCCACCATGGCGGCTAACAAGATAAAGAAGAGCGGTGAACTGATCACATCGGAAAAGAACAGATAGAGTCGAGTGGGTAGCGGTAAGGGGACTTTGAGTTCTCGAAGCATTGTGAGCAGGTCTTTGAAGACGTAAATAGGAGCCAGAATGAGCAGCAGAAAACATAGGATAAACACGAACGCGGGATAGGTCAGCGCCGAGACAACCTTGAGGCGAAGTTCATCGCGCTTTTCGGCGCTAGAGGAGAGGCGCTCTAAGACGTGATGGAGCCGTCCGGTGTCTTCTCCCACCCGAATGAGAGCGATCTCGAAGGCGTCGAACGCCTTGGCGCTCATGCGCATCGAATCGCTCATTTTTTGGCCTCTCGCGATGCGAGTGGCGACCGTTTCCAGGGTGCCCTTGAGATCCGGGTCCTCCGTTTGTCGGCTCAGAATGGCGATCGCTTCTAAAAGATGAACCCCCGAATTGAGCAAGACAGAGAGGCCGCGAAAGAAGATCGCCTTCTGGCGCACAGCTAGTCTCACTTAACGGTTCTTTCTGCTCGAGGCTTCCCTCCCTCCTTAGGCCCGGGCCTTGGGCGATGCCTGACTTTCAAGGTGAGTCCCGGTTTCCACTTTGTGTTAGACTAAAAGCTCATGGGATCATCAGCGCTTAAAGGGCGACGACAACCACACAGAGGCCAAGCCCTCGGCGTGGTTCTTGCGGTCGCGGCCTTAGCGCTGTTGGCGGCTTTCACCGCTGCCGGGGTCTCCACCATGAATATGAGGGTGTCCACTCGGCTGAGCAACGTCGCTATCGCGGATGCGTTGGCAGAGTCGGTCATCCAGGAGGCGTTGGCTCATCTTCAAGGTGATCTCACCTATCAGAAGGACATCTCTTTAGATGCGGGACTCGGTTTACCCGAGGGCTCTCGAGGCTCACTTCGCTTCGGTAAGACCTTGACTGGGCCGTACTCCACTAACAACTACACGGGGGACCAAACCACGGGTTGGAATCGGGAAGTTCCGGCTCAGTCGATTCACTTGATCGGGGTGGGGGAGTCTGGCGGGGTGACACGCATGGTGGAAGTGGTGGCTCATATGCCGGGCTTTCCCGTCGCTATGGTGTGTGATGGACCTGTCATCGTAACGGACACCACCATTGGGTCGATCGCTTCGCCGGGAGATCTCATCAGAGGCAACAACGGATCTTATACGGTGGCCGAAAACAAGCTCAAGCCAGGTCATCTGGTCACCAACAGTCAGAGTCAGACGGCCTGTGTGCTGGACCAGCCCACTTTGGTGACGGGGGATATCCAGGCGCGGGGAAGTGTCGTCCCTAACGGCGCTCGGATTGAGGGAGAAGTTCGTAGTCCCTACAGCGGAATCGCCCCGGTTCCGGAGTTCAATCTGGTCGACTTCGATCCCAAAGCCAACCCTAATGTCCACTACGAAGCTTTATCCGGAACCTTCGGCTCTCTGGACCTCGTGGGCAACGTCCGTCACGACGGTTCTCTGACCCTCTCGGGAGACCTCAACCTAGACAACGCTTACCTTTTTGTCGATGGAGACCTCACTGTGCGCGGCAATCTTCAAGGTGTTGGGGCGGTGATCGTGACCGGAAAGGCGGTCTTCGACGGCACCGTGGCTCTTGCGAGCAGCAAGCAGATCGCCGTGCTCTCGGGTAAGGGACTGGAATTGACGGGAAAAGGAGCCACCCAGTCGGTTTTCCACGGCCTGCTCTACACCAAGGGACCCTTCTACGCCAAGAGCGTCACCATTTTAGGCGGTTTCATCACCGACGACGGAGCGCCCGCCACCGTGGAACACTGCAACATCTATCATAGCGACGTCAGTATTATCCCGAAGATGCAGAAGGAAGCGTTTGCCGCCGTGGTCCGCTTTTCTGCGGTCCCTTCCTTGCCCGCGGAGCTATTTCACGACGCGACAGGCTTTCCGAGTGGTCGATGGAGGCAAGGCGACGGCGAGGGAGAGACGAGGACTGTGGACAACGTGCTCGATAGGCAGGCCCAGAATTGGCGCTCGTCATTTTACGATGAGAAGGACGTAGCCGGAGTTCAGGTCCGCTGGATAAACGATGAACCGCAGTATCGATTTATTTGGCACGGTTTCACACTCGCTCATATGGGCGGCCCAGTACCAAAATACGAGGACCTCGAATTCACAGTAGAAATACTACCTTCTGAAACTTCCTGGTATATGAACCGCGATGAATTCCTAGACGAGGTCTCTCTAGTCCAATCAGGAGGCCTGAGGCCGGGGGATTTGAAGCCGCTGGTCATCTCACCCGACTGGGATGACGAATTTTTCCGCAAGCTCATTGGCGATCCCACAGCTACCTGGAAAAAGCCTATACTACCAATCAGAGAAGAGTATAGAGCCTACCTCAATGAAGTCACCGACCACCTCGAAGACCAGGGTAGCGAAGAGCAGGTCAACTTCGTCCTCGACCCTAGCTTCTTTCTCAGCCTAGGGGATAGGCTCCGCATTCAGTTGCACCGCAAACTGTAAGTCCGATGTTTAAGGCGAAGCTCTGGCCGAGTTGGGATTGGAAAGGTTGGTTCTGTCCCGGAGGCGCCTGAACGCTTTGCCGACGACGCTCAGTCACCCGCCGCGAGCGTTCCGCCCGTGGGGTCGCTCATCAGAAACTCGAGACGGCGTTCGACCAAGAAGACTGAGGCAGCGAGGTGAGCTTGGCCTACTTCTTGCTGTTCGGGGGTGGCCGAGGCCAGAGACTTAGCTTTCGTACGAGCTTCTTCCATGGCGCTCGCAAGGTCCGCAAGTTCCCTGGACGAGACGCCAGGAGTGGCCTTGAGATCGGCCAGTTCTTGCTGCCACAGTTGCGAGCGTTGACTGATCCACTGGGAATACTCCGGTGCGGAGGGCAGCGTGGCGGTCTGTGCCAAGGTGGGTCCGGTCAGTAGCAAGAGTCCCACGAGGATTCCCAAAATCGTCTTGTAAGTCTTCATAGCCACAGTATGCGTGGTCGGCGAATTTCGAGACCCGATCCACCGGATAACGACCGGGGCATCCTTATGGATAATTCTTCGGGCCGTGCTACCGTGCTGTGAATCAGAATCATCCCGAAGGAGCTTAAAGCGCCGCGTTGCTCGATACCGGAAACGTCTCCGGCTCAGAGCTAAGCTCTCAGAGGTCGCAGTTTCAACCTGCGTTGCTCCAGAGCGGCGACGGTCAGGCCCACCGCGATGTTGGCGGTGCGGTTGCGGTCATCGAGAATGGGATTGCACTCCACCACATCCATGCTGGCCACGATCGGTCGGCCGTCCACTAAGCGGGCGCTGGCGATCAACTCCATCATGAGATGGGCTTCACGAAAGTCTAATCCGCCTTCCACGGGCGTTCCTACTCCCGGGGCCTCTTTGGGATCGAGGACATCGAGGTCAAAGCTGAAGTGAATGGGGACCGTGTAGTTGCGGGTCACTTTCTCCAGGGCCGCGATGGTGACTTCGTGGATTCCGTAGGCATCAATCTCACTCATGGAATAGTAAGTGTGATCGCCGCCGGCCAACAGAGCGATCTCGTGGGTGTCGAGATCTCGCAGTCCGATGTGAACCACATCGGACGTGGTCACTTTGGGGGCTGTTCCGCCCAAGTTGGCGAGTTCCGCGGGACCTCGGCCGAGAGCTACCGAGACCGGCATTCCGTGAATGTTGCCGCTGGGGCTCGTCTCCGGCGTATTGAGGTCGCCGTGGGCGTCCACCCAGAGCAGGCCGAAGGGTTCGCCTTTTCGATGAGCGGCGACGCCGGCCACGGACCCAATGGCGCAAGAGTGGTCTCCACCGATGGTGATCGGCACATAGCCTTGCTCGAGGATATTCTGGACCCGCTCGCACAGGCGCTGGGAGACGTCCACAATCTTATTGAGATAGCGTGCATTGGAATTCTCGGGATCCAGTTCTTCGCGCACGGGCACCTCGATGTTGCCAAAGTCCTTGACATCAAAACCCACGCGGCGAAGTCGTTCCATCAATCCCGCGTGTCGAATGGCGTAAGGTCCCATGTCCACACCGCGATGATTGCCGCCGAGGTCCACCGGCACTCCAATAATTCCTAGCTTTCTTTTCATGCGGGTAGGTTATGGAACGGTCCCTCGGGATCCTGGCGCCGCTCGAAACTCTTAGGTCCACAAAAAGAGAAAAATCATAAGGCCCTGGAGCGAGAACAGCAGGCACACCGCAAGCGACATCCTGCGGCGGGCGACGGAGACGCCTTCGACCTTTGCGTCCACGACTTCGTGATTCGGTAACAGTCGATTCTGGGGCATCGCACCTCCGAAGCGCTGGGGCGAAACCAGCATGAAGTCCGCCGGCTTCATCTCCCGTCCAAAAGCCCACACTCGGTGCATTTTTCCGTTCTTGTCAGTGTAGCTCCAACGCTCCACGTCGTAGGAGATCATAGGACGCGGAAGGGCCCATTTTCGAACTCGTTCCGCAGTGACAGCGACACCGTTCTCCGCCAACCGACGTTGACGGAATCCCAAGAGGAGACCCCAGAGCAGAAGGAGACAACCGGGCGAAAGAAGGCCTATTGTGATCTTCAGCAAGAAAACGATCTGAACGGGGAACTTCTGATAGCCCTGAACCCAGGCTTCGTGAGGCATTCCCGTGGGAACCACGACGCCGATCGCGGCGCCCGGAGAAACCGTCACGTCGTCCGGGCGAAAACCGGCGGCTCGAAAACTCTTCCCTCCCACCTCAAATCGGGCGGTGATCTGATGGATCGGCTCGCCGGTCCAGATTCTCAGGCGTTCTGAAGTTTCCACGATCCCCGGCAACGTTTGCGAGGCTTGCTTGAGGCTTCGAATTTGGGAAAATCCAAGTCCGTACCCCGCGATCAGAAACCAAACGACCAACGCACCTAAGGTGAAGCATAACGCTCCCAGAAGCGCCAAAGGATGGCCTAGGATGAGGGCCGCTCGCGTCCGGAGCGAAAGACAACGGGGTGGGGGCGAAAGGTCTTGGTTGAGTGGCTTCGTGTCGGTCACGGCTATTTTTTCTTGAACCATTTTCGGAATTTAGGGCCTAGCTTGCCGCCCAGCATTCCGATGTACGGTCCTCCGATCAGATAGCTGACGGCCTGGTCGTAGCGACCCGGAAGGCTCTCCGCTCGGATCGAGATGTTGGCCAAAGAGAGACTCAACTGTCTTTTCAATGCCTTGCCCTGAGTACGGAGGTGAGACAGTTTCTCTTTGAAGATCTCATTCTCAACGAGGCGCATGCCGGAAAGGTCGTACTGCAACTCGTCTGAGGCCAGCAGCGCCACCAGACCTCCCTTGGCGAGTTCTACCGAGACAGGCTCCCCCAGAAGCCCGTCGCGCACCGGATAGAGCCAATCCTTACGTCCCGCCTCCAGTGAGAGAAACAGTGCCGCTTCGCTGAGCGGAAGATCTTCTGAGCGACCGACTTGGAGCCGAACGGGTCCGTCGTCCCGGAGTAGAGTCTGAAAATTTGGCGGGTCGGCTATCGAACCCAACTGAATACTGAGTGGGAGAGGCT
>JBBKWP010000440.1:0-7804 GCA_037968995.1 Candidatus Xenobia bacterium
AGGGAGTTGCCACCGGCCTCATCGGTATCCCGCTTCGATACATGCACAATCCCTGCGAAATGCTAGCCCTCTCGGACCTCGAAAACGCCGTGAAGCTCCTGACGGCTTTTGTCGAATCCGTCAGCGAAAAGGACAACTGGATCCCCGGCCAGTAGGCGCCGTGGGGATTTACTAAATGCTATATAGAGCATTGAGCAAGAGCTAACCGTATACGGATGTATCCCGTCGGACCGTTATAGGAGAACCAAATGACGGTTCGGCGGGCTTCGAACCTCCCTTAAACTGTAATCAAGACAGCAAGGAAGGTTTAAGCATCGTGAACATTCGCCATAAAGACAATAAGGTTACCGGACATCTCCCCTGGGTTCTCACCGCGACCTGCACACTCGTGCCGCTCGAGCGTCGAGACAGCCCCGAATATCAGGCCTTGAGCCGCGCCATACTCGAGCGCAGTCGAGAAGCTATCGCGCTGGGCCTTGAAATCATAGCCAGCCACCACGCGGAATTTCTCTGCGAGCAACAGGTCAGTAGAGTCTATCGCTTAGCCCGAGCAGTCCGCGCCAGAAATAATCCCCTCGTTCGAAAGTTGGTCATGGAGATTGCTCGCGAGTCAACAGAGAGCCAACGAATGTCGCAAGCAGCTTGACTAGGTCAAGTCTTTAATACAGCGAATAAGTTCTTCATCGAATCCCAGCTTCCGATAAAGGCCACGTGCCTTGGTATTCACCGAGAACACGTTGAGCGTAAGGAATTTCGCTCCTCGGCTCTTCACTTCGCGTTCGGTCGCCGCCATTAAGGCGCTGCCAACCCCTCGCCCCTCAGCGCGTTCCGCCACTGCCAGAACTTCGAGGTGAGCGGCCGCACTTCCGCTCAGAGCCTCAGCCCGCAGTTGACTGAAAGCCACACCCAAGACCTGCTCTTGAAGGTCGATTGCCACCAGCACGATGGCCTCTCCCAGGTCTCCTTTGGCCCACTTTTCAAGGAGCTTCGCGTCACCCGCCCACAAGTCTTCGGGCACCCGCCTCTCCGGAAGTGGGAAAGCCGCCAGTCTCGGAAAAAGGCACAGCATCTCCTGAAGTTGAGCGGGGTGTGCTTTTTCCACCTTAACATCTGAGTTCACAGCATTCATTTCACCTTCACCTCTTCCACCAAGAAGAGCTCACAGGCCCCGTTTCCGGAATCGCTCCGGGTCAACGAACTCACCCAATGCCATCCGTCCGTAGCATCAACTCGCACGAGATAGCCTTTCAAGGTCACAATGTCCTCACGGTCGATCGCCTTGAGCTTTCTGTCGATATTGGGGTAGGCCCCGATGACGTGCACATTAGCCGTGTGATTCTTGATCAATTCGACATCAACTGAGGGGTCGTCCCATTCGTAGTTATAGTAGCGGTGAGACTTATAGAACTTCAGTTTTTCGAGAATAGCGGTGTCCGTCGCCGGCCCCCAAGCCAAGGTCAGGTCGAGAGGAGACAACTCTGTCTCACGGCCGGTCCAATACCTCTCGGTGATCAGCACTCGAGCAGTGATCTCGTACTCAGCCAGGGCCTTAATCAAAAAGCCGTCTCGGCTCCACTGCTTCTTCTCTTTGAGGTCCTTCTGTATGGGCAACTCCGGAGACACTACCTGTCCGGGCGGAAACCTATAGGTATAGTTCGCTTTGTAGCAAGAGATTCCACCCAGCAACAACGCGGCGGCCACAAAGAACAGAATGAGTTTTCCTATATATCCGGCCTGAGCGAATCGTCGGGGGTTGAGTGGCATGACTCAAACTTCTAGAGACCGACTCTCTCATCCTGGGGAACGATTCAGACGTCGGAAATCCGTACTCAGGTTTTAGCGCTACCGCCCGGGCGGTTCCGTACTCGGGCTTTAGCCCTTGCGCTTTTTCCTCTTCTTGGCCTTGACGGCCTTAGGTGGTCCCTCCATCTCAGCCAAGAAGGGCGAGGCGGAACTCGCGGTTGCAAGCATTGTACAGTGCTCGCGAGAGCGGGTTATGGCCACGTGAAAAAGGCGACGCTCCTCCTCGGGCTCTTCGCTCAGTCGATGCGGGAAGAGACCCTGTTCGGCTCCGTAGATCAAAACACAGGGCCACTCTAAACCCTTGACCCGGTGGACGCTGGACAGTCGAATACCCTCGTCCTTGGACGCCGGGTTGGCGGAAACGTCTGGGACAAGCGACTCCCTGAGCCAACTCTCGAAGTCATCGGTGTCACAAAGCACCGCTAACTGTTCTAGGGCGAAAAGGTCGTCTTGATGACTGCTGCCCGCCGCCCCTAGACCGGAGGCGTCAAGCTGTTCTAAAGAACTGACGAATTCCGTCTTCGTGCGCAGCGCTTGGAAGAAGGCCGCCGGACCGAGGGCCACTTTCTTAGAGAGGATGGCCACATCCAAGAGAAACTCTTCGAGTTGCGAACAAGGCCACGGATCGAGACTCTGGGCATAGCGCTGGAGGGCAAAAGAGCTGCGACAATTGGAGGCTTTGTCCATGATCTCCCGACGCAGTCGGCGGTTGGGTCGACGCAGTGCATCTTGCAAGTCCTCAGCGTGAAAATCCTGGAGATCTCGGGCCAATCGCCAGTAAGCCAGCGCCGAGCGAATCCCAGTTCGCTGCAAGACGTCAACATCCACCACCCTTTGGTGCGGTATGCCCGCTCGATGCAACGCCACCTGCAGCGGCATCAGGATGGCGTTCACCCGGGCCAACACGGCAATTTCCGTTGGCTTGTAGGTAGTGAGCCAATCTTCTATCTGCTGGAGAGCCTTTACAGTCCAAGTCTCGTTAGGCATAAGGAGCGCCGATGGCTTCTGCTTAGCCGCCTTAGGCCCCGGTCGCACCGTTTTCGCAATCCTCACCTTGTTGCGAGCCAGCAGCGAGTTGGCCGCCGCGATCACTCCTTCGGAGCAGCGGTAGTTGGTCGCCAAGAGATAGCTTCCCGAGCCCGGGAAATAGGCATCGAAATTCACCAAATACTCGGGAGTCGCTCCGGTATATCCGTAGATAACCTGGTCATCATCGCCCACTCCGAAGAGTTGATATCCGGGGGCATTGAGCAGCCGAATCAGCAACAAAAAAGCGGGCGTGAGGTCCTGAAACTCGTCGACCAAGAGATGCGTGCAGGCACGACGGGCGGATGCGCGGACGTCTGGGTCTTGCAGCAGAAGCTCGATAGCGCCATAGATCTGTTCATCGTGGTCGACCAGATTCAGGTCCTTGAGACGCTCGCGATAACGGCGAAAAACGCTGGAGAACTCCGGAATGTCCTCACGTTCGGCTTCCACGGTCTCCGGGTCCACCAGAGCCAACCGAACGCGCTGGAGAGCTTCAAGATAAGGAGCGTAAGGGTCAGTGTTGAGTTGAGGTTTGACGGTCACTAGACTTCTTAAGATTCCGCGAATCTGAGAGGCATTCGCCACTTGCGACCCGTAGCGGCGGCGCAACAGACCGTAGCCCATGGAGTGGAGGGTACGCACGGAACGGCGGTCCACATGCAATCGAGACACCATCTCAAGAGCCGCGCGTTTGTTGTAGGCCAGAGCGGTCACCCGATCGGCTTCGAAGCCGCAGTCTAAAAGATAGCGGAAGCGTTCGGTCAGAACCCTAGTCTTGCCCGACCCCGCCGGTGCCAGTACGCGGGCCGCGCAGCCTTGATGGGTCACGGCTAAGCGCTGTTCGGCGTCGAGTTCGGTGGCTCGTTGACCCTGCGGTTGGGGGAACGTCAACGTCAGCGATTTCGATTGAATGCTCTCACGATGGAGCACCGGAAAGGGTAAGAAGCCGCGCGGGCCTCCGTCGCACCATTTAGGACCGTCGATATCCACCTCGGCTTCAGGATGTGGAGTTGCCCCCAACCTTTGCGCCAAACGTGCGTGCCACCAGATCGGCTCGCCCTTGGTGGCATCGTAGTTGTTCGCCCAGACCAAGAAATGGATCCGCTCCTGAATGAATTCAAAGGTCGGGTCCAGTTCATAAGGTTCGATGTCCAACTTCTCCGGCGCCCGCAGTTGCTGAGGGTCCATTTCCAGTTCTACCACCACCGGACTTCTTTTGGACCAGGCATCGTGCAAGCGCCGGGCGGTGGACTCAGGGCGCAGCAGTACGCTTTCGTTCACCACCACCCGGGGCGCCCGCTCCCACCCCGACGGCGCCTCACCGCCAGCAGAAATGACCACCCCGCGTCCAAGTTCGAGTGGGCCGGGATAGGAAGACATGGGCGGCGGCTTTAGTGAATGTGGGTTCGGGACCTGCTTCTCGTTTCTGCTATACTTCAAGCTATGAGAAAACCCACCACCATATTCGGAATCTGTTTATTTGCCAGCCTCGCCTTCACCAATTGCGCGGCCGTTCGGGTGGCCGGCAAGGTTGGCTCCGTAGCGGGAAAGAGCGCTGCCACCGTTGGGAAGGGGGCCGCCACTGTTGGAAAAAGTACAGCCAGCGTGGGAGGTGCGGCTGCCGTGACCGCTGGTGCCGTTACCGTAGAAGCCGGAAGCACCGCCGCGAAAGCAGGGGCCGTCACGGCTGAGGGGGCCACGGCATTGAAGGGTGCGGCCGGTGTTGGCGTGGTGGTGGAAGACGGTGTGCGCGCCGGTATCGCCACGGCCCCCGAGTCTGCCACCGCGGCCGGCAAAACTGGTGCCACGGCGAAGGGGGCCAAACCCCAATTGAGCGTCGGCGAGGCGCTGGGCACCGCGCTCGACGCTGGGAGCAGCGTCCCCTCTTCATCCGACCAGGACCGATAAGATCTCGAGCATCTTGCAAGACTTCACGGCTCTCTAGAAAAGCAACCGACATGGTCGATTGGCAAACAGCCCTAGAAGAAGTTTACGAACGATACCGTCACCTCGACGAGGGCCGAGTGGCCGACTATATCCCCGAACTCGCTAAAGCCGACCCCTCGAGCTTTGGAATTTCTGTCGTAACCTGCGACGGACAGTGTTTCTCCGTGGGAGATTGGGACCAAACCTTCACCATCCAATCCGTCTCCAAGCCGTTCGTACATGGTATCGCCTTGGAGGACTATGGTCGCGAGGCCGTGATGGAAAAGGTTGGTGTCGAGCCATCGGGCGACCGGTTCAACTCTATCATTGAACTGGATCGACACTCAAAGCGCCCTCTCAACCCGATGGTCAACGCGGGCGCCATGGCCACCAGTTCCTTGATCAGGGGCGACACCCCAAGCCGTCGATTCAATCGCCTGCTGGATGCGTTCTCCCGCTACACCGGCCGCAAGATGGGCGCCGACATGGCCGTCTTCTTATCTGAGAGGAGTAGCGGACATCGTAATCGTGCCATCGCTCATCTGATGCTCAACTTCGGCCTATTAGGCCCTAACGTGGAGGAAACTCTCGACCTCTACTTTCAACAGTGCTCCCTTTTGGTGACCGCCAAGGACTTGGCCACCATGGCCGCTTCACTCGCGAATGATGGAGTGAACCCCGTGACGGGGCAAAGAGCCCTCCAAGCCCGCTACATCCGCGACCTGCTCTCGGTGATGTTGACCTGCGGCCTCTACGATTTCGCGGGGGAATTCGCTTACCGCGTTGGGCTACCCGCAAAAAGCGGCGTGGGCGGCGGAATGGTCGCGGTGGCTCCAGGTCGAGCCGGAATCGGTATCTTCAGTCCTCTCCTCGACGAACGGGGCACTCCTATTCGAGCCGTACGGGTCTGCGAAGAATTATCCGAGCGGTTCGGACTCCACATTTTCGCGCCAACCTCGACGCCTGACGACCGGTCCACCACTTCGAAGTTCGTGACGGAGGAAGACCGAGATGCCGTTATCCGAGCGCTCCCGCCCGACGACTCGCCCGCGCGTTCTTAAAACCAGACGACGGGCCCGTGGGTCTTTCCGCCCCAAAGAGACCTCATCGTCTCCTACCTGAATGGAATAAATCCACAGATGATGACGACCAGACCACTATGAAAAAGACTTTCTGCTCAGCGCTTCTCGCCCTCAGCCTCCTTTGCCCTACTTGGGCCCAATCCAAGGAACCCGACCAAACGTTTCTCAAGGCCCTGCGTCTCACCGCCGCTATGGTGGGTCAACCGGCGGCCCAGAGCGCCGCCAACGCACTCGACTTAAACTTCGTCAACGTCACCTGGGAAGACACGGGCCGCTACAAAGGTTCGTCTGTAGGACCTAACATCAGCGACATGAGCCTCCAGGTTCAGTCGCGCGACCCAGGCAGTGACCAACTCACTTTGACTCTGTTGCCGGTGTTGAGGGCCCCGAATTTTTCGGACAAAACCGCCGATATATCGCTGGACAAGTTCTTTCTCTTGGTTGGCAACGAAGACGGAGAGACGCTAACGAAGTTGAGTCTACGCGAGTATCTCGACCACCCTACGCAATATATGAGTTTTCCCGACTCGTGGAAAGCCGAGAAGAAGAGCCTTCTCGCCGAACGAGACAGTCACGCCTTAGTGAGCGCCCAAGCCTGCTTCCTTCCCATCCCCAAGGCCGGCAAAGTGGAATTCAATCCCGTGCTCTTCAACTATCAATCCGCTCCCGAGAATCCGGCTGTTCTGACCATCCTCGCCACCAGAGAGGGGACGAGCATGACGATAATCGACAACTCTCGTGACCAATTTGAAGCGGGTAGAACCTGGGGACAACGTCTCTTCTTTAACCACCATGGCGAAAGAGCCAGCCTGACTGGTGAGCGAATGTCCGACTTCCAAGCCAATCCCGACAATCATGGCGCCGATACGACCCAAGTGGGCGAAGAGAGTGGGCTGAACATGGTCCTTTTGATCCAGGTCCCATTGAAACATAAGGAACTTCGGACCGAGTATGCCTTCGCAGCCCCCTCTACCACCAGTGCGGCCTCCAAAACTCGTGGGATAGCCTCCGACATCGAAGAAGCCGTCATCGGCCACGGAGACCTTGAGGGACCCTTCACCGAAGTTGATGGACTTTCCATTGAGCGGGATGAGCGGTTTCCGGTGCGGGTCACCGTCCAGTTTTATCAAGCCACTTCCACCGGCGAGATCGACCGATCGAACATCCAAGAGATCAAAACCCAACTCGACCGCGTTTATGCGGACGGAGACTACGTGGGAAGCCTGGTTGTCGGCGGAACCACCGACCGTCCTACAGAGTATGAAGGCGATAAGGACATGCCTGAGGATTGGTGGGAGGTCTTCTGGTCGACGCACAAGGGTCAGTTTGAAAACGGGTGGACTCCGGGCCCAGATGCCGCCTCAGAATAGCAGAGCAAGACCCAGGGTGGGGTGGGTGGATTTTATCCTAAGGAATTTTCGCCTGTGGCGAACGAGGGTTGGCTTCCTAGGTCGAAACGACGTAGTTTAGCCCCATTCGGCCGCCGTCGGCGTAGATGGTCTGTCCAGTGAGATAGCTTGACGCGTCGGAGGCCAAAAAAACAGCAACCTTGGCGATCTCGTCTGGCTCACCCGGCCTCCCCATGGGTGTGCGCGAAAGGACTCCCCGAAGCTTTTCGGGGTCTCCGGCAACAGTTTGGAACATCTCAGTGTTGATGGAGCCCGGCCCGATTCCGTTGACTCTCACGCCGCGCTTAGCCAGTCCAATAGCGAGGCATTTCGTCCACTGATTCACGCCACCTTTGGCCACGCAGTAGGATGCGATTTCGGGAATAGTCATCACGCCGTTCACAGAGGACATGTTGATGACGGTGCCTCGCTGTCCATGAGTGTCAGGAGCCTGCTTCACCATCACTCTGGCAGCAAGTTGACCGGTCAAAAACACACCTTTAAGGTTGACTCCCAGAACGCGATCGAAGTCTTCTTCTGTCAGATCGAGTACGTCGCAACTGTGGACGATCCCGG
>JBBKWP010000441.1:0-15232 GCA_037968995.1 Candidatus Xenobia bacterium
AAGCCGGCGCGCACTTTGAAGAACTGTTCAACATCGAAGAAGAACGGATCCTCACGCAGGCCGGCGAAAACGCTGACGGTTGAGTTGTTGACGGTGAAGTTGTTCACCACAGGCGTTGGGTTCGGGTTGCCCAAGAGAGGCGCGGCGGGGGTGGTGACACCACCGGTCGCGGTCACTTGAGACACGGGCAGTTCGTTGACCGTACTCACGACATCCATGTCGAACGCTTGGCTTCCGTTGGCACCCGGGGGTTGAAAGCGGAAGTCGAGGCGAAGGTCGGTCTGACCGGTCGCCGCGTTGTCCACATTGGACTGACGTCCGATGTGGAACGAGTAGATGGCTTCCGTGTTAAAGAAATACTGCTGACGTGGCAACGAACGGGGATTGGTGTTCATGACCATAATCAGGTTTCCGGCGTCCGCGGCAACGCCGGTCTGCCAGTCTTCGCGAAAGACGTAAAGATCAGTGAGACTCAGATTTCGCGATTTTATCTGGGTTTCACCGTCGTCGTGGTCACTTGCCACAACAGGCGCGACTTGCGAGCCGTAGAGAAGGGCTCCGCCGAGGGCTAATGCCGCAGCGAAGGTTCTCCATTTTGAAAAGATTTTCATAATAATGCCTCCGAATAGATGCGAGTTGATTCGCACCCACTTAGTACGGTCCTTTTGATTCTAGGAGTATTCTTTATAGCATATTAGTGCTAGGTCGCGTGTCTACAACTGTTCCTTCAGGGCATTCCCGGCCTGCTCCAAGCCGTATCGAAGCATACCCAGGGAGACTTCGGTACCCGTGAGTACCAAAAGGTAGGTGACTTCGTTAATGCTACGCAAAAAGAGATGACCGTTGTCGGCCTCCAAACTGAGCATTCCCAGTTCGCCGCGCTCGAACTTATCGCGCATCCCCGCTTCGGCGCTTTGCAGCATTTCGGCGGTCTCGGCTCCCAGAAAGTCCGGGTCCGGGCGAGCGTCTCCTAAAGAGGCGATCAGCAGCCCGTCCTTACCCACGATAAGCGATGCTTCCACTCCGGGAATCTGATTGAGCCCTTCTAACACTTCATCCATTGTCGTCTACTCCTTTACCCATAGGGCTAGTTGATCATCGTTATTCACTGAAACACCGAGGAGAGCATCGCGGCCGCGCCACTCAGTCGATTCTGCCAGACTTCACGGGCCACATCACTCTTCAAGAAGGAGATCAGGTAGGCTTCGCCGTCGATGGGCATGACGCTGTAGGTCCGCTCTTGGGTGACCAAGAGATATTGACGCACTGGTTTTAGCCCCAGGAAATCGATCTCCTGAGCGCAGTCGCCCACCGCTTGAGTCAGGATCACTCCCACCAGTTCCGGATTGATATCGTCGGGCAGTAACATGTCGATGGGCAGTCCGTCACTCAGAGTCACAACATTGCCTATCATTCCCTCCACCTGAGCAAGTTCTTCGAGAACTTTCTTCATAATGGCTTCCCGAAGCACCGTCTCGCCGGGAAGATCGGCACCGCCGTGACTGTCGGAGGCGACAGTACTCAGCCCGAGCGCGACCAAACTTAATTCATTAGGCATCGGATAAACGGTCAACGCGGTCTCACCTGCCTCCAGAGACAATCGAGTGAGGCTTCCTAATTCCGCTTCTTCCAGACCACGACTTAAGACCCCGAGCAAAGTCGCCTGAACGCCGGCTGACCGCTGGAAGACTTGATTGCCAACGCCATGGCTGGTGTATTCGAGGCCATCGGACGTCACCAAGCCCGCGACTTGCACATCCGCGCTTGCTGCAGTCGCCTCGGCAATCTTCTGGCTGACCTGGGAGTGGTCCCACCCGTAGACGGAGAGCACGGAGGTCAAATCCTCGACGAGTTCGTCGAGGGCCCTTCCTGCCGGCGGTTTTTCCACAGGGCTCTCAACTTCAGGTAGCATCTCAGTATAATCGGGTTCCGTGTACTCCGGCTCCGTGTACTCAGGCTCCGCAGGTTTTGACTCTTCGGGTTCGGGTTCGGGTTCAGGTGCGGGTGCGAGCTCGGACTCGGGCCCGGCTTGCTCCGGAACCGTGTAATCAGTGTCCGTGTAACTGATATCCGTGAAACTGGTGTCCGTTGACGAACCCAAGTCGAGATCGCCGAGGTCGAGGTCCCCGAGGTCTAAATCGAGATCGAGGTCGAGATCGAGGTCGAGGTCACTTCCCATCGAGCTTCCACCCAGATCGAGGTCTCCCAGGCTGGAGCTGAAATCATCCATGGGGACGTCGACTCCCGGGATATCCGGCACTTCTAGGTCGGAACCGACATCCTGGACCGACAGCGAAAGAGCCTCATCAACGACATCGTCGGCAGAGGTCTCGAGGTCGAAATCAAAATCGAGGCTGAAGAGTTCTCCCAGACTGGACTCTTCGATAGGCTCTGGTTCGGGCCCCAGTAGATGTTCTCCGACAACCCCTCCAACATCGATCTGAGTCAGATCGTCGAAGCGACGAAGAATGTCTTCCACACTTCGATAAGATGTTTCGTGGAGAACCTGTGAAATTTTTTCTCCGAGAGTGCTGAGATCGTTGATCATATCCATGGCGATCCCGTTAGTGCTACGTTCTATCACCTGCTGGGCTTCTTTACTTCTGCCGGCGGGAGCGACGAGAAAGGCTGCGTCGGGCTCGTAGTACCGGGCTCTCGAAACGAATCGAAACGCCTTATCGGGCGTCACCTGATCTTCCTGAACTTCGAACATAAAAACAGTGCCCTCGTAGATAGCGAAGAGATCGACCGTTTCGTATTCATTGTCTAAAGCCCATCGAAGACTCTTCTCGGAAACGCCATGGTGCGACAAAGCTTCCGCCAAGGAAAGGGCCAACCAGAGATTGCGATGAGCCAACCTTTTCCCCAGAGCCGTGGGTCGCAGTAACTGGTCGACCCGCTCTTCGGTGATCAGTCGGTTGGAAAAGGGACTACGGAACCCACGTTCAGCGGCGTCCTGCAAGGCCTCAAAGCTAGGAAATCGAGCCAACTCCCTATTGGAGTCTCGATCGAAGACCTCAAACTCCCGCTCCAGAAGACCTTGCTCTACTAGACCGTTGACGTGGCCCTCGTAGTCGCCCTCTCTACCCGCCGTGAATCGGCTAAGAGCCAAACCCGGCTCTTGCGCCACTGTGTGCAAAAGCTCACGACAAGCCAGTGTAGTCAAGACCCGAGCGGCCTCCAAGTGACCTCTACCTACTGGAAAAGGATCCGATTCTTCCGCGACCATGCGGAAACGACGACTGAGGACGGACAGCGGTGTCCAGCGCCACGAGTCCACCACTGAAGCGATAGAACTCCGGAACTCTTCAAATGGCTCCAAAGGAGCATCCTCTGCAAAAATGACACCAGCCTCGATGGAGTCGCGCTCAGGCGAAACCCAGTAGAAGAAAATGTCGTTCCCTTTACCTAGAAAAAGCTCGCCGCCTTTTCCCGGTTCCAGGGCCTCTAGAGCTAATTGCTTGCGCAACTCACCCGGGACATCGCTCACCAAAGGCTGATATAGCCCCTTCAGGCGACGCCAGAGTTCGTGCTCCAACTCTTGTCCGATTTTGACGCGTAAAACTTCGCGAAGGACCTGCATGATACTTCTACTCTCCTCCAGGTATAGCGACACCTAAGCGCTCTAACTCTTTTGCAAATTTCTGATGAAAGCCAGTGGACCTCTTTTGTTGCGAGACTTGAAATCCCGTTTTCAGCTGCTCGATCCCTTCTTCAACCATTCTCATTCGTTCATAGATGAGGGCTAGGTTGTAGCGGGCGTTGAGATCGTCGGCATCAAGATCGAGGCAACGTCGATAAGATTCAATCACTTGGTCCCATTGCCGCTTCTTCGAATAAGCGACCCCAAGATTATAATGTGTCTTCGGATCCAGAGGGTTCAAAGTGATCGCCTTGCGATAAGCGGAGATCGCTTCGTCTAGACGGCCGGCGGCCGCATACGCGATTCCGAGGTGGCTCTGGGCATCGGCCAAAGTGGGTTCAAGTTCCACGGCTTTATTGAGCACCTTGACCGCGCGCTCGAAGTCTCCTAGGCGAAAGGCCACCAGCCCCAACTTACTGGGATGGTCCGGATTCTTGGGGTCCAACAGCGACGCCTCTTCGTAAGCGGCGGCTGCCTCATCCCATTTACCGAGTTGCATGAAAACCAATCCAAGGTCAGCGTGAGGCTTAGCCCATTCTGGAGCGATATGCGTGGCTGAACGCAAGCAGGACATCGCGTCATCAAAGCGTCCCCGACGCATCAAGACGGCGCCCAGGCCGGCCTGGGCTCTAGCGTTGTCGGGAGTGATCCCTAGGGCACGGCGATACTGAGTCTCCGCCTCGTCGAGTCTGTTGGTACCAAGTAGCGCATCGCCCAGCAGAGCACTGGTTTCCGGCCCCGGCATAAGACGGGCCGCCTGCTCCATCAGACTGATGGCTAGGGCGTGATCTCCGCGCTCGGAGTACGCCTTCCCTAATTCCATGTGCATCTCAACGCTGTGAGGCTGAAGATCAAGCGCGGCTTGAAATTCTTCAATGGCAAGGTCGACTTGCTCGTTGACTTTGTAAAGGCGTCCCAATTCCACACGAGCCTTCGTGAGGTCGGGATAGTCCGCCAGTAGTGAACGAAACTGCGCGATAGCCTCTTTAGGCTCACTCACCTTCGCGGCACAGACCGCATTCTGGAGACGTATGGCGAGGTCGTCGGGATCGAGGCGAAAGGCTTCCAGAGCCTCCTGATAGGCCAACTCCACTTTCCCTTGGAGCAGATACAGGCGCCCCCTATGAAAACGAAGATCCGCTTCCTTGGGGTAGTTAACGGAAGCCACGGCTAGCTCTTGCTCAGCCTCTTCCCAAAGTTGACAGTCGATCAGCAAAAGAGCGCGGCGGAATGCGATATCGTTCTGCTTGGCTCCAGCGGCTTCCGCGTCACGCAGAGCCTTCAGAGCCGGCTTCAGGCAGTGGAGTGCTTGCAGTGCGCAGCCCAAAAAGTAGAAGAAATCGGGCCGCTCCTCGTCGGGGGGTTCCAACTGGATAGCCGCTTGGAGATGATTGACGGCTTCGGTATACATCTTATCCAGGTAGAGAACCTTACCGAGATAACCCGAAATATCCCAACGTCCAGGCTCGATGGCCGCGGCCTGTCGGAAGTATTCCTCAGCTCCCCGATGATCTCCAAGCTCCATCAAAGCGCGCCCGAGGTAAAAGAGCGCGTCACAATGGCCTGGGTCGAAGCCAAAACTGGTCGCTAAACTCTCTCTGGCCTCTTCGAAGCGTTGTGCTTGAAAAAGGGTGAAACCCAACTCAAAGAGCGTCTCCGCTCGTTTGGGCTTGAGTTCCACCGCGACGCGATAGGACTCGATGGCCCGATCGGTCTGGCCGAATTCTCGTTGGAGTTCTGCCAGGTCCAAAAGATAGTCCAAGTTGTTGTCGTCGAGTTCGGCCGCTCTTTCAAGGTATCCGAGCGCCGTACTCGCGCTTCCCAGATCTCGCTCTACTGACGCTGCCTCATAAAAATAATGGGCATTCTTCGGCTCCAGACTCGTCGCTTCTCGAAAGGCCGCCTTGGCCTCCTCGTCTCGGCCCAAACGGCGCAGAGCCAGACCGAGGCGAAAGTGAGCTTCGCCCCAATACGGGTAAAGGTCGATGGCTGCTTGAAAACTCGCGGCCGTGGGCTCGTCGAGACTCAACTTTTCGTAAATCTCACCCAAACCAAATCGATAGTCCTGTTGGTTGGGCTCTAGACTGGTCGCCTGCTGAATCTCTTCGGCGGCGCGATCGTAGAGCCCCAATTCAAGAAATGCCATCCCCAACGAGTAACGGACGTGACCATTGAGCGGGTTGATCTCGAGCGACTTCTCGAACGATTCGGCCGCCTCTTCGGTACGACCCATTCCTGCCTGAGCGCTCCCTGTCAGATACCAGAGTTGACTTCGCTTCGGCGAGATAGAGAGGGCCTTTTTATAGTGGGAGACGGCAAGGTCGAGCTTATCGAGACCCGCGTAAGCTTGCCCGATGGCTGAATAAAAGTCGCTATTTTCCGGATCCAGAGACAGAGCTTTCTGGTAACGCTTGATGGCAAGGTCGATGCGCCCCAGACGAACATACGACAGACCGAGACGATAGTGGGCTTCTCCCATTTCCGGTGCCAGTTCGATGGCTTTCTGATATTCCGCGTTCGCCTCATCAAAGGCTCCCAAACGGATGAATACATTGCCCATCTCGAAATGCACCTTGGGAAGGTTCGCGTCCAGAGAGATCGCAGTCTGGTATTCGCGCCGCGCGGCGCCTAGTCGTCCCTGCTCACTATAAACTTGTCCCAAGTGAAAATGCACCAGAGTATCATTGGGATCCAGGTCGATCGCTTTTAGAAATTCCTGAATGGCGAGGTCATGGCGCTCGGTCTGGAAGAAAGCTAAGCCCAGGTTATTGTGGGTATACGGATCGTTGGGATCGAGTTGAATCGCTTCTTTGTACTCGGCGATACACGCTTCCAGGTCTCCCATTCGAGCATAGGCACGACCCAAACTGTAGTGGTAGTAAGAATCCATCGGTTCGAGTTCGATGGCGGCCTGAAAATGATGGATGGCGTCTTCGATCTTGTCTCCGGCGGAAAGTGCCAAGCCCAGATGATAATGAGCCCGATGATGATCGGGGCTCAGTTCCAAAACCCTGCGATAGCGATCCACAGCCCGCTCGCCCTGACCCATCTTCCAGAAACATTGACCTAGTTGGAATTGGGCCTCCGTGTGGTCAGCTTCCAGTTCGATGGCCCGTTCGAATTCCTCGACGGCCTGCTCGGTCTTGCCCTGACGGAGGTAAACGAGTCCCAGGTTATACCGTGCATCGACGTTGGCGGGGTTCGCTTGAACCTGACGAATGAAGTCCTCGGTGCCCTGGAGTCGCTCTAGTTCCTGTTGAATCCGGCGCTCACCGGTGGAATCGTTCTGGATCTGAACGACTTTGAGAGCCACCTGGAGTTCGGTGATCGCCTTGTCGCGGTTTCCCAGACGCTCATAAGCGAGACCTAAATTGTAGTGAGCACGAACGAAATTGGGAACCAACGCACAAACTTCTTGCCATGCGCGGACGGCCATTTCCAAACCGCCCTGTCGGAAATAGGCGGTCCCCATCTCAAAGTGAGCTTGCACATGCCCAGGATTGAGCAGTACCACCCTCTGATACTCACGAATCGCGGCGTCGAGCCGATTTTCGTAGAGGTGCTGGTTGCCTAGTCGATAGTGATAGTCGACTTCATCATTAGAGGCAAACGCCCCCAGGCTCCCCTGTGATTGGGTTGGATGGTCCAAAACGACTCCTTTTTCCCCGGTCAAGACCGGGGAGATTTCGGAGCCAAGGATTAGCCGGGAGGGTCGGAGATTCCTGGTCTTCGCCGACCTTCATTAGCAAAGAGTTGAGCCTGAACATTTCCCCCTCTGCTCGTCTCGGAAAAGAATGCTCCTTGCCCCGCGCACAGGCTTTGTATAAGATCAGCCGATGGCCAGCCAAGATTCGCCCAAGAAGGTCCGATATCACTCGTTAAAAAAGGAGATAGCCCTCGCTTCTCTGGCTGTTTTCTACTTCGTGATCGCAACCAACACGCAAAGCGGATGGCTCTTCCTCCTCAGCGCTTTCCTGATCGGACTCCTGCTGCTGTGCTGGCTCACATCCAAACGTTCGGTTTCAGCGCTTGGGTGGACACGAACCTATTCAGATCTTCCCCAGCGAGGTCGTCCTTGGCCTGTCAAGATCACCCTAGAGAATAACGGAAAGCGAGGGCTGAGCGAGATCCTTCTCGTCGATCCGGCTAATTCTTGGAGTCAAGATGCCGAAGACATACGATGGGTTCTTCCCAATTTAAAACCGGCACAAAGGGCTCAGGTTCAGTACTCGGTCATACCGACCCAACGAGGGGAGCATTCGTTACTCGGATCTCAGCTTCATTTCGGAGCGCCCTTTGGACTCTTCGGCGTCGTCCGATCTTTTACCGACAGTCCCAAGTTCTTAGTCTACCCTAAACTGCTTACGCTTCCCCTTCACCGACGAAAGACGCGTCTGAGCGGCCTGCTAAGCGACTTCTCCGCACCCCGAGAGAAAGGCGATTCTCGCACTTTGCGGACCCTGCGAGAGTATCGCCCGGGTGACGATCTCAGAGCCGTTCACTGGAAGAGCACGGCCAAGACAGGGGGGCGAATTCTGCTGGTCAAAGAGCATACGGCTCCCTCGCGACAATTGAGTCTCTTAGTCCTCGACACCAGCGGCAGACCGGAACACGAGAACTCGGTCCAGGCCTTCGAAACCTCTGTTTCCCTGGCTGCCTCCATGCTCTGGTCGGCCCACCGCGAAGGCAGCAAAAGCGAGCTGATTTTCCTAGATTCCCAGGGATGGCGACGCTCCACTCGCTGGGAAGAACAGTACGCGGATCTGGCGCGGGTTGAGACCGTACCCACAGTAACTTTTGAAGCTTGGTCCCAACAAGCCGAAGAGTTTGTCTCCGAATCGGGCCCCGCCCGGACGGCGAGACCAACCTTGCTCACCTCAGCCCTTTCGCCCACCGATGTTGGCGAGGCCACAGCCTGGCCTAAATGGGCGGGAAACACCCTTTTAGTTGCCTCTCAAGAGGCCGCATCTCTTTTCCTCGACTACCCATTGATTGTCGTCGATGCCGAGGGAGAATCCATCCAAGAAGTCCTCTTAGATGTTTGAAAAATGGAAAGCCTTTCTGGCGAAACATCAAACTCGGCCCGAAGAGTCCAGTCTTTATCGCATCGCGGTGACGGTTTTGGTGATGTTCGCTCTTGGCCTGACCTTGCAACAGATCGAGTGGCCGGCATACTCCCTCGCGGTGCTGCTCCTCACCCCGGCGGCATCATATCTGAGTCATCGTCGTCGCCAGTCTAGCAACCTGGAGATCAAGATATTCTTGTCGTTCGCCATGGTGGCGTTGCTACTTTGGTTTTTCGTCCGCCTGAGCAGCTCGCTTTACGACCCCAGAATCCCACTAGCTGAACTGCTGATTTGGCTGCAAACTTTGCACGCGTTCGATCTTCCCGCCAAAAAAGATCTTCGGTACACAGTTCTGGTAGCCCTCATATTGATGGCTATCGCCGCTGTCCTGACTTACTCGTCGTGGTTCTCTGTGGCTCTTCTCATCTTCTGTGCGCTCTTTCTTGTGGTGGGAGCGCTCGACTTCTGGTCGGACAACCGTCTGCCCGGTACTCTAGAATCCGAGCAAACCCTGGGGGACGACGACACCGCGTCCTCTGGCTATCGGCTCGACCGCCGTTGGCTCACCCGAACCCTTCTCGTCGCACTCCCAGCGGCGTTGACAGCGGCGCTCATCATCTTCGTCTTCATGCCCCGATACCGAGGCCTTCAACTGCGCAGCCTACCCATGAATTGGGACATACAGTTCAGCCTAGCCCATATTTCCAGCGGGGAGATCGTCAATCAAAAACTGAGCGGTGAAAGAAACTCAAATGGAAAACCCCAGCGGATCGAGGGCGATTCCTACTTTGGGTTTGATGCCGAGGTCAATCTCAACGCGCGAGGTTCCCTGAGCGACCGACTCGTTCTCAAGGTCAGAACTTCGGACTGGCAGTATCATCGGGCAGTCACGTTCTCTGAGTATACCGGGGGCGGATGGCGGTCTGGTCTAGAAGAGCCAACACTAAAGTCTATCACTGAACCGCCTTTCTACTTTTCCTCCCCGCATGGAGGCCAAGATCGCCTGACCATCTATTACGCGGAAGTGGACCTGCCGAACGTCGTCTTCGTTCCCTCTAATCCTAGAATGCTTTACTTCCCATCATCCGAAATCTATCAGATCGGTTCGTTTCCGGACGAAAATCAGCGCGAGTTCAAAAATACGCCCGCCGTTTTGATCTCGCCGTTCAACCTTGAGAAAGGAGTCGTTTACTCCGTACTCAATCGGACCGCACCCGTCGCTCCGTCGGCGCTCAAAAACCTCCCCGACTGGGATCCCGACGGTCGACGCCCCCTGAGCCTCAAGCCGTACCTTAATCTTCCCGACACGGTGCCGCAGCGGGTAAGGGACCTGGCCCTCAAGCTCACAGAAAACAGCACTTCACCGTGGGAGCGGGCGTCGAGACTGACCGCCTATCTCCAACAGAACTATCGATACAATCTCGATGTCGACTTCTATCCAGAGGAAGCCGACACGGTGGACCACTTCCTTTTCGAAGCTAGAGAGGGCTACTGTGAGCAGTTCGCCTCGGCCCTCTGCGTCATGTCGCGCAGCGTGGGAATGCCGGCCCGCTATGTGACCGGCTATCTACCGGGAAGCTACAACCCACTTTCTGGGTTCTACGAAATCCGGGCCAAGGATGCGCACGCCTGGGTGGAGATCTACGTGCCTGAAGTGGGCTGGATGACTTTTGACCCGGTTCCCGGAGAGAACGCCACCCCAGACCTCGGTGACTCTCTAGAAGATCGTTGGCTGCTGGAATCCTTTTTGAAATACCTCAACGTTCCCGAGAGTCTGCGAAACAAAATTCCCGCGTTGATCAGAGGATTCGTTCTCTTGGCCCTGCTGAGCCTAGCTCTCAGTGTTTGGAAAAGCGTCCGGTTTCGACCCTCGAAACCAGTCAAGCGCTCGGAACTCGAACCGTATCTTCTGCGCGCTGAGTCCCTCACTATCCCAAGAAAACCTGGAGAAACCGTGAAGGATTGGGCACAAAGGACCGAAGTCGAGTCCCTCAATAAGCTCGCTACCATCTACGAAAGAACGTTCTACCAAGACAAAGCGTTAACCAGTAAGGACCACGATGAGCTTAGCAAGAGCCTCAAGGTTCTTAAGCTGCGCTCGGATCAGGCTCGAGGCACCTAAGGGCGGTAATCGTCATAGAGGGCGCGTAGCTGGCCCCATTGATGGGCTCTGGGGACGAGTTTGCGGGCCAAGGGACGCTGGTTGGGGGTCAGGATGCCGTCGACTAATCCCAGCGCTTCGGGAACCAGACGAAAAACGCCGGTGGGGTCGGATTGCGCATTTTTGACTTTGGGCAAGAAGCTGATAGCGGCGCTCTGAAGCTCTCGCTGCTGCTGCTGCGTTAACTTGAGCTGCGTAAAAGCGTGCACCTGGTCGGGGTCGGCGATGGCTAATATTCGGGTCAGGATCGGGCTCTCAGACCCTGACGGTTGAGCCCAGGCAACCCCGATCATAAGGAGCAGCGCGGCAATCACAGTAAGAAAGCGTTTCATGCCCCGACTATACCTTAAGTGGGACCCGGCGTAAATTTCGTCGCGATCCACTGATCGGGTCGCGGCCATCTGAAAAGCTTGGCGGGCAAGAACGCGAAAAGGACCCATGCGAGGGATCCTTCTTGCTGTAGAGTCAATATCGTTATCGGGTAGGGCGCGAAAGTGGGCGGGCCGCCTTAGTAAACGAGAAGCTCTTCAGGCATTCCCATTTTGATCGCACAACAGTGGCAAACGCCGTGCGATTCGGGAACTTCGTCGTGGCTCGCTTGCTCTGGCCCACGAATCTCCGTGTTGCACCAAGCACATATCATTCTAAAGTCTGCTGCTGTCCAGTTCATTTCGGTTATCTCCTGTAATCAATTTAGCGCAGAGATGTTACCTGATTGTTGGTGAATTGTTGCCATCAGGTCGGAGAGCGAGAGTTCCCTGAAAGAGTGCTTAAAACTGACGAATCAAAAAGGGAGACGGGGACCGAAGTCCCCGCCTCCCCATTGGGTTGTGACTCTTATGACCTATGGGGTAACGAGAGTCGTCCCGTTGAGACTGACGGACTCCACAGCAGGTGCCGCCACCGTGAGCGTAGGAGGCGTATTCGCCAGGATGATGCCACGAATGGCGTCAAAGCGGAGAATTTGTCCGCCTCCGTTGGCTTTCTCGGCCACGTAGAGGTTCACACCGTCATACTCTACGTCCACCGGGTTACCGAGCAGCGTGTTGGGGCCTTCTATGATCACCTCAGGCCGAACGAATCGAGCGGGAAGCGCCCCGCCGCCACCGGCTTGCGCCGCGTTCTCGAAGACATACAGCGAGCCGTCGGTGTCGAAACCAGCGTCCATGGACTGCGTCAATGGACCGACATCGGAAACGATCAGGGTGTTCGACACCTCGTCGTAAGCGATACCATGCAAATTCGACGAGATCTGGGTCCCACCGACGCCGCTTAGATCGGCCGGGACGATGATCCGATCGGGTGAGGCCGTCGCGGGAGTACTGGGAGCAGCGGTCGTTCCACCGTAAGCATCATAAACAGCCACGGTACCGTTGGTCAGGGCGACGAAAAGTCTATCATTGACAGAATCGTAATCCACATCCCAAGCACGGGTTCCCACAGGAGTCGGGGTAGAGAACAAAGGAGCGGCGTTGCCACCGGTCTCTTTGCTGAATACTCTGACAGCCGAAGTGTTACCATCGGTGCCGAAGTCAGCGACTACCACCCAGTTGCGACTCTCCACGACGTCCAGGCCTTTAGGCGACACCAAGTTGGTGGCCGCGCCTGTGATCGTGCGGTCGCGGCTTACGGTGAAACCTTCGCCATCGCGGCTATTGCTGGCCACGCGGTTGAGCACGGCGACGCCGCCATCGAAAGTGGCGTAGACGTCACCGCGGGAATCCGCCTTGACGCTTTCGATATCGATGGTATTCAACGTTCCCGTAGGGTCAAAAACGCCTTGCAGGCTTGCCAGGTTGAGGCTTCTCAGATTCAAACGATCAGCGCCAGGAGTGCCGCTGTTCAAAGATGCGATGATTCCCGTGAGACCGGTGGGACTGGTGCGGTCCGAGAGATCCGTGGGAGGAGTGAAGGTCGCGCTTGCGGTGGCAACAGACTCAGGTCCGGCATTAGCAACGGAAACGGTCGGTACGACATTACCGCCCGGACTGGTGTAGATCTGCGGGAAGATCAACAGTCTGCCGCCGGCTTTTTCCGTGACGCGAACGTCAACTCCGTTAAGGTCAACATCGACGGGATTACCGAGTTCGGTGGCCGCGCCTTGGATCACAACGTCGGGAACGACATTGCCACTGGCGGTGTCGGCATTCCTGACGACGTAGAGACGGCCGTCGGTGGCGAAATCAGCTGAGCCTCTGGCTCCATCTGGTCCCGCGGCCCCGACATCCGAAAGGATGAGAGCGTTGCGGGTACTGTCAAACGCGATACCGTGAAGGTTACGGATGTCATTAGATGCGGTCGTGTTAGTGATGTCCATGACGCGTGTGGGCACCGCCGTCAGGGCCGGGGGAACTGGCTGGGCGAATCCGCCGCCAATGTAGTTGTCAAACACAAGTACGTTTCCTTGGGTACCGGCGACGTAGAGGCGGTCATTGGCCTCATCGTAAGCAACATCCCAAGGAGCTTCGGAGAGTTCGGTGACGGCGACCGGGGCGGCATCGCCACCTGCTGCGGTTCCGAAAATCTTGATGTTTGAGGCGCCAAAATCAGCGATGATGGTGTAACCAGCGGTCTGTGCGATGGTGAACCCTTTGGGGCTCACTAACTCGGTCAAAGTCGTGTTCAATCCACCCAAAATGCGGTCGAAGCTGGTGTTGAAGGTCGCGTCGGGGCGGGCAAAAAGGCGGGCAAAGGTGCGCAAACTGCCCGGGGTACCGGGAGCTCCGTCGTCGCCGGCGTGCGAAAGATTTTGCAAGCTATCGAACGCTAGACCTTGGTTGTTGCCCGACGTGCCTGTGGTGATGGCGGCGAAAAGACGGTTAAACACCCCGATTTCACCGCGATTGCTGTCGGCGTTGTTTGACACCAGCGCAAAAAGCGGCTGAGTCCCTACTGCCGGAGGGGTAGGTGTGGGAGTCACAGTCGGAGTAGGAGTGGGAGTGGGAGTGGGCACGACATTCGCGGTACCGGTAAAGACGAACTGTTCTCTGCTGCCACCACAACCGATAACGGTTCCTGCGACGATGGCGGTGCCGGCGGCTAGCGCCAGCATTCTGTTTCTCATTTTCATGGGTTGACCTCACGTTCAAACGGCCTCCCCCTAGGAAAACCGCGAGTATTACTTCTTTACGGTTATGTTCACCCTTTTTCAGGATACGCAACCGTAGAGAAGGAGAGTCGGTTCTCGAAAAGCTTGAATATCCTTCTTTGTCAGAGGATCTAATTTGAATCCTGAATCAATTCATGCGAAAGTCCGCCGGTCGTGCGCCCATCTATTTCCTTGGCGGCTTCGGCATTCGAACTTTTCCTCTAATGGCGGGGTCTGGTGGTCTCATGTCCCCATCCGGACGAGGGGCCGGCACACTGCCCGGCGGCGGAGGGAGCGGGACGGGCACCCCGGCGGTAGGAGGAATCGGCCTTCCCGGCAGAGGCGGTCTGGGGGACTTCGTGGGTGACGGCATAGGCTTCGGATTTGGTGACTGAACGTCGGGCGGAAGCGACCACCCGTCCGGCAAATTGGGATCTGCGGCGGCCTTTTGTAGACCCGCGACCGTGAGTGCGCCTCCCGCGAAAAGCAGGTTGGCGAGAAACTGACGGCGTTTAAGTTTGGGACCCTGATCACGGGGATTGTTCATCATAGGAGTCTAAGTCGTGGACCGACGAAACTTCTTCCCGATGGCTACGAGGAACTCATCGCCGTCTCGATGCGTCATACCTGAGACGCTAGTCTCACCCCCAAGAAAGGTCTTGCCAGTGCCACTGGGTTCATCGTCGCCAACGAGCCTCCACTAAGCGGCTTCTATTTCATCTGGAAGCACCGGGTCCTTTTCCAGCTTACTGAAAACCATTTCGTCCACACATCCACCGACTACCGCGTCGCCCCAGACATTGACGGCGGTGCGGCAACGGTCCAGGAACCAGTCGATAGAGAGTAGCATGCCGATGCCTTCGGTGGGAAGGCCGGCGGCGTTGAGCACGATGAGCATAGTCACCAGACCCGCCTCGGGAATCCCCGCGGCTCCAATGGCGGCAAGTGTTGCGGTCACAAAAATTACCAGTTGACCCTGAAAGTCAAGGGGAATTCCGAAGGCTTGTGCGATAAAAATGGCGGCAACCGACTCATAGAGCGCGGTACCGTTCATATTCACGGTCGCCCCAAGCGGCAGGACGAAGGCCGTCGCTTCAGGCGAGACCCCGGCTTCTTCGCTACACTCCATGGTCAACGGCAGTGTCGCCGAAGATGAAGAAGTGGAGAAAGCCGTCGTGAGGGCTTTGAACAGTTTGCCGAAAAAGTAGACAGGGCTGCGCTTGGCGAGAACGCGGTACATGACGGCCAAAAGCACCGAGTGAAAGCCTAGGGCT
>JBBKWP010000442.1:0-5075 GCA_037968995.1 Candidatus Xenobia bacterium
AGAAAAAGGCTGCGGTCGACGCTAAAGTCGCACCCAAGGTCGCCAAGAAATAACGGGGACACCGGCAAAACGGCCACGGGTTTTGCCGGTGTCTGAAACTTCTGTGCAGAGACCTAAACCAGGCTCTCCCCTGACCTTTTCCGATATTTGGCGTCAGGCTCCACTCCTAGCGCGCCTACGTTGAAATGGCTGCTAAGCTTCAGGCGAGCCGATTCCTAGTATTTCTGCGCTAAAAACCAGGTTTTCATCGATACCGACCTGAACTATGCAGGTAGCCCTAACAAACGAGATCGCTAGCTACAGCCAGCCTTTTTGCAAAAGAGCACACGAAAGGCAAACTGATGCAACAATCTATTCCAGTCCACGAACTGCCCAACGGCAAGTATATTTACCAAGAGCGCGGAGGGAACTACTCTCACCAGCACCCTACCAACTCGGGGTGGTGCGAGAAGCACACAACGGTGGAAGAGGCCGTCGAGTGTTTCCGCAAGCAAGCCGCCGAGCCCGCCAAACCAGCCGACTGAGGCCACACTCCCACGAATTACTAAGTCCCGCTCCTAACCATAGGAGACTGTCGGGGTTGAGCCTCGAGAGTCTTCGCCAGGAAGTGAAGATGCTCTGATCTGCTTGGGGCAGCCGAGTTTCGTGCGATTTAGCAGACCCAGGCCGTCCGCCCCACTTCAAGGGGGCCCCAGAAGGTGATAAAGCCCTAGCCACCCCGTCAGAGCCAGCGCCGCCAGGAGAAGCATGACACCACGTCCGAGCAAGGTGGCGAGGTCCCGATGCGGCCCCCAATGTCGGAGCACAAGCGGGAAACAGAAAGTGCCGCACCACACAGCGAACCAGATTATCGGTCGTGTCAGGTCCGACGGAACCGCAACTTGACTCAAGACAAAGGCGTTGGCGATCGCCCCCGTCGCGCAGGCCGCGGATGCCCAAACGACTCGCGGATTCACGGACCGAAAGCTTTGCCCAGAGGAGTGCGCTTCACTCGCAGAAGCGGGTCTTACCCCTCTGGTGGTACCCATCATCACTTTCAGAAAATAACTGATACCGTAGGTGAAGAGCAAAATCGGTACCAGCGTGGCGAAGAGAATCACGACGTAGATGCCACCGTAAGCTAAGTATGCAGCTAAATATGCGACCATGTCTTGGATCAAATTCACTGAATATCCGTTGACACCTACGTTAGGCGGCACGGTCGCGCCGGGGTGCTCACCCTCACTCTAATGGGCACTATCGAAAAGGTTCGCTTATAACTTTAGCGCCCAGTCTTCGAGCCAGGGCCCACTTGCCTCGTCGTCGAAAGCGTGCCTGTGAATTTCAGGAAAACCGGGACCCTACAGGCGATCTTTCAAACAATAGGATTGCTTCTTATCATTTTTGGTGGGGTCGGGGTCGTCGCCTATTTAGCTACATTTTCTCGGCCTATGATCTTGGGTTCTGGGACAGCAATTTTAGTGGGGCTGACGTGTTGCCTCTCAGCCAATGCCATGTTCGAAGAGCATGAGTTTTCCGCACAAAAAAAACAGCTGATTTTCCGACGCAAAGTTTGGGGGAAGCCAACCGAGACCGTGCTCGCCGATTTTCAACAGATTCGACGTGTGGCCGATGTGAAAGTAAGCCTGAGTTCTGGGAGACACGGAAATGGACCGCCTTACCGTGAACTCAGAGTGTGGGTGGATTCGCGGCCACATATCACGCTCCTATCCACAGTTGCATTAGACGTTTCCAGCATGGGGTTACGCTCAGAAGCCGCCAAACTCGCGAAACTTCTTGATCGCGAGCTAGAAGTCATAGACACTCTGCCGGCACTCAAACCGGGCTTACTGGGAGGGCGTGTCTTTGATCCCAGCGATAACCCTTCCGAGTGCCCCGACCTTTCGACCCTAGGGAATGGCCGTAAGACTCACGCCCTGGGCAAAGAGCCTGTCTTTGAGAACTTTCGGAGAGGCCTATTCAAATTCACCGGTTTGCTGCTGATGGTCGGGCCAATCGCTGGGCTGGGTTCTCTCTACAAATTTTCGGTTTGCGTCCCGCTGCTCTTCATGCTCTTCACGCTGCTGGTGATCTGCGGGATCCTTCAGGTTTTTCGACGAGATTCGTTCACAAGTTCGGTTGTTATCGACCTTGAGCGCCAACAGGTCATCGTGCACAAAGAGATGGGGCTCCTCCGTCAACAAAAGGTCTGGGCCAACCTCGAAGACGTCGCGTTCGTGGCGGTGGGAGGAGAAATTCCACCCTTTCCGCTCAACGCTTGGTGGGATCACGTGGTCTATATCGTGACCAAGTCAGGGCGTAAACTTCGAGTCGCCAGCTACGGAGTTGACTTCCCCTTGGCATCCGAAAATGCCCAAACTCTAGCGAGGTCGTACTCGTGGGTCTGTAAAATTCCCACCGCCGAACAGCGTATGAGGGTAGTGAAGTCGCGCTCCGACTTGGACCTCAGATTTGCGCCCCTTTCCATGTCCAAGATAAATCTTGCGATCATGCTCGGTTGGACCTATGCGACCATAGGAAACGGCTTCACCTTTATGATGATGTTCGCCGTACGTCCATGAGAGAGCATCCGTCCACCGCCGGGAAGCCGAGATTTCCTTGAGCTCCTCTCAAAACGACCTACAGGCCTGCCTCGAGGGATATCGGAACGAGGGCGAGCACGACTCGGTGGGCTCTTTCAGCCTGAACGCCAAACAAGCTGAAGACAAACTTCGTCACTCTCGTTTAGGGCAGCCTGAACTCTATGTCCTCAATTTGGTGGCTTGCGCCGTCTCCTTTGGTGCCACTTGCATAGAGTTCCGGGGAGACGCCGACGACCTTCGCTGCATCATGAAGGGAGTCTATCTCGAAGAGCCAACGGTTTTGGAGAACCTGTCGTCGTTTGCCTCCGAGGAACATTCCAGGCCTTTGTTTGAGTTAGCGGTCGCGCTCGAAGGAGCACGACGACTCGAACCGAGACGGGCCACTCTTCACTTTTCCAGCAAAACCTCCGGAGCGCAGCTAACCTTGGAGAATGGAGAGTATCGCTATGAGGCGCTCCCCGGTGACGACGAAGAAACCTCTTTGACGTTTACGATTCGCGAACGATTGAGCTTACGAACGGGTCAAAAGTTTCTGGCTAGACTGACTCAATCGGAAGCTGCAAACTCGGAAACGGAGATTTTAAGCCGTCATTGCAACCGGTGCCCCATTCCGATTTTCTATAACGGGCGCTCCGTCGTTCGTCCGATTATTTCGCGTGGCGCGAGTAAGCTGCGATTCTTTTCCGAGCACGATGTGGCCCCCCCTTCCCATCTGTTCCCTAATGGTGTGCCTCCTACGGTGGGCAGTTTCGCACCTGAGTGTTGGGGAGTTCTCGGGGTGGGCGGCCAGCTACCACCCTGGCTAACTCTTGTCGTTAACGGAGTCAGCTTCCGCATACCGGAAGTGACTTTGCAAGGAACAAAAATTCGAGGATTCGTGTTCACGAACCATTTAAAGAAGGATTTGTCCCAGACGAGGCTTGTTCAGGACCGAGAGTACGACGCGGTCCTGAAAGGAATCGAACGAGCTCTGGCCTTGAAGTGAACTCCTTCGTTTTTCCAGAGCTATGCCGCCGCTGAGATCGAGCCGCCAATAGCCGATTCCCGGCCCCGAGAAAAGGAACATTCAACACGCTGGCACAGACAATGGCTCTCAAGCACCCACGAAGGCGTCTCTCGCTGATTCAAGAATCCCCCACCTCTGAAAGTGGGGATGACGATGACAGACGTCTTGCGGTGGGCGGTTCCGCTCTTTTGTACGGTCTTCTTTTATGGACTGGCCGGTGGTCTCTGGAAGACGGCGAGTTTAGAATTCGCTCAGTTCTGTGTGCTGTTTTTTGTAATCAAGACGTTTGTGAACTGGGGAGCGTGGCTTGCCAACGGCCGGCCCAAGCCTCTCACGCCCGAGAGGCGACCATTCGTTCGCGCGGCCATGTTGGGACAAATGGTGAACGGGATCGCCTGGATCTGTTACTTCAAAGCCCTCTCCACGGGTCCCGCCGCTATTGTACAGACGATCACCGCGTCCTACACCGCCTTGACCGTCGTTCTGGCTTTGGTGTTCCTCAAGGAAAGACTCGTAGCCATCCAGGTCCTGGGAGTGGCGATGGTGGTCGGTTCTTCAGTGGCGCTCGGATTGACCAGCGGCCCTTCCGATGGCGGCGGCGAGGGAAACATCTGGTTCTACGCCAGTTTGGGGACCCTTGTCTGTTGGGGAACCTGCACGGCCATCTTCAAACACGCGTACAACCAAGCGGGCGCCAATGACACCGTCTTCTTCTTGATCAACTGGCTCGGAATGGGCCTCACTGTCTTGCCCTTCGGGATCTCCCAAGGCGGATATCATCTGCCCCAAAAAGGCCTGGGTTTGGGCATCTTGATCGTGCTCCTCTACTCGTTGGGAGACCTGACGCTGTTCGCGGCCATCAATCGAGGCCCGGCCTCGGTGGTGAGTCCACTCTCCGGACTCTACCCCTTACCCACCATCGCTTATTCGGCATTAGTCCTGCAGGAGCATATCTCCACCTTACAGTGGGTCTCGGTGGCAGTAGTTCTGGTAGCTTTGATACTGATCGTCCCCGCCCCTGACAACCCGATCCTCAAGTTGATCGGGCGCGCTGAGACACCTCAGGATCCGGCCGAAGCTCCACCAATATCCTAGGAGGCCGAGCCTTCCCGAAAAGCTTTCCAGCTTCCGAAATTATTTGCTCTGTGGAGCGGTCGCCGCGCGGGATTTTCTCCCATATCCAAGAAGTTTCCCCGCCTACTCGGGGGTGGTGGCGTTAGGGTGGCCTACACCGTCCGCCTGAGATCGTTTTAAGTCTCACGACAAGGATGTCATTGTGAAGAAAATCTTAGTTTTGGGCGGGTGCGGTGCTATGGGCAACGCCGCCACAAGGGACCTGGCCTCAACCAGCGATTTCCAACAGATAACCATAGGGGACGTGGACCAGGCCAAGGCTCAGGCGTTAGCCGATGAGTTGGGCGGCGGCCGAGTGGATGCTCTGGCCGTCAACGTGACCGATGTCGAAGGCTTGAGCACGCTGTTCAACA
>JBBKWP010000443.1:0-6478 GCA_037968995.1 Candidatus Xenobia bacterium
AGTTCGTTCACGGCTCCAGCGCAGTGAGGAAACTCCTTGAGATCAATCGTCGTGTCGCCCGTCTCCAGATGCATTGTCGCAGCTTTAGATTTTGCTCCTTGCATCAAGGCTCGTGCCAAGCTCTGCAGGGCGAAACTCTCCTGATCGAGACACGGCTTGAGAAGGTAGAGAGGAGCATCTCCAAGGACATTGGCATCGAGTCGGGCCCCTTCAAAACGCACCCAAATCTCATCGCTGTCGATCGTTATGGCCAAACGTGTCGCTCCGAGAAGAGTTAGCCCCACCGCCAGAAAAAGCGGAAACAGCACGGAGTCGCTCAGTTGATAGTCGACTAGTTTCCGCAGGGCTTCCTCTCGGTTAATACTGAAACTGTCGCTACCGACCACGGTGCCGCCACCGCTCAAGGTCTGTAAGAGTTCGTCGAGTTCATCATCTTCTCTGGGCTGATGTCCAAGAACGGCCAGTCCAAGGACCTGTCGAAACAGATCGGCCGACGCCATCTGTTTGAGTTGCTCAATCGCCGACGAATGGGTCTCGGTCAACTTTGCTTGATGGGAATTAAGAAACTGATAAAGTGTCCGGAGTTGAACGTCTTCAGACAAGATTTTAAAGCATTCATGGTGACTGCGATCTTGTTCAGGATTGTAGGCCTGAAAGAGTTTTTCCACGGCCCGTTTCGCGGATTTCTTTGAAGAGAACTCTTCGCTCACGACGTTGTCTAGGTCGAATTGGCTGAAGGCCGGTGCCACAGCGATAGGACCAGGTTCTGTGAAATAGGACACGCCCGAGGAGAGCAGTGCGACCTTCTTCTCTTCATCGAGCGAGAGGCATAAGATTCGATAGGATGGTTCGACCGACCGGCTAGGAAAGTGGGCCAGATAGTGGACGCTTAGGGCACAACCTAGATACCGAACCGAAAGGTCCGGTCGCCTCTGAAGGTGGCTCGTTAGGAGCCTTTTCACTTGGCTGTTTTTCAGCATGTGCCTGTAGGAGTGTGTCGGAGTATTCTCCCGTTCGACACACTCCTAGGCCGGTTCTAGAAACACTCTGAAATTCCGTTCGCCGACCTTCAAAAGCTAGTCTTTAATACTGCCTCTGATAACGGTGGCTTCTAGTTCTGTACTCTCACCATTGTTGGCTTTGTTGCTCTCACTGTACCTCACCGCGTCGCGATCCGGAGCCTGGTTCAAGGAATTGGGATTGTCATCGTAGGTTGGGACGACACTGTCTTCCACGGCTTCGCCGTTGGCTCGATTTTCTTCTTGGAAGCTCCCTTTTTTGTGATAAATCCAAGCATTGGGGTTGTGCGTGGGTCTCTCTTCGTAGCCGTGGGCGTTGGGATCGTTTTTTTCGCTGGGCTTCTCGTCGTAGCCACGGGGATTCCGCGGATTTTTCTCGGTGGGCTTGTCGTCGTAGCCGTGCGCATCCTGAGGGTTTCTCTCGTTCGGTTTATCGTCGTAGCCACTCGCATCCTGAGGATTTTTCTCAGTGGGCTTGTCGTCGTATCCTCGAGGATTTTGCGCAACGGACTGGGTGTCATAGGAAGGGATCACAGGATCGCTCTGGCCGTGATGCCCTGCTTGTTGAGCCTGGGCCGGGGCCAAAAGGGCGAAGCCTATGAGGGTCGCCGCGAGGGCACCGATGACGCTTGGTTTACTTTTATTCATTGTGGATTCTCCTGTGATTGCGAAAAGCATATTCGTTGTGTCGTGACCGTTCTGTGCCAAAGACTATGGGGGTTTTTCGAAACGGTCAGAGATATACCTTTGGATCGAGATGTCTGGCCCGTTTCCTGACCATTCTGGGATCGTAAAAGCCCCAAGTTGGCTAACCAACCTGAGGCTTTTGAGTTTCACATCTCGTAATGCGCGGCGCTTGACGCAGAGCAAAGCTACTGAACGGAAACGGCTTTGCGAGCTTCTTGAACTTGCTGTTCCACGATTTCGCGGGCGGTTTTTACGCTGTCGTTCACGAACGATTCGGCGGTCTTGCCTTGTTGACCGACCAGGTTTAGCAGGGATGTGTTTGTGGCGATCACCTGTTCACGGGTCTTGGTGACGTGGTCGAGCATGACTCGGGCCATCTCTTCGTTGCGTTGCTGCATTTCGGTCAAAATTTCGAGATTCTTTTTGGCCGCGTTCATCATCATATCCATCATATTCTTGTCCTCTTTCTTAGTGCGGAATGTGTCTTCCGTTTGTTTCTAGATGCAGATTACTTTTGGCCTGTTGCAAATCTATTGCAAGGAGGGATCCTTAGCGAAAAATTGAATTTTGTTCTATGTCACTCCTTCCGGGATTCTTGATCCTAGCTACCTTTCTAGTCTTCGCGGTACTTATGATGACGCGGCGGATGCCGGCTTTGATCGCACTTCCGTCGATGGCAGTGGTGATCGCCACAATCTCAGGCCTGTTCTACGACTGGGCCACTACAGCCCCGGACGCCAAGCCTAGTTCCTTTCGCAATTTCCTAGAGATTTTCGTTATGACCGAGGGCGCGGCGCGACTTGCCAACCTGATGATCTATGCGATCTTCGGGGCCATTTTGAGTCAAGTTGTGATGAGAACGGGCATCGCTCAAAGGATCGTGAGCGTAGCCGCGGAGTACGCGGGTGACCGCAAGATGCTGCTGGCGGCCCTACTGACAGGGGTTGTCGCGCTCTGTTTCACGTCCGTGACAGGTCTAGGGGCGGTCATCATGCTGGGCTCACTGGTCCTGCCCATTCTCTTAGGAGCGGGACTGTCAGCTGAGTTCTCCGCCTGTCTCATGCTGTTCGCTATCGCCCTCGGCGGTATTTTCAATCCGGTAAACTTCGGATTCTATCAAACGACCCTGAATCTAGACTTGGATTTGGTCAAGCGTTACGCCGCGGTCTACGGAACACTGTTGGGTCTGACGACTTTGGCGTTTTTTCTCATTGAGGGCCGTAAAGAACGAAGCACCTATGCCTGGGCGGTGACGCCCGCTCCCGTCGCGACGCCTAACAGTGTGCCTCTAGCGGCCCTCCTTACCCCAATTCTTCCTATTGTTTTGATCCTGGCGCTGCACTGGGAGATTGTCCCGGCCTTTTTGGTGGGCATCCTTTACGGAGCCATCACGGTCAACTACAAGACAGCGTTGCAAACGGTCACAGCGGCCACCCTTGAGGGTCTCAAGGACATCTCTCCCGTTCTCGGACTGTTCATCGGCATCGGAATGGCCTTGAACGCTATGGCCGCCGAGCCCACCAAGGTCATCATGAAGCCGATGCTGGAAGGGGTTCTTCCTCAGTCCCCTATGGGCTTTCTCGCTTTCTTCATCGTCTTAGCGCCTTTGGCGCTTTATCGTGGACCGCTTAACTTCTACGGACTGGGTGCCGGTGTCGCCGCCATCTTATTGGGCGCCAATCTTCTGCCTGGTGTGGCGATCATGGCGATCTTCTTCGCAGCCGGACAGATTCAAGGCGTGTGTGACCCCACCAACACCTCCAACGTATGGTTGGCGACCTTCTCGAAGAGTTCCACGGAGCGCTTCCTTAAACTCACGCTACCCTACGTTTGGACTTTTGTGGCCGTCGCGCTCTGTTGGGCCGCGTTTGTAGACGGAGCCTTGGCGCGATGAGCGTGCGTCCGGTCCGCATAGGAATCGACGTCGGGGGTACGTTCACTCACGCGGTGGCAGTGGACAACCGCACTTCGGAAGTCCTCTCGCACTGTGTCACGCCCACAACCCACCACGCTCCCGAAGGCGTAGCGGCGGGCATTGTCGAGTCCTTTGGGATGCTGGCCGAAGAACTGGGTCCAGACGTTAAGGTGGTATTTCTGGCGCACAGTACCACTCAGGCCACCAATGCCCTGTTGGAAGGCGATGTGGCGAAAGTCGGGATCGTCGGTTTGGGCAAGGGTTTGGAAGCCATGAAGGCCCGCTCGGATCTCAATGTGGGAAATCTGGAACTCTCCGAGGGGAAACTTCTCCACACTCAGCTAGAATTTGTCGAGCCGGACTCAGCTCAGATCGAGAGCGCTCTCGAGAAGCTTAAGGAGGCTGGCTGTGGTGCGGTGGTGGCGGCCCAGGGTTTTTCGGTCGACGACCCCACTGGCGAACTACAGACTATGGACCTCGCCAGAGCGGCCGGTCTGCCGGCCTGTGGCACTCACGAGATGTCGGGACTCTATGGACTTCGCGTTCGGGCCCGAACAGCGGTCTTGAACGCCAGCATTCTCCCTAAGATGATCGAAACCGCCGAGATGACCCACAAAGCGTTGACCCAGAAGGGTGTGGACGCTCCCTTGATGGTCATGCGCAGCGACGGCGGCGTGATGAGTCTCGACGAGGTGCGACGACGCCCGGTCATGACACTCCTGTCGGGGCCGGCCGCGGGCGTCGCCGCGGCCCTGATGTTTCTCAAGGCCTCTGACGCCCTCTTCTTAGAAGTCGGCGGAACCAGCACCGACATCTGTTTGGTAAAGGACGGTAAAGCCGCTATTCGCTCGGCCAGCGTCGGCGGTCATCCCACCTATCTGAAGACCTTGGACAGTCGTACCCTGGGTATCGCCGGTGGGTCGATGATCGGCCGCTCGGCCTCAGGCCTTCTGGCGGTGGGGCCGCGAAGTGCCCACGTGGCGGGGTTTCCATACTGTTCGTTCTGTGACCCCGTCTTTCTGCAGGGCGAGTTGAAGGTGGTGGAGGTTCGGCCGCTGCCTGATGACCCGATCTACTATCTGCTGGAAAATGCCAAAGGGGAGCGCAGTGCCCCCACCACAACCTGCGCGGCTAACGTCTTAGGATTCATCAAGCCGGGGGACTACTCCGCCGGCAATCTCGAGTCCGTGACGGCGGCTTTCGAGGCGCTGGCGGTCTGTTGGAAAGTGAAAGACGCCGAAACGGCCGCCCGTCAGGTCTTAGACGCCGCGGCCGAAAAAATACTGCCCACCATCCGCCAACTCTTAAAGGACTACGATTCCACGGATCGGACGGTGAAGCTTTTGGGCGGTGGCGGCGGAGCCGGGGCCATTGTTCCTATCGTGGCCGAAAAGCTGAAGTTTCCTTTCGAGATCGCCGATCGCGCGGAGGTGATCTCGGCCATTGGCGCTGCCCTGGCCATGGTCAAGGAGACGCTGGAGCGCAACTTGGTGGACCCCAGCCAAGCGGACCTCAACCGGCTACGCTCCGAGGCTGAGTCTTCCGTGATCGCTATGGGGGCCGATCCTGAGACCGTTGAAGTCGCGATCAGCATCGACGCCCAGAAAGGTATCGTGAGCGCGGTGGCTACCGGTTCCATCGCCTTCTCGGAAGGGGAGTCCGGAATCTTAGAAGAGGTCACCCCGGAGGATAGGCTGGAAACCCTCAAGGAGGCGTCACCCCGGGAGCGCGAATTCGCCGTCGTGGGAGACACGGACCATTTTTTCTTGTATCGTAGCGAACGCGAGGAGCGTTTTCTTTTCAATCTGCTCAAGCGCAAGAAAGAAACTCTGTGGGTGACGGACCGGAAGGGCAACGTCAAGCTGCAGGTTCCTGGGGGACGCACCGAGCAGAGTCGGGCGCAGACTCTAGAGACCGCGCTCAACGACACCTTGAGCAAGCACACACAGTACGGCGATGCCGGAGCGCTGATTCCAGCACTTCATGTCGTGGCCGGCCGCAAGATGACCGACCTCACTTCGTTGACCACCTCTGAACAAGCTTTGACACTGGCTAGGCAGGAACTGTCGGGTCTCGACCCGGAGACCCCGGTCTATTTTCTCGTTCACCCCTCGAAAGGATAATCCCCATGACCGTCACCGTTCAAGAACAACTCCCGGCCTGGTATTTCGCCCGATTCGGACGTTCCCCACACAAAGCGGATGTGGAGAGGGCCGACGACTGGGCTCAGCGGGCCGTGCGGTTGACTAAGCGACCGGTGGAAAGAGAATTCGAAGGGAGAGGTTTCACGATCCAGGTTGGCGATCTGAGTTGGCCGCAGATGGGGAGTGGTCGAGGACAGGCTGCTCGCTTGCGGGCCAAACTTAACCTTCGGACCAAAGAACTGATTCTCGACCCTCAGGCCGAAGCCGACCTACACCACGATCTCGAATTCATGGGATTTCCCGTCTCGCCGTCACCTCGCGAAGTGATCATGGCGCACGAACTGTTTCATCTCTTTTGCCCGAAATGCCCATCGGATCTGGCCGAAATGGCCGCGCATCTCTATGCCAGTGAGCAGTTGGAACTCTGCTATTTCCCTGGGCTGTTAGACATCAAAGACCGCTTCGCGTCCGCTGAGGGAGTGCAGAGGACGGCTTAGCTGTAAAGCGATCTTGGGGTCATGAGTGCTTCGGATGCCTTGGCTCCAGACACACAGGCTCGAAAACCGATACGAGCCGACCGTTTAAGATTCGCAGGAGAATTTACAACCTGTTCACATTTTTGAAACTCCCTCCATCTGCGCTCCACTTCGAGGAAGCATAATGTCCCTACAGTCAAATTTGGAGTGAGCCCTGAATGATTTCCCAAACCGTCG
>JBBKWP010000444.1:0-3311 GCA_037968995.1 Candidatus Xenobia bacterium
ACTCCCCATACTTTGCGCCACACTCACGCCACCGTTCTCCAGAACACAGGCGCTCCGCTCCGGGCCATCCAGCAAGGTCTCGGTCATCTTCACCTCAGCACCACAGAAAGGTATCTCGGCGTTGGTCCGGTGGAAATGGAACGGCATTACGCCAGGCTCGGGGGTTAGCGCCCCTTGCCCGCGCCTTCGGCGCGGGCTTTTTAGAATTCTTCTGGCATCGGCTGCGCGGAATGAAAGACGGCGATAATCTCAATGCGCTCGTCGCTAACGATGCGGTAAATGAGCCGATATCGGCCATGGATACGTTCTCGAAGATTCGGCTGCTGGTACTCGGGAACCATTCTCCCGAGAGCGTAGCGTCACCGAAGGTATCATGGGCTGGTCGGCGAGAGCATAGCCAAGCCCGGCGATACGATGAAAGAAGCGTTCTGAAGCGGAGGGGTCATCGGCGGCGATGACATCGCAGATCTCGTTGAGATTATCCTCGGCCTCTTGAGTCCAGAAGATCTTCAGCCTTCGAACCTCTTGGCGAACTTGGCCACCAGATCTTCATGAGAAATCATATTCCCTTCGTCAGCCTGCTTGAGGCCCCGATCTACCGAAGCCATAAAGCGAATCTTCTCGACCTCCACGGCGAGCTTGTCGAAGGGAGTGTCTTCGGGGAGTGTCTGCACTATTTCGAGGAAATCTTGCTTGGTCATATCAGCTTAAAGTTCCTAAAGCCAAGCTCTGTAGCCTTTGGCAGGTGACCATAGAGCGTAAAAATACTCGCAAGGCGCTCTTTTGCTCATCTTCAAGTAAAGGAACCTGTGACATCAGAGCTGCTAAGTCTGGGTCTTCTTCCGAGAGTTGGCGAGCCAAGCCACGCTCATTCATCCCTGCGAGAGCCTGGAGATCATCGACATCAGTTTCAAACACATTAGCAAAGGCCTCAAGAGTAGAACGTCGGGGCTGTAGTCTGCCCTTCTCGATCCGACCGATATGGTTGGGATGAATTTTCGTCTTCTCTGCCAGTTCTTTTTGGGTCCACCCTCGCTCCTTACGAAGCCGAAGTAGTAACTCGCCAATTGTTGGTTCTGTATCAATCACTTCCTCATTTTACAGGCTTTCGGCACGTTTCTCAACAGAGATAAAGTTGTTTAAGCAGAAGGATGATTGTTATTAAGTAAAAATCAATCATTTAAAATGCTTGCAAACAATTTTGAGCTAGTGGTCCTCGAAAGAGGTGACTAGGGCTTCATCTTTTGATGAACCTAGGCAGCCTCCGTGCTGACCAGCCTCCGTAACCTCGTACTCGTCCCCGGTCTCGTTGACGAGAACTCGATCACCAGCTAAACTTCAGGCTTGAACAAGGCTATGATGTGAGGTCGCCGAGAGCCAGGACTGAGAGTCCCGCATTTCGACAGTTCCACCTAGGCTTCTTCGCTTGCCGGGTGGGAGAGTGGCTCTACTTTGTCGCCCTGAACTGGGCCGTTTTAGTCCGCACAGATTCGGCGCTGGCTTTAGGGCTCATCAATGCTTGTCGCTTGGTCCCAGCTTTTATTACCAGCTTACCGTCCGGAGTCTTGGCTGACCGTTTTGACCGCCGCCTTCTCCTGTCAGTCATCTACGGTAGTATGGCCGTGCTCACTGGACTCACCGGAGCGCTCGTTTACTACCAAGCACCTATTTGGACGATTGGCCTCGCAGTCTTTTTAAGGGAGCTTTCTAACACCGCAGAACCACCCGTGCGCAACGCCTTTCTCGGCGACATGGAGAGACGTGATCTACCCAGAGCCCTAGCAATCAATGCTGCGGTTTTGAACTTTGGACGAGTGATAGGGCCGAGTCTTGCAGGTTTCATCTTGGTTCAGTGGGATACAAGATTGGCATTTGAGTTAGCGAGCCTCGGGATCGCGATAGGGGCTCTCGCCACCGTCACACTTCGCGGAATAGAGGCGCAAAGTGAGCGGGATAAAGGTGCGGGCGTGGGCATGACCGAGGCCCTGACCTATATCCGAGCCAATCGAAGAGTCAAGTTGCTGATCTGGCTGATGATCTGCCCCATGATATTGGCCTTCCCTTATATTACGATGCTGCCAATTTTCGCCAAAGATCTGATGCAACTGGACGCCGATGGTCTGGGGCATCTCCTTTCGCTCACGGCCCTGGGCTCACTCGTGGCATCCGCTACGATCATCGGCAACTCGAAACGAACTTTAAGTGGTGCTTTTCAAATAGGCTCGTTGCTCTTGTTTTCCATGTCTTTGGTGGCGCTCGTGATGGCCCCTAACTTCGCGATGGCAGCGCTTGCCGTCTTTATGGCAGGAGCTTCCAGCCAAGCTTATAGGACGGTCAGCCGGATTCTAGTACAGTCAGGGGTTCCGAAAGCCTTGCACGGTCGAATTATTAGCATCGTTCTCATGGACCGGGGTTTGATTCCCGTGGGGACGGTGCTTCTGAGTTGGTGTGCGCAGGAATTCGGCGCTCTGCCCGCCGGTCTTGTGATGGGAATCGGCAGCGGTTTGTGCACTTTGCTCTTGGTCGTCGCCTATCCTGAAATACTTCGCTTGGAACCCGTTTCTGCTGACCGCAAATCCTACCCGCTCGAGAAGCTCATGGAGCCGCGTAACATCTTGCCGCCTGGGCCGGCCTGAATCGGGGAGGGAGTAGATTCGCCGCCTCGGTCCACTAAGCTGAGGGCCGGTAGGCCCGTTCTCTCGCAGAACTCAGTCCAGCAAATTCCAGTGGTCTAAGTAGACGTCACGAGGTCCGTGGACAGCTTGGTCCACGAATCTGGCTCCAAAGTTTTCGACGCCGTTCTTCAAGGGGGGGAGATGGTCGGGCTTGTGGATTTCAGTGAAGTGGTGAAGTTCGGCTCCCGCTCCAGAACTGGCGAACGGATTGAGCTTGTTCAGCCCCACGCCGCTAAGCATAGGGACGGCATCGAAGCGATTGAGATAGTGCCCATAGACCGGTCCATCGACCCAGTCGGACCCGGCCCCGGCAAGAGTGGTGACTTCGAGATCCGACATTTTGACGGCAGCCTGCTGCTCAGACAATCCGTCCACTTCGGTGAGTCGTTCCCGCACGCCCTTAAGCGCCCGGGCCACAATCAGGGCCCCATGACTGTGGCCGACAAGGTGAAGGGGACGGTCCTCGCGCAGAGCCTCGTAGACCAGAGTCTCAGTGGTGTCGACGGCTTTGTTCGTCCCCACGCCCAGCTTGTCTTTGAGGCACTGGCCAAGATCGCGGCCTAGACCCCCAGTGGCATTGTGAACGCCGAGCACATTCACTCCTTTCTCATTTGCGACCGCTTGCATATCTTGTCG
>JBBKWP010000445.1:0-47397 GCA_037968995.1 Candidatus Xenobia bacterium
GCGGTGGGCCGACCCGAGCCGTCCTCTCCGCCTCCCTCTTCGAGCAGGCCTCCAATTCCCGCCCCGGTATCGCCCCCCGCGGCGAAATCGAGACCTGCGGTAGCCAGACCCGCTTCCAAGTTGAGATCCGCGCCGCCGGTGCCCAAAGCCGAACCACCAGTCCGCAGAGAGCCCCTGCCGTTCGGACGACTCACCGACACTCAGGGCCGAGAATTTCCCCTCAGATACGACGAAAACCTAATAGGTCGAGCCAGCCCCGGTGAAGGGATCAATCCCGCCGTGGATCTCAGCGCCGCCGACACCGCCGGCTCTGTCTCGCGCCGGCACGCGAAAATCGGAAAAGACGACGCCTCTATCTACGTCGAAGAACTCGGTAGCTCCAACGGGTCGCGCCACAACGGACAGCCGCTTCGAGTCGGCATGCAGTCCCCCCTCAACGACGGCGACAAGTTGATTTTCGGTTCCTTGATCTTTACCTACCATAAGATCTAAGACCTGTTGGTCGCGATTTTGTTCCAATCCTATCGCTCTCAAAACGTTTAGAAAGTTAGGTTTCTCATGGACCCTTTTGCCTCGCCTTATGATCCTCAGCCGCTACGAGATTGGATGAAAGACCAACCGATCACGACGATTCCGTCTCTCTTCCAGTCCGCTCTCACTAGGTGCCAATCCCAACCCTTTCTAGGACACAAGGCCGAGGGAGCCTACCAATATCAGACCTATGGAGAGGTCGCCCATTTGGTGGAGCGCGCAGCCGGATCTCTGTTGCACCTCAACGTCAAAACTCAAGATCGCATCGCGCAGATCTCTAGCAATCGCCCCCAATGGGTTATTACTGACCTGGCGACGATGTCTGTGGGAGCCATCCACGTGCCACTCTACTCCACGATTTCGGTGGATACGCTCTCCTACATACTCAACGACTCCTCGGCCAAGCTCATTGTGGCCGAAACGAAAGAACATCTCGCTCACTTGAAACAGTGTCAAAAAGAGCTCCCGAGCCTGGAAGGCATCATCACCCACGCCTCCTTTAACGCCAGCGATTTCCAAATTCCCATATGGAATTGGGACGAATTTTTGGCCCTGGGAGATGGACAGTCGACTACTCATATGGAAGAGATCGCCCGCCGGAGCGAGGCCATTGTCGGAACCGATGTTTGTTCATTGGTCTACACGAGTGGGACCACCGGAGAACCGAAGGGGGCCATGCTGATGCACGGAAATTTCGTCTCCAACGCCTTAAGTGTGACCCCTAACATTCCCATCGAGTCGGGAAATATCGAACTTTCGTTTTTACCGCTTTCCCACGTTTTCGAACGAACTTTGTACTACCTCGTACTGAGCCTATGCGGAACCATTGCTTATGCCGAAAGCATGGAAACTGTTCGAGAAAACATGCTGGAGGTGCGCCCCCATCTGGTGGCCAGCGTCCCTCGCCTCTACGAGAAAATCCAAGCTGCCGTAGTGCATAAAGCTGAAAACGCCCCTAAAATGCGTCGAACCAAAAGTCATCTTTTCCATTGGGCCCTCGACACCGGTCGCCGGTTTGCACAAGCGAAATGGAAAGGTCGAATTCCCGCCGCTTTGAGTTTAGAATACAGGTTGGCTCACGCCTTAGTGCTCAAAAAGATCCACGCCGCCACCGGTGGTCGGATAAAGGTGTTCGCGTCTGGGGGGGCCGCGCTACGGGCTGACGTCTGCGACTTCTTTCTCTCCGCAGGCTTCACTTTGATCGAAGGCTACGGACTGACCGAAACCTCACCGGTCATCACCATGAATCCCCCCGAACATCCTAAGGTCGGCACCGTTGGGAAAACTATCAAAGCCGTGGAACTCCGAATCGCCGAGGATAAAGAGATCCTGTCGCGAGGACCTCACATTATGTTGGGATATTTCAACAAATTCGAAGCGACTCAGACGGCCATTGACGAAGAGGGCTGGTTCTACACTGGAGACATCGGCCAGATCGACAACCAGGGCTATCTGTCCATCACCGATCGCAAAAAGGAACTTTTGGTCCTTTCCAACGGTAAAAACGTCGCCCCAACCCCCATCGAACAATCTATAAAAGAGTCCCCCTATATCGAACAGGTCGTTCTCATCGGCGACAACAGGAACTTCGTTTCTGCCCTCGTCGTGCCATCCTATGAGCGGATAGCGCCATGGTGTGCCGCGAATGGTGTGGAGTTGAATCCTGAAACGATGGCTGACGATCCTCGACTCTTGGAATTTCTCACGGAGATCGCAGTGGAAGCGTGCATGTCTTACTCACCTTATGAGCGGGTTAAGAAAATCTCGATCCTCCCGCGTGAACTCAATCAGGAGGCTGGTGAACTCACACCGACACTGAAGATCAAAAGGCGTGTGGTGGACAAGAACTTCGAAGACCGTATCGAAGCGATCTATGGCTGAACGCGCCGCTGGACTCCAGAGTTCCATGGTCGCTGGACTTTACGAAAGTCGTCGAACTGCTCCGTGGCGCCGACTCAGTGCGCTGGAGACAGAAAGTGTTCGTGCAAAGCCTCTACGGCATGTCCCACTTCCTTTTCTTTGATAAGTAAGGAGATGGTGATATTCGAGTCTGTGGAATGTATGACCGAAACTCCGGCTTCGTGCAGGCAGCCCATGATTTGAGCCATCACTCCCGGCGTCCCGCGCATACCGGCGCCCACTATGCTGAGCTTCGCGCACTCGTGCCGCACTTCAAAGATGATACCCATGGCCTTCAGAACGGCCTCGCCCTTCTCGTGAAACACTTCCGTGGGAAGAATGGCATAGAGCCTATCGGGCGTTACGTTGATGAGGTCAAGATTGACGTCCTCTTGAGCCAGGCAACGCAACAGGTCCACTTGGGCCCCTCGATCGCTAACGTCCATAACGACCCCGCTCATTCGAAAGATGTGGGCGATTCCCGTGATCACGCGATCCCGTTCATAGGCTTGGCGGGGTACGGCTCTCGCCATGAAGGTGCCGGCACCTTCATTCAGCGTGTTCCTTACCCAGACCGGAACGCCGTGTTCGTCAGCCAACTCTATGGCCCGCGGGTGTACAACTTTCGCCCCTTCACTGGCCAACTCACCGATCTCCTCGAAATCGATCTGTTGCAAGATTTCGGCCTGGCTGTAGACTCTGGGATCTGCCGTCATGACGCCGTCGACGTCAGTGTAGATCTCAACAAAGTGCGCCCTCAAAGCGGCGCCCAAGGCCACAGCCGAGGTGTCGCTCCCCCCCCGGCCCAAGGTCGTGATGTTGCCCTGCGAATTGACTCCTTGAAAGCCCGCCACTACAGGAATGCCGCCGCCATGAATGTAGGCCAACAGCTGTTCCGGGTCGATGTTGCGGATGCGTCCATTACCAGGCTCATCCGAGGTCAAAATCCCAGCTTGCCGGCCATCGAAAGCGCGACTCTTCTGCCCGCTGCAACGCAACGTATGGGCTAGGACAACACAACTGATCACCTCACCGCAGGCCATCAATTGGTCCAGTTCTCCGGCATCCTTAAAAGCGGCGAAATCCTCCACCAAACTTAACAAGGTGTCGGTCGCATAAGGTTCGGGAGCACGCCCCATGGCCGAAACGACGACTACCGGACAGTGGCCTCGCTGACGAGCTGCTTTGACTTTACTGAGGATCTGCTGCCGGGCAGCCTCGTTGGCCACCGAAGTCCCCCCAAATTTCATGACGACGATACGCATTATGAGATTGTCCTTAAATCCGGAGGTTTTTTAGCCGACCGTGAGTTCGAGCAGCGTCTCTGCGATCTGAACAGCGTTGGTGGCCGCCCCTTTTCGTAGATTGTCCGCCACTACGAACATGTGCCAACCTTTGAGCTCATCAGGATCGCGGCGCACGCGCCCGATCTGAACCCCATCTTTGTCCTCGGCTGTTTGTGGTGTGGGATAGGGGTGCGGTCCATCGAAAAGCGTGACCCCTTTTTGACCACGGAGCAGCTCTAGCACTCGCTCTCTGGAAAGCTCCTCTTGGATTTCGAAGTAGAGCGATTCCGCGTGAGCATAGCGTGTGGGAACTCGAACGCAAGTGGCACTCACCCTCAACTTAGGACGCTCCAGGATCTTCTTGGTCTCATCGATCATTTTGCGCTCTTCACCGGTGAAGCCATCGGCCTCAAAACTTCCGATATGCGGAAACAGGTTGTTCGCGATGAGGTGCGGATACACCGAAGAGTTGGCCTGCCGCCCCTCCACGAAAGCCCTCAACTGCTCATCCAGCTCCAACAAAGCCGGCTTCCCTGTCCCTGAGACGGACTGATAGGTGCTCACGATCACACGGTCGAGGCCAAAATCGAGAAACGGGGCCAGCGCCACAACCATCTGGATAGTGGAGCAGTTGGGGTTTGCGATGAGGCGCGGTCGCGATTTCAGCGCCTGCGGATTCACCTCGGGAACAACCAGCGGCACGTCAGGGTCCATTCGAAAGAATGACGAGTTGTCAATTACCGTGGCACCTTGCTCACATGCGCGGCTCGCATACTCTTGAGAAGCGATCTCCCCTCCAGCGAACAGCGCGAAGTCAACTCCTTCAAAGTTGAAATCCGCGATGTCTTCCACGGTCAAAGTCCGATCTCTCCAAGCTATCTGAGTACCGGCGGAGCGACTGGTCGCCGCCACCCTCAGTCCCTCGACCGGAAGCATTCTTTGATCGAGAACTTCCAGCATCTTTTCGCCGACGGCACCGGTGGCGCCAACGATTGCGAAATTCTTTCCATTCATTCTAAAAGGTTCTCCAAACCGACTGTTAGACCAGTCATCTCTCGCACTTTTCGTACAGCAAGGAGCACTCCAGGCATGTAACTTTCCCGAGCCCAGGCATCGTGACGTATGGTCAACGTCTCTCCCGGCGCGGCCAAAATCACCTCTTGATGCGCCTGCATTCCGGGCAATCTGATGGAATGAATTCTCAATCCACCCAGGGTGCCTCCGCGCACGCCCTTGACGCTCTCCTCCGAATCGATCGGAGCCCTAAAGCCATCGGGGCGAGCCTTGCGCATCATTTCGGCGGTCCGACGCGCCGTCCCCGAGGGGGCGTCAAGCTTCTTCTCGTGATGGTATTCGATGATCTCCGCCCAGCGGAAATATTGAGCGGCTTCCCGAGCGAATTTCATCATCAACACGGCACCTAGTGCGAAATTATTGGCAAACAGAACCCCGTTGCGGGTCGCCAGGTTCGCAATCTCTTGTTCATCCGTGGCCGGAATCGAAGTGGCCCCTACAACACAGGAGACATTGTTCTCCAAGGCGATCATCACGTGCTCTTTCACAGTGTGCCCTAAGGTAAAGTCGATCAAGACTCCACCCGCGGCTTTGGGAATGGCCACCTTGGGATCGTCTTCCAGCAAAATCCCGCTGGCCTCCCCGCCGGTCAGATGTCCAACATCTTGCCCGATCTGTCGAGCCTTACCAAACGCGGCGACCAACTTCATGTCCACCTGTTGCAACACCGCTTCCACTGTTTGTCGCCCCATGCGTCCGTTAGCACCGGCGATCACAACGGGTATATCTAAACTGTCACTCACGATACTGCCTCCTGAAGCAAACCATCGGCCCGCAAATCGTCAGCGGTGACCGGTCGAGGAGCGATCCCTCGGATCTCATCCACAGGCCCGAGGACGGTCAATGAAAATGTGGTGGGGTCGAGAAACTCGGCGGCCAGTTCTCTGACTTGTTCGTGGGTCGTTCTCTCCACGGCAGCGATCACTTCTTCGACCTCGATCATTCGGCCGTGGACAAGATGAGACCGCGCCATACGAAGCATTCGCGACGAGGTGCTTTCCAAGCCTAACGCAAGGTTACCCTTGAGCAGTTCCTTGGAGCGAGAAAGTTCCTCATCTGAGAGTCCCTTGGCGACGATATCAATGAGTATCTGGTCGGCCGCATCGAGCAGTTCTTCCACGGACTGCCGACTCGTGCCCGCATAGACTCCAAAGATTCCGGCGTCTTGATAGGAGTGCAAAAAGGTTCCCACCGAATAGGCGAGGCCTCGAGCCTCTCGAATCTCCTGGAAAAGACGCGACGACATGGAACCTCCCAGCACGGCGTCAAGAACCAGAAAAGAGTACCTTCTTGGATCGGACGCGGACAGACCTCGACCTCCGTACACCAAGTAAGTCTGCTCACAATCCTTTTGAAAGACGATGTTCTGGTGCGCGGGTATTGGCTGTCCAGGATCACCCACGAAACGGGCCTCTGGGTAGCCCTCGAGAGCTTTGCTCACTTGCGCCACAAACGCATCATGGTCAACCCGACCGGCCGCCGCCACCATCAAATTGGAGGCGCCATAGCGGGCAACAAGGTAGTCCGACAAGCGCTCGCTTGTCATCTCCTCAATGACATTCTTGTATCCGATCACCGGACGTCCGAGCGGGTGTCGGCCCCAAACGGCGCGTTGAAATCGATGAACCGACTGATCGTCTGGCGAATCTTCGAACATCTTGATCTCTTCGAGGATGACACCCTTTTCACGCTCGACTTCTTGGGGGTCCAAGAGAGAGTTCTTAAGCATATCAAAGAGGACATCCGTCGCGCGATCAATGTGCTGGTCGAGAACGCGAGCGTAAAAACAGGTCGACTCTTTGTCGGTGAAAGCGTTCAACTGTCCGCCGATGGAATCCATTTCCTTGGCGATATCGTAGGCCGTACGGCTCTGGGTGCCTTTGAACAGTATATGCTCAAGAAAGTGGGCGATACCGGCGTCTTCCTCACTTTCAAATCGCGAGCCAGTCGAGACCCAAACTCCTAAAGTACAGGAGCGAAATTCCGGAATCGATTCCGTAACGATTCGGGCACCGTTCTCTAAAACGGTCTCGTTGATCATAGAAACTCCTTATTAGTGGCAGAAACGAAAGGTGGCCGTTCTGCAACCTTCCACCCATCCCTTTTCTGTCGCTAGCGTCCCTTCAAGAGAGCCGTTGCCAGTTGCCGGGCCGTCTTGGGAGAACTGTCGCCGCTCAACATGCGGGCTATCTCTTTAACGCGGTCATCGTGCACCACGCGTTTCACTGTGACGGTTGTAGAATCCGAATCACTAACTTTTTCCACCACATAGTGCCCATCCCCCGCCGAAGCGACCACCGGAAGGTGAGTCACCGCTAGAATCTGAACCCGGCGAGCGAGTTCCGCCAGACGCTGAGCGACGGCCTCAGCCGTTCGCCCACCAAGACCAACATCGATCTCGTCGAAAATCAAGGTCGGTTGGCGCTGATACCGACTGAGTATGGTGACCAGCGCCAACATTACTCGAGACAGTTCTCCACCAGATGCCGTTTCCGCCAAGCCGGAAAGGGGTCGTCCTGGATTGGGGCTGAACAGAAACTGGACACTCTCTTGACCGTTGGAAACAAGCTCCGGCAAGGGAGTGAACTCCACCTCAAACTTGACGGCCGGCATCGCAAGATGTGCGAGTTCTTCGGTAACTTCGGTTCGCAATTCCTGGGCCGCTTTTAGGCGCCGCTCCGTCAAAAGTTGGGCCGACGTCGCCAAGCGTGTCGCTATGATTTCGGCCCTTTTTTCAAGGTCTTCAAGATGCTGCTCGGAGTGTTCCAATCGGTCCATCGTTTTCAGAGCCTGATCGCGATGACGCAGGACGTCCTCGAGGGTTTGCCCGTATTTGCGACGCAGTCCTTTGAGCGCCTCAACTCTGGACTGAAGGACATCGAGAAGCTTCGGGTCGTGCTCTACCGACTCCGCGTAACTCCCCAATTCTCGAGTCACCTCCGCGACTTCGATCTCAGCACTCCGCAGACGAGAAAGACAGTCGCTCAAACCAGGATCAAAGCCGACGAGATCACTCAGTCGCCCCCCTGCCTGGGCTAGGGTCTCCAATGCTCCCCCGCTGGCTTGGAGATAGGTCAAGGTTTCATGGCTTCCTCGAGCGATGTCTTCCGAAGCTGCAAGACGTCGAATCTCGATGTCGAGTTCAGAGTCCTCCCCGACCTTGGGATCCACCTTGACGATCTCCTCAAGTTCCAACTTGAGCCACTCCATCTCTCGCAGTCGGTTTCTCTCGGCCCCTTTGAGTTCGTCGATGGCGGAGCGAACTTCGCTCCATTCGGTGTACAATTGATGATAGCGAACCAACTCTTCTTGATGTGGCGCTCCCGCCAGACGGTCGAGCATAGGAAGGTGGGTTGAAGGACGCGTCAAGCGATAGCTTTGATGCTGTCCGTGAAAATCCACCAGTAGCCGCGACAAAGCTTTGAGTTGGTTGACAGAAACGAGGGAACCGTTGAGACGAGAAGAGGTTCTCCCGCCGGCCTTTCTCTCCCGCACGATGAGCAGTTCGTCCTCGTCTACCGGCAGCGACTGACTCTCTAAGAAATCTCTGACCGCGGGGGTGGGCGCGAATCGACCGGCCACACGACAGTCCTGTTCGCCGGTCATCGCCCGCTGCGCTGTTGCCAGCAAGAACGACAGAGAGTCTAAAACGATAGATTTACCGGCACCGGTCTCCCCGGTCAGGACAGTCAAGCCCGCTTCAAACTCAAGCACCAGATGGTCGACCAACGCAAAGCCACTCACCTCAAGCTCTAGCAGCATCCGCTCTCACGCTCCAAATCTTCGCCATAATCGGCTCCAAACGCCCTTGCGCGGCAGTCGCTTTTCGATAGTTTCCATCACTTCGGTTTCAGGATCGAGTTGCCACTCCATCTCCCATATGACCAAAACTCCGTTCTGGTTCAGACTTGCTAGGTAGCGACCGTTACCTGAGAAGGCCAATGTTCGAATAGCATCCGGCAAAGGGCGTTCCATCACGCACTGCCCAGATTCCACCAGCCAGAGTTGCAAGTGGTGATTGGCGTCCACCGTCGCCAGTACTCCGCCATCGTCCGTGATAGCCATGGAAGTGATAGCGGCACCCTCCCTGGCGAAGTTCGCGACCACTAGACCATCTTCGAGATCGAAGAGTTCCAAACCACCGTCTTCAGTCGATCCAATAAGATGACGACCTCCGGCGGGCAAAACGGTGAGGCGGTAGTCTAGTTCGCACACCAGTCGGGGTTCCGACTCAGGTTCCGAAAGATGGAAAACCTTGCTATGGTCCTCCGCAACGATCACCCATCGCCCCTCTCTCCCCACGGTCACGGAGTTCGGCAGTTCGATAGAGCTATACTCAGCGAGCGATTCGAGGGTAAAAGGCTGCTTCTGTGACCAACGACCGGTACGCAGCCGTCCACTGCGATCAACGAACGCGAAAAAGCGGGTCTCCCGGCACAGCCCAACCGTCACGATGGCCCCTTCGGATGCGACCAAAGTCTGGATGCATTCGCCATTGTTGGTGTCCCACAGCCGCACAGTGCGATCCGCCGAGAAGGAAAAGAGCAAGGGCGCAGAGCCGCTTCGCTCCTCTGACTCCCAGAAGGACAGCCCCACGACTTCCTCACGATGACCCGTCATTCCCCGGACACAGACTCCTTGCCGCAGGTCCCAAAGGCGAATCAACGAACCAGAGGAGGTCGCGGCCCAACGTCCATCCTGATCGATGGTGAGACGACGAGGCTTGTCCTGCCCGGGCGCCACCAGCTCGCGAACTCTCCACATCTCGCGCAGTTCCCGACGAGCCAACCTATGAGTCAAGCGACTCAAAAAGTCCAATGTTTCTGGTTCACGAGAGTATCCCTCAACCAATCGCGCTCTGGAAAGCTCCCAATAGGCGGTGTTCCAGTCCTCGTCGCGAAAACTCGTCCACGCCTTTTCCATGAGGCTGGCGTATTGGACTCGGGCTTGGTGGACCTCCGACAACGTGTTCGCCCGCACCAGCGGCAAGCTGGGCGGATCCGGTACGGCGCTGGGGAGACGCCAACGGATGTATTCTTGTTCGCGTGTCCAAAACAATAGCTCGTCGCCGGTCGGGGACGACAAACAGCGAGCCATCTCGCCCGCCGCAGGCAATTGGATATTGCGCCATTCCACCCCATCCGGGAGACTGAACACCCTAAAACCTGAACTGTTCCACAGCGCGAACCCTGGGCTCCATGGCACCAGGCGGCCAGGTTCATCGAAGACGACCTGCATTCGGTCCAACAAAACCACGGCGGTCCGATACGGTTCCGCCTCGTCTTTGTAGCCCACCAGCAACACTTCTTGCTGGCCAGACCCGTAGACCGAAAACTCGGTAATGGCTCCTTGAAATTGAAGTTTCTGAAGCCGTTCAAGCTTCGGCATCAACCAAAACAAGACCAGCCCGGAATCGTCCCCAGACGCCAATAGCTGTCCTTGCCGAGCCAAGATCAACTTCTGCACGAAATCCTGATGTCCGCGCCCTTCTTGTACACATTGCGCATCCCTTAGACTCCAACAGCGCAACACCCGATCGGACCCTCCGGTCACCAAACGATCGCTATCTAACATCAGGTGACACAACACTTGCTTCTCATGCCCGACCATCAGAGCGCCCTGTTCGCTCTCGTCTGCCCTGGCTCGGATCTGAAGCGTCGTGGAGCCCGTTAAGATACGCTCGGCATCCAAAAAACCAAGTACTTGACGATTCCAATGCGACGACGATTCCAAGTTGAGCGCACCTTCAATCAAGGCGAAAGTCAAAACCTGAGCGTCGTGGGCCCCCAAAAGCAGGAGATGATAGCCGCGGGACTCGACTCCGACCACGGACGTCATAGGATCGACCGGCGCCCGCGCGAGTTCCTTGCCGTTCAAGTCGATGATCACCAGTTGCGCCCTGTAGACTAAAGCCAATCCACGGCCCGACTCAAGCGTCGTCCAAGCGAGCAACTGACCGTACTCGCGGAAGAAGGCCTTCGCCACCAAACCTTCGTGCGACGGCGGGGCTCCGGAGGATAGCTCCGTCAGCGCCTTCTGGGCCTGGCCGTCGGACGGAATGAGTTCAAGGGTTCGAGTGTACGCCTCCCTCGCTAAATCCAGATTGCCGGAAGCATTGGCCGCCCTGCCTAGCGATCGCCACAAGGTACCGTCTTCCTTGAGTCCTGGATTCTGGAGACAGTCGGCTAGATACTCGGCGGCTTCGCCAAATTCGCCTCGAGCGAGCAGAAACTGACCTAAAACCGACCCTCCTCGACTCGACGAGGTCGCCAATTCCCGTATCGTCGCCTCGACTTCGGCCGGACTGCGCCGTCCCGTCAGCCAGGAGGTGACCTGTCGGTTGAAAGTGACCTCTAGATGGTTGCGCTCCAAACGATCCGCTTCAGCCCAAGCCTGAGTCGCTTCTTTCCGTAAACCGATACTCCACAGGGACACGGCTTTGTTGTTCAACGAGTCCGCCCGCTGTGACAATGGCTGCGGCATCCCAAAAGCATAGTCGGAGCCTGTTCGTTCACGATAGGCGCCCAACAAAACATCTCGAAGTTCGTCGAGACGTTGAGGTCGGTCTTCCGGCTTTTTGGCAAGGCAGGCCGACATCATCTCTGACAAGCGTTTCGGCACATCGGGGTTCATACTGACCGCTGCCGGCACTTCTTCCATCAAATGCGCCGACACCAAGCGTCCTAGGTCCCAGCGTTCGCCGGGAGGCTCAAACGGGTGCCTTCCCAACAAGCATTGATAAGCGACGACTCCGAATGCGTAAACGTCAGCCATGGGGCCTACCGGTCTCTGCATCCACTGCTCTGGCGGAGCATAGTGAGGAGTTCCAGTCATAACCCCAGTGCGAGTGAGAGACTGATTGGTTTGGCCCGCAAATGTCTTGCGTACCTGATCGAGATTCGGTTCGCCAGCGCTGGTATCCACCTCGCTCTTGTCGAACGCTTTCCCGAGTCCAAAGTCGGTCACAGCCAAACACCCTTCCGAATCGAAGAGAAGATTGGCAGGCTTGATATCGCGATGAATGAGGCCCATCTGATGCGCGTGACTGAGGCCTTCACAGGTATGTATAAGCCATACCAGGGCCTGAGCCCACTCTTCGGAGGTTTCGGGGGGGTGAGACCTAGCGTCTAGCTTTTCCTTGAGACTGCCCCCGCTGTAAAGGTCGAGAAAGAGGACCGGAACGTCGTTCCACTGACGAACAAACCAACAAGAAACCACCCGAGGGTGGAGCCCCAGGTCGATCCAGGTGTGGGCCTCTCGGATCCAACGCTTGAGATCGAAGTTGCTTCCCGCTCCGAGATAGAGCGGAATTTTCATCGCGAGTTGGCGGTTCCACTCTCGATGGAAAACTTGATAGACGATCCCCATTCCGCCCTTGCCTAGAATCTGACCGACGTCAAGAATTCCATCGATCACTTCCCCGGTCAGATCGGCGAGTTGGCCCCCCTGGCCTCCCATGCTGGAGGAGGAATGGGAGCTTGAACTAGAGCGCGCCACGAATCAAACCACCCTCATCGCGGAACCCGACGTTCGCCTCAAGCCGCGCGACATCGCCCCGCCCGAGGGCTGGCTCCTAACGTCACGCCGTGATCTCGAGATACATTTCGGCCATCTCGCTAGGTGGACTCAGATTCAGTTCGTCCTTAAAAACCTGCGAGCAAGCTTGGTATTGACGGATCGCTTGAGCAGGCTTCCCCTGTTCCACGTAGGATGTCATCAGCGTGATGTGAGCCTCTTGGTGACAGTTGTCGATAGCCAAGAGGCGGTTCGCGTAGTCGGTAGCCACCTCGTGGCGTTCTTTGGTAAAAAAATGCTCCATCATAGTCTCTAAGATTTCGGTAAATTTGATCTCAAGATTCTCCTTGAGGTAGACGGCCCAGTCAGCGTAGTAGCCTTCCATAAAGGGCCCTTGATAGAGCGCTTCCGCCTTCTGAAAGGCGCTAACAGCTTCATCTTCTTTGCCCTCGCGCATGCGAGCCTGGCCAACGTCATAGAGTCGCTCGAATTCCGACACGTCAAAAAACCAGGGACGCTCCTCATTAAACTTGTAAAAGCCCTTGCGCGCCAGAACCACTCGCTCGTTCTCCCCAGCTTCCCCACCGGACTCGAGAGCCTTTCGCATGTGCGACAGGGCTGCGTACAAGCTCTGCCGGGCCTTCTCCGGAGGATTATCTGGCCAAAAGGTGTCCATGATTTTTTCGTCGCCCACATCTTTACCGGACTGGGTGGCCAAGTAGGCGAAGATGTACTTGGATTTTCGAGTTTTCCAAAGTTTATCGTGCACTTCGTTCCCGCCCGAAAAGACACGAAACTTCCCAAAAGCGTAGAGCCCGAGCGGCGGAGTTTGGACCACACCCTCTCGACTGGCGAAGAGGTCTTGAGCTTTTTTGCGCGCCGGTTCACTGACCTCCGGCAAGAAAGTGGACACGAGATCCCATCCAAAATTCGCCAATAGTCGGTCGATGACAGCCGTCTCTTGAGACTTTGCTCCCGCCTCTAATAGTAGCGGAATGGCCAAGGGACGTTCCGCTTTCAAAACCGAGGCCAGCTCTAGGCTATCGATCAGCCGAACCGCCTCCTCCACGGCCGCGGTGGACTCGTTTTCTTTATCGCTTCGCTGCAAGAGTCGAGCTTGGTACAGCAGATTGATTGCACGGTCGCCGTGAGCTTCCCACTTGCGGAACTGCTCATCGGCGGCATCAAGACTGGCCAAGCCGTCTTCAAACTCTCCTTGCAAACCGAGGACCAATCCGCGGACACGAGCCACTCGGCCCCTTAGCAGGCCGGACTCACCAGGAAAATCGATCCACGCGCGCTCGATTGCGGTGCGCGCTTCGTCCAATCGCCCCCGGTGCACACACGCTAAGGCCATGCCGTTGAGCGCCTCGGCCAAAAGCTTGGACTTTCCGCCGTCGGGAAAGAGAGCCAGGATCTCTTCATAGCCTTTGGCCGCCGTCTCCAGGTCGCCCGCCGACAGATAGGTACCAGCCAGGCCCAACATAAGTTCGGCTTGACGCTCCCGGCTGAAAACCTCCGCCTCGTTGACCTCTTCTTCCTCATCCCCATCAATCAAGGCTTCACTGAACACGTCCAGGACCTTAGGGTCGAAATGGGAGCCCGATTCCTTTTGCAGAACTTGGCGGGCTTCGTTGTGACTCATGGAGGGGCGGTGGGGACGTGGACTGGTCATGGCATCGAAGGCCTCTACCACACACAATACACGAGATTCCAGCGGGATCGCCTCTCCCGCGAGACCGTCGGGGTAGCCCGACCCATCGAACCATTCATGGTGGTGAAGGATGACTCGAAAGACTTCTTTCAATGAAGAAGAACTCGAAAACAGATTCTTGGAAGCCTCGCTGCGCGATTCGTGAAGTTCTTGCTTTTCGTCCTCCACCAGTTCCGAGGCCTTGTTCAGGAACTCTTTCTTGCGTCCGATGGTACCGATATCGTGCATGAAGGCAGCCAGTTCCAGGATCTCCAGTTGTTCGCGCGAGAGCCCCATGCGCTTTGCAACTTTCACCGAAAGCTCGGCGACCCGCCGGGAATGCCCAGCGAAATGAGGGTCTTTCTCTTCCACGCCTTCGGCCAAAAGACGAATAATGGAGGAAAAGTCCTTCCACTGTGTGGCGATACCGGTAGCATACGCTTTCTGTAAACGGAAGCTTTCCAAGCATCTTTTTACACTGGCCACGAACTGCCGATCGTCGAACGGCTTCATAATATAGTCGTCGACACCAAGCTTGATAGCCTGTACAGGAATATCGGGGGAAGCGTAGCCGGTGATTACGATTGAGCGAACGTCGGGCTGTTGCTGTTTGACGTTGGAGAGCGTCTCCATACCGTCCATCTCGGCCATTCGAACGTCGGAGACCACGAGGTCGAAATTCGCGCACTTGGCTCTTTCGATAGCCTCCATCCCCGAGGAGGCGGTGGTTACGTCGTATCCTTCGTCCTCGAGAAGTATCTCGAGCGCGGACAACATCAAAGGATCATCTTCAACAACCAGAATTCGTTCAGCCACTCAACACCTTCTCATCCCGTCATCTCCTTTCTTATTCTCCACGCCTCTCCTTCTTCTCTCGTCCGTGAAGTGTGCAGGAACCGTTGCGCGCACAGCCAAAGTTCTCGACGTGGAACCCAGTGGCCTAATTTATGGATTTTGGGCGTGCTCTTCGGGGGTCATTTTAGCGGCAGCGATGATGTCGGCGACATCTCTCAAGACTCGCGACCGCTATGTGAACGAGATACTTTCATTGCTCGACACCGCCAAAGACGGAGAACAGTCGACCGTTGTCCGCGCGGAGGCTCTCTGCGAGGACTGCCGCGAGAGGACCGGGGCGGGTGGAGTTGCCCTCTATTCGAACTCCGAAGCCTCTATGAAAAAAATGCTCCAAGCCGGTGAGAGCGCTGAAGTCACTGGCCCGGGAGTGGTTCGCGACCTTTTGATGCAGTCGGTCAACACCGGTTCCGGCGCCGAAGCGGTACAGGGAGGTCGCTTCCTCATGTCCCTGCCCGTGTCCAGCAATGATGGAGCCGCTCTTCTGCTCTTCTGGGACGATGAGCAACGGCCTAATGATTTTCAGCGCAGCCTGTTGGACATCACTACCAGACTTCTGTCGCTTCTGATGCCCGGCCTGGAAGGTCAATCTGAAATCACCCGTCTTAACGACCAAGTCGTCGATCTCAAGTCCAATCAAAAAGATAAGATGGAGAACCTCGCCGAGGAGATGGGAGAAGAGCATCATCTCGCCTCGGTAGGACGTCTGGCGGCAGGTGTTGCCCACGAACTTAACACGCCGCTCGGTGCTGTCCTGACCATGGTCGGATCGTTGCTTCGAAAAGAAGAGGACCCCAACAAACAGAAGCGTCTGACCATCGTGAACGACGCAGTGGTCAAGTGCAAGGACATCATCAACAAACTGCTGGTCTATTCCCGCTCTCCCATCCAAACGGAAACGGGGCTGACCTTCAGCCGCTTCGTGCGCGCGGACACCGATCTCAACTCCGTAATCTCCGGCATCGCTGAGATGATGGCCGAAGAACTGAAGAACGACTCCATCGCCCTGGAAATGAATCTCGCTGAACTTCCTCCCTTCCGAGCCAACGGCAGTCAGTGGTCCCATGTTTTTACTAATCTCATGGCGAACGCGCGTGATGTTCTCAAAGAGAACGGAACAAAGAATGCCAGAATCACGGTCTCCTCGATGGTGAGACAGCACAAAGTCGTGGTCACCGTTTGCGACAACGGTCCGGGGGTTCCCGAATCCCATCGGCACAAAATCTTCGAACCGTTCTTCACGACCAAAGAAGTCGGCCGCGGAACCGGATTGGGCCTGGCCATCTGCCGAGAGATCATCCGAAAGCACAAGGGCGATATCACCATCGGCGAAGCGCCCAGCGGGGGTGCCATGTTCGAGATCACCATCGACCCAAAACTCGAACCGGAAGCCCCCACGAAATACATCCCTAAAGAGCAATATCCCTAAAGTAGGGCAGTACCCTAAATCCATATCTGGACGAAGGTTCAAATCTTTGTTACTTACCGGATGCGCAGACAGCTTATACTCGTATTATGAGTATCGTCGCTGCCAACGCTCCAGTCCTTCCCACCTGGAACTTCCCCACGTCGTGGGAAGAGGTCAAAAAGTCGATCGACGAATCGTCTCACGCCCAAAGAGAGCCTCGCGACGACGTGAAGCTTGGGGATCGCGACGCCTCCTGGCGCACAGACCTGGTGGCGGTGACCCAGTTCGCAGCCAGCGGCTTTCTCTATACGCGGGCCGGCAAGTCCGCCGACAAAATGAACCAAGAGAGACCGCCCTTGAGCGACGTCTCCAACGTCAAAATGAACGATCCGCTCGTTTTGGTTCCGGGATGGACGACCTTACCTGAGAAATTTGATCGCGTGGTCGACCAACTTCTAGCCAGCGATCAGAACGGGAAGCGGCCTGTCTACCTTAAAGAGGGCCAAGCTTTCAGTGACAAGGAGTGCCTCACGCCGACCGAGATTGCCGCCGACGACAAGGTGTTTGTGGCGGTTTTTGACACTCCCTTGGACGCCCCAGACAAGAGCGCGCCACAACTCAACGACGCTATCGCGGCTGTCAAGAAAAGCGGTCACGACAAGGTCGATGTGGTGGGATACTCCATGGGTGGACTCGCTATCCGAAAAATGCTTCAGGACGACGGCCAGAAACTCGATCAGGTCGCGATGCTGGGCACGGCCAATCGCGGTACCCGGTTTGCGACCTTAGCAAAATATATCGTCGAAAGAGACATCGGTTGGGCCATGTCCTTGGGTAACATCAACGTCTCCCACCTGCCGGCTCTATCTTGGCTCAAAGCCTGGGATGCTCAAGACCCCGAAAGCAACCCCATGCTCGACGATCTCAACAAGAATATCGACCATCAGCTCTCGGGTGCCAACGAATTTTTATCCATAGGCAGTCGGGGATTGTCGACCATCTCAAAAAGCTGGGGAGGCTCCGAAGGCGGTGACGGACTGGTTCCCCACAGCAGTGTGGAACTTCCCGGACTCCCCACCGTCCTCTTGGAGGGACGCGGCAACAAGCAGCACGGCAACCTTCCGCACGACAGCGACGTCTTCCGCGAACTGACCGATTTCTTCGGTTGGGAAAAAGTGGCTTAACCGCCCCTTTCCGAAGAGCTAGCTCTCTATCCGCTCCACGACCATAATATTGGAGCCAAGCTCCTCGGTGAGCCGTTCTTCAAGACCAGACTCTTCCGCTCTTAAGCGTCGTAATTTTGAAGGTTTGGTGCCTTTGGGGAGCTTGCCCAAGTTACAGACGGGCTCGCCGGGATTTACGGCGGGCAAGGTCGTCATTCCCACCACCACTCCAGAAAAGGGCGCCTCGAGGACGCTGTGCTCGGTCCCCAAAAGCGTGGTGTTAGTGGCCAGAGCCTGCCCCTTCTCGACGATGTCCCCGGCCTTGATGTGAAACTGCAGAAATCCGCCCCGCTCTGCTCGAACCCACTTAGATTTTTCCACCACCACTTGATACTCCAACATCTGCGGCGGAGCATCCATCATCTCCAAGTGGCGTAGAACGTTCTTGACCCCCCGAACCGCAGACTCCACGATTCCGGGCTCCACTTTCCACACTTCTCCTCCTTCCATCACGATAGTCGGACATCCGGCACGGCAGGCTTCGCGACGCAGCGCCCCCTTCGGTCCCGCGCTGTCGAGAATGATCTCGCATCCAAAGGCGTTCGCCAAACGCCGAACCTCAGGATTCTTCATATCGGCCCGAACATTGGGATAGTTAGTTCGTCGAACCGCAGCAGTGTGGAGGTCAATTCCGTAGTCGCAACGGGACACGATCTCATTAAAGATTGTTCGGGCCATGCGCCCAGCCAGGGTCCCCGACGCGGAACCGGGAAACGAGCGATTGAGATCTCGCCGGTCCGGAAGATAGCGAGAGTGCCGGTCGAAAGCGAGAATGTTTAATACCGGAATCGCGATCACTGTCCCTTTGACGAGCACAAAATCAGGGTCTTGCAAAAGCTGGCGAATGGCGCCCGTCCCATTGATCTCATCGCCATGGAGAGCGGCCGAGACAAAAACGACGGGCCCAGGCTCAGGACCACGACGGACATGGATAGGGATTCGTACGGTCATGCTGCTGTAACTTTCGCTGACAGCAAGCTTGACGTTGCGCGACTCGCCCAAGGCGATGGTATCGCCGTTCCACAAAACGAAAGGCTCGCCCCTATGGGATGGATTCATGAGACCTTCACTCCGATTTCGATTTCGATTTCTTCGCAATTTTTTTGGTTTCGTTCAGACCCTTGACCTTCCAGCGTCTGGCACGTCGAGTTTTAGCGGGAACAAGTTCCCGCATTAACTCCATTTTTCCAAAACACAGAAGACGGTCCCCCGCTTCGAGTTGACGCTCCGAGCGCGGGTTTGGAATCACAGTGGTTCCGCGGTACAGGGTCAAGACGTTGATGTCTTTCTCCCGCAAGCCGGACTCGTTAAGCTGTTTTCCAACATAGTCGCTACCCTTAGGGATATGGATTTCGGTCACCCCGTAGCCTCGGCTTACCGTCAGACGCTGACGCAAGTCGATCTCAGGGAAATCGACTTGCGCGGCTATGTAGTCGACGATCGACCCAGCGATGTCGAGCTGAGTGCAAGTCTCGATTCCCTCAAGGCCCGGAGACGAGTTCACTTCCATGATCTGAGGCCCGTCTTTTCCCTCGAGCATATCCACGCCGGCCACCCGTAGACCCAAAATCTGAGCAGCACGTACCGCGGTCTCTTTGTAAATGTCGTCGAGCGTCACGGGCTCAGCCACTCCGCCACGATGGACGTTGCTGCGGAACTCCTGCCCCTGGGCCACCCGCCGCATAGAAGCGACCACTTGATCGCCAACCACGAAAGCCCGAATATCTCGCCCTCGGCTCTCGGCCACGAATTTTTGGATCAAAACATTCTGGCGTTGACTCTGCAGCAACTCAATGATGGCTTCCGCCGATTTCACAGTCTCGGCCAGCAGCACTCCGATACCCTGGGTCCCCTCCAGCAGTTTAATCACAACCGGGGCGCCGCCGACCCGCTCAATGGCGGGCAACACGTCTTTCTTGTCTCGCACGAAAGTGGTTTGCGGGATGCCAATATGGTGGCGACTGAGAATCTGAAGACTTCGCAACTTGTCTCTGGAATTGGAAATACCGGCCGAGGAGTTGGCACAGAAAACATCCATTTGCTCGAACTGTCGGACGACCGCCGTACCGAAATAGGTAATCGAAGCCCCCACGCGGGGCAGGACCGCATCGTACAGCGAGAGGCGCTTCTGTTTATAGAAAAGGTCCGGCGCGTTTTTAGCGAGATCGATGGAGAACTTCACAGTGCTGAGAACTTTAACTTTGTGTCCTCGCAACTTGGCTGCGGCCACAAGGCGGCGGGTACTGTAGCATTTTTCGCTACATGAAAGGATTCCTAATTTCATGATTCTTCCTTAACTTTCTTGGTCTTCTTCTTCGGTCTTCCCCCCAGAAAGGAACGTCCGGCATCCACCAAAAAGCGGCGGCGGAAAGCTTCCCGACCTAACAGCATACGAAACCCCATCTCGTCGCGATTGGCCAGCGTCAAATCCACCAACCAAACAACCCCCATCAAAGAAATGCAAGTGACAATCACTGGGCGCTTTGACGCCTTGCCGCTGGAACTGCGCACCGAGCGGAATTCTAAAATTTTAGCGTCGGCCCTGACGACACCCTGCGCGCCTCTCTGGGCCGGATAAACGTCGAAGCTCGCCCAAGTGACTCCGTCACGATCTTCTAACTCGAGGCCTCTTACGTGAAGGGATGAGGAGCGGGCGCCTGTATCAACTTTGGCCTTGATGGACTTCACTCCTAGGTCTGGGAGTCCCACCCATTCTCGCCATCCAATAGTCTCCAAAATTCCGCCGCCCTTTCCTCCGTTCACCAACGGTCTTAGAACCTTCATGATGGAAGCGCTCTGGCCTCCTCCACTGCCGTTCAATGACCCGACAAACGCACAGCCGTCTATATTGCGGTAGGACTACAATGCCCAGAATGGGAACGACCGGTGATGAGACACCTTTTATCCGCCTTCATCGTTTGGTCCACCACAAGGTGGGTCGCCGCCGAGGCCCTTCGCGAAAAGCCGTCCCAGTCGAACTGTCTACCCAGGTTGACCGACCTCGACTCTCTGGTCATCGGGGTTACAAACTGTAGCCGCATCAAGTTCGAGGATCGTCGAGCCGGCCACAAAAAGCCGTCCTGGGAGTACGTCTGTGAAGGCGCCGTCATCGCTGTGGAGACGCGTTAAAGAGTGCAGATACCTAACATCATTGCCCAGACGGACGATTGGCTCGCCGTGGATAAGCCCTCCGGCATGGTCGTTCATCGCTCGCGTGGTGCTAACGACCGCCACAACCTGGTTTCGGTGATGCGCGATCACTGCGGTCCGAATGTAGCCCCCGTCAATCGACTGGACCGCCAGACCTCCGGTGTTATCGTGATGGCTAAGAGTCGGGACGCCGCCCGCGAACTCTCCCAAGCCTTCGCCGAACGGACTGTGGAGAAAGTCTATGAAGCGGTGGTGCGTGGCTGGCCGCCCTTGGAAGTTGGCGATGAGTTCTTGATCGACCGAGACCTGACGGAGAAGGCCGCTGAGACTCGTGTCGAACTGCTGAAGCGCGTCGAACTCGACGTCTGCTTGGGCCGCTACCCGACGACTCGTCTGGCCCGTTTACGGTTGCGTCCTAAGACCGGAATCACTCACCAACTCCGACGACATCTGAAAGGGTGGGGCTACCCCATCATCAACGATAAACGTCACGGCGACACCAAACTGAACCCACTCTTCTACGAAAAGTACGGCATCAAAAGGCTTCTCCTCCACTCTCGTTCGCTGACCTTCCCTTTCCAGGGTGAGCGACACACTGTCGTTGCGGACTGGAATGGCCGGAGCTTGGGGTTGCTAGAGTTTCTTGGATTGGATGTCGAACGCGAGATAGAGAGAACCGATGCCTAACCCCAAGTCTTCGCCTATCAGCCTGGACTGAGCCGTCTCAAAAGCTGATTGAGCGGTTCTGTCTCTAAACTAGCCCGAGCCTGGTCCGTGGTTAAGTCCGTTTTTGCCAAGAGGATAGCTACAGGGATGCTTCCGTCGCCCTTCGCCAGAAAATGCTCGGCCTCTTCGCGGGTACAGTTCACTGCTTTCGAGACGATACGCAAAGACCGGTCCACTAATTTTTCACAGGTGGGGGTAAGGGAGACCATCAGGTTCCCCAAAACCCTTCCCGATCGGATCATAGCGCCGGTGGAGATCTGATTGAGCACCAACTTGGTCGCCGTCCCAGCCTTGAGGCGAGTCGATCCCGTGATCACCTCGGGTCCCGTCGCCAACGAGATCGCCACGTCGCACAGCGGCCTCATCAACGCTTCTGGGTTGCAGAAAACTCCGGCGGTGAAAGCCCCTACGCGCCGGGCCTCTTCCAAGGCGCCCAAGACATAGGGTGTTCGCCCTGAAGCCGAGATTCCCACCACGCAGTCCTTCTCGGTCAATCCTCGGCGCCGCAGTTCCCGCCCCCCCTCCTCCGGTCGGTCTTCGGCGTGTTCGACCGCCCTCTCGAAGGCGGCCAAGCCTCCGGCCAAAACTCCTTGAACCTGTTCCGGCGGAGAACCGAAAGTGGGAGGGCACTCCGAAGCGTCGAGGAGACCGAGCCGACCGCTGGTTCCCGCTCCAATGTAGAACAGCTTCCCTCCGCGGAGAAAAGCCTCGGCAACCTTGTCAATGACCTGCGCCACCGCCGCCTCAGACGACTCAACAGCGGCACGAACCACTTTCTCTTGGTCATTCATCAATTGGACAATCTCAAGCGTCGTCATCTCATCGAGGCTCGACGACTCGGCCAGAGATTCTTCGGTCGAGAACCCTCCAAGATTGAGGTCGGTCATCACTTCTACTCCGTTTTCGGGGCGGCGGGGCCCAACTTAATGACCGCCACGCCATAGGGCGGCAAGGTCACAAATTTCTTCCGTCGGCGCTTGTCGTCGGCGGTCCCTAGTTTGGCCGGAGCACCATCTCCATCAACCACGAAAGATTCCACGGGAGGCCAGGAACCGAACCCCGCCAGATCCGTGCGCGCTACAGCGCCAGTTACGTTGCGCAGCAAAAAAAGGCGTTCGCCGCCGGGGAGGGAGAATTCTCTTCGCTCGACGGTTGGCTGGACTATCACCGAATCCAAAAGCGCTGGCTTGGTCATCAGCAGTCCAGAGAATCGGATCCCAAAGGAATGGGGTCCTGACCGCAGAGGTCTGGGTCCGTCCACGAATTTCCGACGCATGATGGGACGCCCGTCCACGTCCCCCAGGGGGACTTGGAAAATCTTATCTCCGTCGATTCTCATCATGACAGACACCAAACCGCCGCCTACATCACTTTGCAGGTAGGTGAGATAGAAAACGTAGTCGTCTTCGGTGGGGACATCAAAGCGCATCCAAAACGTGTTCTCACGCCCCATCGAGGCCAGTTGGCCACGCTCTCCTGAGGGCGTCTGAAACCCAAGGGTTTCGATGGCGTTGTTAACGACCTTCCCTTTTTCGGCTTCCATCACTTGAAAAGTAATGGGTTCACTCGTCGGTTTGGCGGCTAAGACCATTCGTGCCGGCGTACGTTCAACCCGCGCCACAACTGTAGCCCATTCCTTAGTCGAGGCCTTGGGGGGGTCGACCCAGAGGGTCCCTAAAGCCGCGAGGTCTGCGTAGATCGTCTTGTCGGTGGCGGCGAAAAGTGCCAAGAAGCCTTCCACCAAAGGGATCGCCGTGTTGACATCGTTGGTGTACTCCGGTTGCGGAGAAAAGGAGTCGAGCAGGCGACCTCCGATCACCAGATGGGTAGACATCCCTAAAGCTTCTCTCTCGGCGCTGAGGAGAAGTTCCGAATCGTTGAGAACCTTCGATGCCTCGGCCAGCGCGCGGACAGCGTAGGCCCTTTGAGCCTGATAGAAAGCCGAAGGGACGCGGGTTCCGTCATCGAGAACCGTCATCGGCTCCCAGTCTTCCCAGCCCAGATGAGCGCCAAAAGGATACTCGAGACGGTCCTTACGCTGCAGAGCAGCCAATCCGTGGGCCAACTTCTGGATTCGATCGCGACGCTTCGGATCGGGGCGCCATCTCTGCAGGGCGACTTCAGCCAACACAGCCTGGGCAGTAACATCCCCTCTGTCGGAGAGCCAAGTGGGTTCCTCGTGGCCGTGTACTCGTTCCAAGGTCGGATAGTTTCCCAGTCGAGGGAAGGCCGACTCAATGACAGCATCGATTTGGGATGCGATGACGGCGGCCGCATTCGCGTCAGCGTCCGATGAGGACTCAACGGCTTGAGCCAATCGGGCGGCCAGGCTCAATCGTTCGTAAGGATCTCTTACGGTAGAGAGCCTGGTAACTTCGCTCTGCCAGTCAGCCAGGCGAACCGGACTCGACGCCGCTGCGGCCGGAGCCTGACTCTGGGCCGCCACCGGCGTCTTGGCGAAAAGCGGGGTGCCACCACAGACCCCCAATAGGATACAGATCTTTGTCAACTGCGCTGCGCGCGAATATAGGGAATGAGGCTGCATCAAGGCGGCTTCAAACCGAAGCTTTGAGGCTCCTCTAGAACGTAGGGTTTAAGGTACGGTTTTTTGATCGAGCCAGGGCAGAGGTAGCACGGGCAGGTCTCTCATGGGAAGCAATACGTAACTGGGCTCGGCCAACAGAGGCTGAGGCAGACTCCTCTTGCCGGGAGGCGCTGCTTTCTGGGGCGCTTCTTCCTCGGGTTCCAGGCGAGTCTTGGCCACCACTCTCCCTTCTGCTCTCACTGTTTGGTTTTGGGTATCGTAAACCGCGCGTTGGGCTGTTAACCAATCCCCGTCGCCTTGCTCGACCCGTACATTCCCGATCAACAGCATCTCGTTCTTCTTCTGATAGATCTCAGCGCGGTCGGCAAAAGCTCGTTTGATACCCTGGCGCATCTTGACGCCGCCTTTGGCGACACCCTCCTCAGTGGTCCAGTTGTAATCCAATTCGTCGCACAAGACCACGGTGGGCTCACTGCCTGACGCGCCGCCTGCCTGTTGAGAGATGATCCTGACATCGCCTTTTAGGATACCTCTCGTTTCCGCGTAGAAGACTTTCATCTCTTTACCGGTCGCCGTGGACTGCTTGCCCACCATCTTCACGCCACCCTGAAAGTCGGCTACCTGTTTCTCCGTCTGATACTGTGCGTAAGGGGCGGTTAACGTCGCCCCATCGGAAACGATCTTAACCTTACCGACCATCCGAATCGTGTTCTGCTTGTCGTCGTAATCGACTTGATCCGCTTCGAACTGGATATCACGAGGCTTTTTGGGCGAGGTCGACGATTGCGCCCAACCGAGAAACGTGGTTGCGAAGAAACAAAATAGCAAGAGTGCAGTATATCTCATGTAAACCTATCTAGAGGGAAAGTTCATCGGGGAAGGTGGCCGGACTTGCGCATTCGTCGCACAGCCCCAAAGAAAAAACCCCTCCGATTAGGGAGGGGCTTCGGACCGTCTACTCTGCCGAGTCCTGCGATTCCTTGTAAAGGAGGTAGGCGTCGAGTGACCCGCTCTTCTTGAATATATCCCAAAATAGATCGAATCTGTTCATAACTAACTCCTCCATATGGCTTCGTGGATTCGTGCCTGTAAAACGTGATACAAAAGTTCACCCCTTGAGCTGCCCAGTGGGTCTAGCCACGGCACGGGCGTAGTGTACCACAGCGCCGGGAAGGCTGCAACTCGCTTTAAGTATGTTCTTTCATAGCACGTCAATCGGGTGTCCGCTTGAATTTATCTCGCCACCGCAGTGCCCAAAAGCTTGCCGACTTCGGCAATCAGACCGTCCATGGTTTCGGGAACCGCAACACCGGCTTCTTCGAACGCCTTCACCTTGGCAGCCGCAGTTCCTGAGGAGCCTGAAACGATAGCGCCAGCGTGTCCCATGCGTTTCCCTGGAGGAGCCGTTCGGCCGGCGATCATAGCAACGGCGGGAAGGCCAAGTTCTTTGACCAGAGCGGCGGCTTCCTCTTCTGCGGAACCGCCGATCTCACCGATCATGACAACGATTTTGGTCTTCTCATCGGCGGCGAAGTCACGGAGACAGTCCTTGAAATAGGTGCCGAGAACCGGATCCCCGCCGATGCCGACACAAGTCGACTGCCCGAAGCCCGCTCGAGTCAAGGCGTCCACTGCCTGGTAAGTTAAGGTCCCGCTTCGGCTGATAAAGCCGACAGGCCCTGAGCTGAAGATATTGCCTGGCATAATTCCGATCTTGCACTCCCCGGGAGTGATCATCCCCGGGCAGTTAGGCCCGATCAAACGGACACCGGCCGAGAGCGCTTGATCTCGAACGGCAACCATGTCGTTGATGGGAATCCCTTCAGTGATGCAAATCACGGTCTGGACCCCGGACGCGATCGCTTCCGAAACGGCATCCGAAGCGTATGCTGCCGGAACAAAGATGATGGAAGCGTCAGCGCCGGTCTCACGGACGGCCTTCTCCACCGTATGGAAGACAGGAACCCCCAGATGCTTGTGGCCGCCTTTGCCGGGCGTCACGCCTCCAACAATCTGCGTACCGTAGTCGATCATCTGCTGAGTGTGAAACGAGCCCTCTTTGCCGGTGATACCTTGAACTAAAACCTTGGTGTTTTTATCGATAAAAATACTCACGTCTGACTTCTCCTAGCTTCTGGTCATAGCGACAATTTTGGTAGCCGCCTCTTCCATGGTCGCGGCCGTTTCAATCCCCGCATCGGCGAGAATTTTTCGTCCTTCTTCTTCATTCGTTCCGGATAATCGAATGACCAACGGCTTGTCGATGGAAAGAACTTTCGTCCCTGCCACGATCCCTTTAGCGACTTCATCGCCGCGAGTGATGCCGCCAAAAATATTGAACAGAATTCCTTTGACATTGGGATCAGAGAGAACAAGTTCCAAGGAGTTGGTGACCACTTCGGCCGACGCCCCACCTCCAACGTCGAGAAAGTTGGCAGGCTTGCCGCCTACACGGTTCACTTCGTCGAGAGTACTCATCACCAAACCTGCGCCGTTACCGATGATTCCGATCTCGCCGTCCAAACGTACATAGGCCAAGCCCTTTTCTTTGGCTTTTTTCTCCAGAGGGTCTTCGGCTTCTTCGGTGACCTCGGCCATCTTTTCTAGCTCAGGATGGCGGAAAAGAGCGTTAGCGTCAAAATTTATTTTGGCGTCAGCCGCCAACATGCGTCCGTCCGTGGTGACCACGAGGGGATTGATCTCAGCGATGGTGCAGTCTTTGGCGATGTATAGGTCAAACAAGGTCCGGACGAAACGTCCGAGGTCTTTGCGCTCATTCTTCTCCATGTCGAAGGCGTAACAGACCTGACGCAGGTGATAGTCCAAAATTCCACGCTGAGGGCTCACGGCCACTTTAACAATCGCCTCAGGCTGGGATTCGGCTACCTCTTCGATATCCACACCACCCACAGTGCTGAACATAATGACGTGCGTTCCCTTGGCGCGATCGAGGGTGATGCCCAAGTAAAACTCTTTAGCGATATCGATCGCTTCTTCAACTAAGACCTGACCAACCGTGAGGCCTTTGATGTCCATGCCGAGGATCTCTTGTGCCTTCTGGCGGGTCTCGTCGGCTCCGGTGGCTAGCTTGATGCCTCCGGCCTTACCGCGCCCGCCAACCAAAACCTGAGCCTTGACGGCAACTTTCTTACCGAGGTCGGCGGCGATCTTGGCGGCTTCGTCCGGCGTCGAAGCGACCTTCCCAGCGGGAATCGGCACACCCATTTCAGCAAGTAACTCTTTGCCCTGATATTCGTGGATAACCATTATGAATCTCCTCTTCTCGACACCTTGTGTGTCGACCATCAATTTGTAAAACTCTTCGCTAACTATTGAGAGTTCACGTCTACCTTGCGCTTCGGCGACGTGGGATCTCCTCTTGAAAATAGGCCACAATCGACCTTAAGGAACTGCCCGGACCGAAAAGTCGTCCCACACCGAGTCCCGATAGCTCTTCCATATCATCATCGGGAATGATGCCGCCGCCCGAGAGCAAAACGTCTTCCATCCCCGCCTCATTCATCAGTTCCTTCACTAGGGGAAAGAGCGTCATGTGAGCCCCCGAGAGGATCGAAAGGCAAACGGCGTCGACATCCTCTTGGACCGCGGCATTGACAATCTGTTCGGGTGTCTGGTGCAGACCTGTGTAGACGATTTCCATACCCGCATCTCGTAATGCTCGAGCAACAACTTTCACCCCTCGGTCGTGACCATCGAGACCGGCTTTGGCTAACAAAATTTTCAGACGACGGGCCATGGTGCTCCTTTGGGGCTTAAACGATATCGCTCCGACTCAGATCCGAGCGCACCGAGTTCCAAAACTTCCGTGCGCTCTCAACCAGACTACCGTCTTCGGCTCGAAACTCTTCGGCAGCATTGTCTAGTGCTTCCTGAACTTCAGGAGACTCTAGAAAACGCTCTTCCAAGCCCGAACGAACGAGTTCACGGATCCTAACCTTGGTTTGGTCCCGGCGTTTCTTCTCTTTTCGCCCACCCTCCTGCAGCCATTCACGGTATCCCAACACCTCGTCGGCCAATTCCGGAACGCCCAAGTCGGAGATCGCCGAGGTCATCAGAACACTCGGTCGTCGACCTTCCCAGATCAGGTAGCGCGACGCATCGATCAGCTGAAATTTCATCTCGTCAGAGCCTGGGCGGTCGCTCTTGTTCACCACAAAAAGGTCGGCGATCTCCATCAATCCGGCCTTCATAGCTTGAACCATGCCTCCGGATTCGGGTACCAAGATCACCACAGTGAGGTCGCAAGCCGAGGCCACAGCCAATTCGGATTGGCCTACCCCAACGGTCTCTATAACCACGATGTCCTTGCCGGCCGCGTCCAAGATATCCGCGGCCTCAGCGGTGGTGCGGGCCAGACCCCCCAAACAGCCGCGACTCGCCATACTGCGAACGAAGACATCAGGGTTCTCGGTGGCTTTTAACAAGCGAACGCGATCTCCGAGCAGCGCTCCTCCAGAAAAGGGTGATGAAGGGTCCACCGCGACGACCCCGAGCTTGTGGCCTCTACGACTTAACTCTCGCACCAGGGCGTCAGCAAGGGTAGATTTTCCGGCGCCTGGTGGCCCGGTAAGTCCAACGCGCAACGCCCCACCGATATCTGGGCGCAACTGTTTCAGAAGAGCCCAAGAGCCCGGTTCACCGTTCTCGACTTGCGTGAGAGCCCTCGCGATCGCGAGGCGCTCGCCGTTGCGAACTCCCTCAACCAACTCGGAAAGAGTGTGTCGTGCCATGAGCGTCGGGCTTTCGGCTATTGGTCCGCGGTCGAGAGACGGGCGTTGAAAACTCCGTCGCAGGCTTCGATGGAATCAAGGTCGTCGGCCGCGGGAGTCTTGTCGCAGACAATCCTAGCCATAGCGGCCTGCGCGCCTTGGAAGACGGTATTCTCCATCTCTTGCACGGAGACCCCAGCCTCTTTAAGAGTCTTGAAAACCCCTGCGAGGACGCCCACTTTATCCTCGTGGCGAACAAATAACGTAGAACATCCAGGGGGGGTCACTCGCAAGTTGACACAGTTAGGAAGCGAAGTGCCTTCCACGAAGGCCCTCACTATTCGGAGTGCCTCCATACCGGTATCTAGCTCGGATTGCTCCGTGGAGGCCCCAATATGATGCGTTCCATAAAGATTCTTGTGTCCGGCGATGGCATCGACGAAATCTCCCGTTTTACCGGAAGGTTCGTCGTGAAAGACATCTGTCCCAACAAGAACCCCGCGCTCCAGCGCACGGCCGAGTGCGTCTTTATCCACGACTTCCGCGCGACAGGTGTTGATAAATATCTCGCCTGGCTGAAGCTGTTGGAAAAATTCTTCTTCGAACATTCCCCGTGTCTCTGGCGTGAGGGCCACATGGACAGAAACCACCGAGCTTTGTCGGGCCACGTCTAAAGGAGACTCTGCGTAGACGACATCCATTCGCTCCGCCCTCTCCGGCGTCAAAGAGCGAGACCAGCATACGATCCGTACCCCGAACCCTCGCAGTCGCTCGATCACAGCTTCCCCGATCGAACCTAAGCCGATGATGCCCACCGTGCGCCCCTGGAAGCCTTGAGCTTTTGAGAAGCCCCCCTTGTCCCAACGCCCGTCGCGCAATGCGGAGACTCCGTCGGGTAGACGACGGTCCCAAGCCAGCATCAGAGCCACCGCAAGTTCGGCGACCGCCACGGCGTTCTTGCCGGGACAGTTGCAAACCGAGATCCCTTTGCCGGAAGCCGCATCGAGGTCGATGGTATTGACCCCCGCCCCCGCTCGAATAATGAGAGAGAGTCGCTTAGCCGACGAAATGACATCGGCTGTCACCTTGGTGGACCGAACGATGACGACGTCGGCGTCCGCCGCCGCGACCACCAGGTCTTGGGCGTCGAGAGACGGTTGATACTCGCAGGCGTCAACGGCCGCATTCAGTGCCGCCACCACATCTGAGTGAAGTTTGTCGGCGATCAATACTTTCATAAAAGTCTCGTGCCTACTTGAAACGGTAGGTGATACGACCGCGCTTGAGATCGTATGGACTCAACTCCACGGTCACCTTGTCGCCGGGCAGGATACGAATAAAGTGACGGCGGATTTTGCCGGAAACGTGGGCGAGAACGGTGTGCCCGTTTTCGAGTTCTACAGAGAATCTGGCGTTAGGAAACGCTTGAACAACGGTTCCCTCAACCTCGATCCCCTCTTCTTTTTCAGACAATAGCTCATCCTTCCTGAACAGCCCATCTGACTGTTGCCCGCTAGTCTAGCCAAAAACGCCTGGCATGGCAAGAAGGGGATGGGGTCCTCTGGTGTATGGCAACCGCAAGCCTTTGCACACTTACGCCCGAACCCCTCAGCAGACTATCCTCTGTGTACGACATACGAAAACGAGAGACGGCAATGTCGTCTCTAAAATTAGGAGAAAATATCATATGAGTATCAAAAGTATCACCGCAGGAACCCTTACCGCCCTTCTGTTGGCCGCTCCCGCCTTCGCTGGCGAGCATGACAAGATGGAGAAGAACAACAAGAATACCGCCTACGACCACGACTACTATCATTATGGCAGCGACGCTGCCTATCAGTGGACCGTAGAGCCCGGACAGGTCATGATGTTCAAAAGGCCCGTTTCGTTTGAAGGCGACGTCATTGAGACCACCGCCTCACACCGTGTCATCAAAGCCGACAACGGAATGACGGTCCAGATCCCGAATCAAGCCCTCGTCTGGAACGGAGACACTCAGATTTTCGCTGAAAACGCGATGAACAGTGACCGCGTGGTCCTGCATATGCGCCAAGACGAGCCTTATCGCATCATGATGGAAATGGGCGACAAACTGGCCGTGGGAAGTTACGACGGGGTCTTCTTCCTTCCCAAAGCCTTCGTCAACGACATCGCTCTGGACCAACTCGACAGGGACATCTACCGCGATACGGCAGACGTCGACCTTGATAGCGATGGGCACATCGATTCGACCGAGCGCCGAGTGCGTCGCTACGACAATGACTTGAAGTCCGCCCCGGACAAGAAATAAGCGACCCAGCCTAAGCTGACCAAAGAAAGCGTCCTGCATCTACGGAGGACGCTTTCTTTGGTTTTCACGGCCGGCCGATGCTGGACCGTCATCCATCCGCTGCGGCCTTACCCTGGCCGCAACGGATGGATGCAGAAGGATACCCCTCATCTCGCCCAGTCGGTGTAATAAGCGAGTCGCCTAGCTGCTAAACTTGCCCTTAACATCTCAAACGCAAAAAAAAACGGTAGGTAGACCCCCTGTGAACAGATATCTCGAATCGATTCAAAGTGAATTGTCCCAGCAAAGAATTTTACGCCCTCTCATTATGACCACCAGAGCACTCCAGCCGTTGGCCGAGCACCTTTCGCGCCAGTTCCCCAAAGCGGCCATGGTAAAGCCCGGTCAGGCTCCCTTGATGGGAAGAGACGTGATCCTCCTTCACAGCGGCGAGCAGGGCTGGGACGACCTTCTCGAAGAGGTATGTCAGCAGAGTCCAGGCCGGCTCTTTGTCATCGCTCCTGAATGTCCCCGGGCCGAGAGCCTGAAGCTGGAATGGGTAGCCGACGTGGTTATTGTCGGCAAAGAGACCCACGAGTACGAAGTCCACGAATTAGGACTCTCAGCTTAACCACGCTCATTTTTCCTTGGGGCTTATCCGGAGAGCCCGACTCACTATTTAGTGAGTCGGGCTCTCTTTCTTTTCAAAGCTCCGTCGACACGGTGAGGCGGGCTGGGGCGGATTGAGGCAGACTCACCGTCTTACATCCGTCCAACCCAGGTGACCCTTGAGCATACCCCCTGCTTCGCCTTCTGGACCTGATGATGGAAACCCATAAGCCTTAGACTGAAGTCGAACAACAAGACACAGAAATGAGGATTTATCAATGAAAAACCCGATTGCACAAGTCGTGCTCGCACTGACCGTCTTGGCGGGCGGAAGTCTCATGAGCTTCGACAGGGCGGAGGCCCAACTGATCAACGTTGAGAGCAAATATCGTATCGTGGAAGTCGATCGCGCCGAGCAACGAATCGGCGTGGCCCTAGTAGAAGCCGAGCCCAAAACCAGGCAGACCTGGATCTACGTCAAGCCGGGGACCAAGTCTTCCATGAGACAGTATCTAGGCGGAGGAGCCTTTCGAGATGAAATCTTGAGCACCAACGGTATCTTTAACGCCGCGGAAGCCCGAATCGGTAACGTCTTCAAGATCAGCGGTGGGCGTGACTTCGACGGTTCAGTCGATGCCAAAAAAGTCTGGTTCTAGGTTCTAGCCGGCTCAGTAAAGAGCCTAGCAAGAAAGAAAGGCCACTCATCTGAGTGGCCTTTCTTTCTTCTCTGCGCCCGCCCACCAGAGTCGGCGAGCGCACTGACAGAGAGGTTTCCTAATCAATGAGCCCGAGGCGTACGCCGCGCAAAGCGGCTTGAGTGCGGTCACGCACACCCATTTTCCCCATGATTGACTGGACGTGCTTTTTGATGGTCACCTCAGCGAGGCAGAGATCCTTGCAGATCGACCGATTGGTCATCCCTTTTGCCACCAAGCGCAGAACGTCGAGTTCTCTGGGAGTCAACTCAACCAGGGGTGGGAGATCTTCGTCTGTTTTTGGGGTTCCTAAATTGACGGCCGCTCTTGCGATAGCACCAAAAGCTTTTCCGACGAGAAGCGAGGACACCGTCGTTCCTCCGCAAACGGCGGCCTGCAGAGCGTGATGGATCAGCGCTTTGGAGGAATCCTTTGTCAAATAGCCGGACGCTCCAAATCTCAGTGCTTCCACAAGGTATAAGTCCGAATCGGAGACCGTGATCAAGATAACTTGAAGATCTGGCATCTTCTCCTTAAGGCGCCGCATGGCTTCCAACCCGTTCAATCCAGGGAGACGGACGTCCATCAGCGCAACATCCGGCTTCTCTTTGAGAATCATCTCGATAGCGGCGTGACCTTCATCGGCCGTTCCGACGACCTCGATCCCCTCCATCGAATCCAACATGGCTTTCAAGCCCTGCAAAATCACGGGATGGTCATCGACGAGGGCTACACGGATTAAATCGGTTTTAACGGTCACAGGCACTCCAAAAAAATATAAATCTTGTAACGACAGCGTGCACCATTGCGCGAAGATTGCACACCTAAATCGAGATGGGGATAGGGTATCCTTACCTGAGTATACGAGAGTATACCTAGGGGTATCTCGCGCGTCCCTAGCTCCTTTCGGAGTCCAGGGCGAAACTTTTGTTTCCAAAGTCGGTATAATTTTCAAATCTGAAATTTGAGAGAGACTTCAAGAAACTTGTATAAAAAGTCGTCAAATCATGGTAAGGATGCTATAAATGACTCCACCGCACCCCCTCGACTATTGAGGGAAGGTGGATAGGAAGTGCCCACCATGGAAGTTGCTACAAAACCTGGATTAACGGATGAACAAGCCACAGAAGCCCGCGTGGTTTTGGAGCGGCTGCAGGATGAAATTCAGAACATCATTGTCGGTCAACGACATGTCATCCGCAGAGTCTTGGTCGGGATTCTGGCGAGGGGGCATATCCTTCTTGAGGGCGTCCCGGGGTTGGCGAAAACCCTCACCTTGAAGACCCTGGCCGATACCCTGAGCGCGACTTTTCACCGCATCCAGTTTACCCCGGACCTCCTGCCCGCGGATCTCACCGGGACCACGATCTACAATCCCAGCAGCGGAGATTTCCATGTCAAACGCGGGCCACTCTTCGCTCATCTGATTCTGGCCGACGAAGTCAACCGCGCTCCAGCCAAAGTGCAAAGTGCCCTCCTCGAAGCCATGGAAGAGCAGCAGATCACCATTGGTGACCAAACCTTGCCACTCCCTCAGCCCTTTTTGGTGATGGCCACCCAGAACCCCATCGAGCAAGAAGGTACCTATCCGCTTCCCGAAGCCCAGGTGGACCGGTTCATGCTCAAGGTCTTAGTGACGTTTCCCGATCGTAGTGAGGAAGGCAGGATCATTGACCGGATGACCAGCCCCAAGCCGCCGTCTGTGAAAGCGATTTTGAGCCCCGAGGAGATCCTTGACTTGCAAGCCTTGGTGCCGCTTGTCTATATGGACGATCGCGTCAAAAACTACATCCTCGATCTTGTCTTCGCCACACGGGAGCCCGCGCGCTTCGGTTTAGAGACTTTGATCCAAACAGGAGTTTCACCACGCGCTTCCCTGGCGCTCGTTCGCTCCTGTCGGGCTCATGCATTGATAGAAGGGCGCTCGTTCACAACCCCCGACGATGTGAAAGCCATGGTGTACGAAGTCTTCCGGCACCGCCTCGTGCTGACCTATGAGGCGCTGGCCGAAGGCTGGGATCCCGACCGCATGGTCAAGGCCATTCTGGACAAAGTGGAAGTCCCGTAATGTCGACGACGGAGATGGTGAACGAAAGAGAACGACGCATAAAAGGCCTCGAGCTCAAGGCCAAACGACTGTCTCAGAAACGCCTCCTAGGAAGGTATCGCAGCCGATTCAAGGGCCGGGGTATCGAATTTCGCGATTTCCGAGAGTACCTACCCGGAGACGATGTCCGATCCATAGACTGGAACGTCACAGCCCGTTTTGGACGTCCCTTCGTCAAAAACTCCGAAGAAGAACGAGAGCTTTCAGTCGTTATTCTCCTCGATATGTCGAGCAGCCAAAAATTCGGAAGTGGCCGCGAGACTAAGCTAGAACTCGCACAGCAGTTGGCTAGCCTCCTGGTGCTTACCGCCATCGCCAGTGGAGATAAAGTAGGACTCCTAGCCTTTGACGACCAGCACCACGTATATCTCAAACCGGCCAAAGGTCGTCACCAGAAACAGCAACTTTTGCAACATATCTGGCGTCCTTTCCCCAAAGTGAAGGGTGGCCTGCGGGGCAGTCTCGCCCAATCCCTCGAAGACGTAGCGCGTTGGCTGAAGGGCCGTAGCTTCATTTGCCTGATCACCGACTTTTTGCGACCCAGCCTACTATCCACTGACACCCAGAGCCCTGACATGGAGCGCATGCTCAAAGCCTTGCGCAAACTGGCCTATCGACACGAGGTCTTAGCGCTGCGAACTTTTGACCGCCGAGAGAGATTCATACCAGCGATCGGTCCAGTCGTGTTGCGGGATCTCAGCGACGACCGCACTCTCCGACTCGACACAAACCATCCTCACTGGAAGACTGAGTTTCCGAAAAAGTGGGCTGAATGGGACGCACAGTTGGAGTCGCTTATGCGTCGAGCCCAGTGGGATTGGCAGGAGTTTCCCACGGACCAAGATCCCCTACCGTCGCTTATCTCCTTTCTCGATGCGCGAGTGAAGCGGCGATGAAGACAGTTCTCGGTTCGCGCTGGCTGACGATGCTTTTGGGTGTTCTGTTCTTGACTTCTACTGTGTGGGCTTCACCAGGTCTTGAGACTTCCAGCAAACTTGAAGTCGCCGAGACCCCTTTGCCCTTCGGTAAACCCGCTACCCTCATCATCAACCTTTCGTGGGACAGCGACTGGGCCTTTGAAGCTCCCGCTGCCGACAAGATCAGCCTCGACGGCTTCACCGTCTTGGACAGTTTCACGACCAGCCCAGCAGGGCTTCCTTCAGGCCGAAAGTCCGTTGAGTATCATCTCGTGTTCACACGCTTTGAGCCGGGCTCGGCCACCGTAGGGCCTGTGGTTTTCGAGACCCCAGGCGGGTCCGTAAAAACCCAGCCCGTCGACCTCGAGTTCGCAGGTGCCCAAGCCAAGGACGGTGATCAGCCCGACAAACTCCGGGGTCCTAAGGACGTGATGACTCTCTCGACCCGCGACTTCTGGAAGGCCTTGGGCCTTTACCTAGGAACAGGATTAGCGATACTCGCCTTACTTCTTTTTATCGTCCGAAAATCCGGAATGCTCGATCGCCTCCTCTCCCCTCGTCGAAGAGCCTTGCGCCGTCTCGCGCGCGTCAACAAGACCTTTGCCGAAAGGAAAGGCTCGGAAGAGCAGGCGGTGATGGAAATGGTCGACCTCGTCCGTATCTATCTCCATAAATCCTACGGTCTCGTCACCCGGGAAGCCACCAGTAAGGAGATCTCCCAGCAGGTGATTTTGGACAACCGTTGCCAGAATCTTCGAGCAGCGGTCAAGAACCTTCTTGACTGCGGGGACACCTGCAAGTTCGCCCGTCGCGTCCCCGAGCGCGCAGAGATCGAAGACCTTAGCAAGCAGCTGCAGACGGCACTGGAAGCCGAAAAGGGACGCGCGAAATGAGGCTCTTACACCCTGAAGTTCTGCTCGCCATTCCCGTAATCTTTCTGTTTCTTTGGTGGTCTCACAAGGGACGTACGGCTCGCAAACATAGTTTAGGCTTTTCTAGCCTTTTGCTCCTTGAGTGGTCTTCTTCGGCCGTTCCTCTGCGGCTATCTCGAAGAACCGAGGTCCTCTACGCCGTTTTTTGGACCCTTCTTTTGCTTACGCTGGCCCGGCCCCAACTCTCCTTGGGCGAAGAACCACAGGCCAAAGAGGGGATCGACATTCTTCTCTGCTTGGACACCTCTTCGAGCATGGAAGCCGACGATCTCTTACCCAACCGCTTAGAAGCGGCCAAGAAAGTGAGCCAGGAATTCGTCAAGCAACGCCCTGACGATCGCATAGGACTGGTGGTTTATGCGGGTATCGCCCTGACCCAATGCCCTCTCACCATCGACCATCGTACCTTGCAGGTGCTGCTGGAACGAATCTATCCTGGAGTGACTCAGCGCGACGGCACGGCCATCGGCAATGGGATCGCGACCTGTGTCAACCGACTCAAAGACCTGCCTGGTAAGTCGAAAGTCGTGATTCTACTCACTGACGGCCGAAGCAACGCCGGAGAAATTGAACCGGTGAAGGCCGCGGAACTCGCCGCCAGCTTCGGAATACGCATCTACGCCATTGGTGTGGGCACCGATGGAGGTCTCGGCTTGGCCCAAATGATGGGTGGCGGAATCGACATGGAAAGCTTAATGACCATCGCGAGAACGACCGGCGGCAAGGCCTTCCGCGCTACCAACAACCAAGGTCTCGAAGAGATCTACTCCGAGATCAATCGTCTGGAGAAAGTGAAACGTGAGCAGAAACCTAAAATACTCTACCGGGAATTGATGATCTATCCCGGCCTAGCCGCACTACTGCTACTGTTCTTCCTGCTTGGGCGTCGTCAGCGTCGGGAATCGGTTTGAAGTCATGATACCGCTCAGCTTTGACGACATCCATTTCGCTCAACCGTGGGCCTTCGTGTTCGTACTGGTCACAATTTTGAGCCCCTTGTTTCAGAATCTTTTGAAAGCCTTGTCCAAACCCTCGGCCCAAGATGTCGAATTCGTCTCACACGAGATGCGCGACGTTCTCTACGACGAAGTTCACCAAGTAAGAGACAACTCTCGTTCCATCGATCTCCTCTTCTGGCTCTGTGCGGTTGCCTTGAGCCTGGCCTTAACTCGACCCCAATGGGGAGTCATCGAACAGACGGTCCAACAAAAAGGGCTCGACATCGTGATCGCCATAGATCTCTCTAGCTCCATGAGGGCCGACGACATCAAGCCTTCGAGAATCGAGAACGCGCGCAGAGAATTGGCATTCCTGGTAGAGGAACTCCACGGAAACCGCATCGGCTTGGTGGGTTTCGCGGGATCTGCCTTTCTGTTCTGTCCTCTCACCCTTGACACCGACGCGGTGGAACTCTTTCTGGGAGAGATGAAGATCGAGGCGGTTCCCGTTCCCGGTACCGCCCTAGGTGACGCTATTCGGACCGGTCTTGAGACCTTCAAACTCGGAGGCGACGTCCAGTCCGGTTCAAAAGTTCTTCTCCTCCTAACCGATGGTGAAGATCACCAAAGCTCCCCTATCCAGGCCGCCAAGGAAGCCGAGACCGAAGGCGTGATCATCGACACCATTGGACTCGGAACCGCGGCCGGTTCTTTGATTCCCGACGAGACCGGAGGGACCATCCGTGACCAACAAGGGAACCCAGTCCTGTCCAAACTCGACGGAACTGTTCTCAAAGAAATCTCCGAAACCACCGGCGGAGTTTTTCTCAGACTCGACGAGTCGGACAACGGTCTAAGTTCTTACCTCAAAACTCTGAAGAATCGGGAGAAGCGAAATTTCGGTGAAACCACCGACGTCAGGCGCCACGAAAGATTTCCATACTTTCTCGTGCTCGCCGCCATCTGCTTTCTCTCAGGTCTTCTGCTCGCCGAAAGAGACAAACGCCAATGAAGATCTGTGTATGTACCGCCGTGCTGTTGCTCGGACTGATGGGCAGTCAGGCTTGGGCTATCACGCCGTGGACCGCATACGAATTGAGTGATGCCGTTGCTTCAGGGACTTGGAAGCAGAGCGAAACCATCTTTCGAGATCTGCTAAAAACGGACTCCGACCCTAATGACACCATGGTCTTAAAATACAACCTTGGTTTATCACTGCTCCATCAAGACCAAAATGAGCCGGCCAAGGACCTCTTCGAAGAGGTCGTTAAAGAGGGCAAAGACCCCGCTCTCCGCGCCAAAGCCTCCTATAATCTAGGGAACAGTCTGTTCGCCTTGGAAAAGCTCGACGAAGCCAAAAAAGCTTTCGAGCAAGCCTTGACTATCAACCCCGAGGACGACGACGCGCGATACAACATCGAAGTGATCCTGCGCAAGCAAAAAGACCAGGAAGATCAAAAAGACAAAAACGACGACAAGAAGGATCAAGACAAAAACGACCAGAGCGATCAAGACGATAAGAACGACGGCCAGCAGGACAAACAGGACCAGCAAAAAGACAAAGATGACCAGAACGGTGAAAAGGACAAGGACCAACAGAGCGACTCCAAGGACCAGAATTCTGGTAAGGATCAGGAAAAAGACTCCGAAAAAGGTCAGCCGGACCAAAAGCAAGATCAGAGCGAGAAACGGGATGCCGGCGCCGACAATCCGCAAAGTGCCCAGCAACAAAAAGAGGCTCAAGCCCAGAAAGCCAAGCTGAGCGAAGCTGAGAAAAAAGCCGCCCAGGAAGCCCAGGAAAGGGCTCAACTCTTAGAATTTTTCCGACAGCAGGAGCGAGACGGGCGTCCGGCCATGCAGGTTCAACAACAGGCTCCGCCGCCGGGAGGGAAGACATGGTAAGTCGTTCTCGCTCTTTGCGTACCTTTCTCTTAGTGGCCCTGTTCCTGCTTCCGGTGTTTGCCCAGAACACCCTGGACGACAAGGTAGACGTAAGACTCTCTCACGCCAGCATCTCCTTAGACCAGACGGCCACTCTCACTATCACTGTGACCGGACTGGCCGACTCCGTCGACATTCCCACCCCTCAGACCAACGATGGCGGTTTGCAATTCACGCCCACCGGGCGCCGCTACTCCATGTCGAGCATCAACGGTCAGATGACCAGTTCTCTTCAGTATGACTTTGTCATCACTCCCATGCGAACGGGTCGCCACGTGATCGAACCGATCAGTGGAACCATCGCGGGCCTGCCCTTCACTACTCCAAGCCAGCGCCTAGAAGTCACCCAAGGCTCTGGTCTGTCGTCTCAACCCGGCGCGACGAACCCCTACAGCAACAACCCTCTCTTTGGCCCAGGCTCAAACCCTTGGCCGACGCGCCCTAGCATTCCCATGCCTCGCGAGGACGATGTCGTCCTGGAGGCCAGCCTCGAGCCGGAAGTCGTTTTCGTCCATCAACCCTCGTACTACAACCTCAAACTCCTCACCGCTGTCAATCTGCTCTCGGATCCACGCTACAACCCTGTCATGCCAACAGGTTTTTTACGGGTACCGTTCGAGCAAAAGAACGGTGAAGACTATCGAGCGGGCCGCTACTATCAGGTCAACTCCGTCGCCACAGCCTTCTTCCCGCTCTCTGAGGGCACCTATACCTTTCCCTCCACGGATGTCCAAGTCACCACCAGCGCCTTCGCGCTACCCAAGGTCCTGAGAACTGGAAACAAAGACCTGAAAGTTCTCCCACTGCCCAGTGAGAACCGCCCTTCGAGCTTCACCGGAGCCGTCGGCGAGACATTCGAGATTCGAGCCAACTTGAAAACCCAACGGATCAGTCTGGAGCAGAGCGCGGAACTGGAGATCACCGTTAAGGGCGACGGACACCTGGACCTGGTTCCCTACCCCTATCTTCCGGACTGGAAAGACCTAGACAAAAAGCAGTCCTCGAGCCCATCCACCACCACCGTCGAAAACGAACAGATCGTCAGTCGGCGAACCTACAACTTTCGACTCAAACCTAAGAAAGCCGGCACCTACAAGCTGTCTGGGATCGCCCTTGGATACTTCAACCCCAGAGAAGAACGGTACGAGACTCTTAAAGCCGAAACTCTGGTTCTACTGGTCGATGCCAACTCCAAGGGTGGTGCCGCTGATCAAGCCGACGAGATGCCGACCGCCGCGACCTCGGAAGCCGACGCCCCCAAAACTGAACCAGGTTCTCGCTACGCCATCGCCCCTGAACTTCCGCGAGGCTCCCTTGCCCTCGGCCTAACGCTTCTCGCACTGGGGGTTCTCTTGGTTCGTTCCAATGGGGGTCTCAGCCTAGGAAGGCCGTGGGGTCGTCCTAAAAGGGCCGTTCCTCGTCGCCACCAGACTCTCGAAGAGCTTTTGCAGACGCTCCAAGGGTTGGCTTCCGGAACCGACACAGATCTGCGAGCGCGACAGCTTGGCGAACGCGGCTGGACCGAACAGGCCGTGGAGCGCTACGAATCGCTGCGCCTTCGCGCCACCAAAGCGCTCTTTGGCAGTGTTGAAAAGAGCGGGGCAACGCTTGCTGATCTCGACACAGAACTTCAAGCGCTCTGCAAGGAGAATCGCGCGTGATGACTCGAGCTGTTTTCGCGGCCGCCTTCTGCTTGTTGTTTGCCTTCTCGCCAAGTTGGGCGCAATCGATCAGCGATTTTGAGAAGGCAAACCAGGCCATCTCCTCCGGAGAGGACCACCGCGCCCAGGAGATTCTCCAGAAGATCAATCGGAGTGAGGCCCGCTCCTTTGGCTCACTCTACAACGAGGGACTCGCCTGGAGAAATCTCGGAGATCTCCCCCGCTCTCGTGCCGCCTTTGAACAGGCCTTGATTATCTCACCTCACGATCTCGCGACACGACGCCGCCTTCGCGAAATTGAAGGCCAACTCGATCCCAAACATCAGTGGGTCGAAGTGCGAGGAACTCCTTGGTGGACCATGTCCGAAGCTCAGTTCTTACTGCTCTTTCCCGGACTCGTTCTGGTGGTGCTGGCCCTCGTTGGAAAACTTCGACGGCAGCCCCCGTCCTCTAAGGCTTTGCTTGCCTGCGTCGTCTCGGGCCTAGCGCTTGCTGCGCTAATAGCGGCGACCGCACCTAGCGCGCATCGGGCGGTGGTGGTCGCCTCAGAAACTCAACTGCTGCCCGAACCGCTCGCGGAGAAGACCGGAGAGAGGCTCCTCGCCGGGCTGCTGGTGGACATCATCAACCGCCAGCAACATTTCGCGGAAATTCGAACCGGAGACGGTAAAATCGGTTGGGTGAGGCTAGCCCAACTCGTCGAGATCGCGCCTCCTGAAAAAGAGGGCAGCGAGCTTAACGGTAACCCGCCGCCTGAAGCTCAAAAAGACGAGCGTAGCGTCCCTGTTTGGCCAGCAACTCCTCGTGAGTCCCCTTCTCGGTAACGCGGCCTTTCTCCATCACCACGATCTCGTCGGCCATACGCACAGTGGAAAACCGATGCGAAATCAGGATGGCCATCTGGTTAGCGGTGGCCTTTCGGAAATGTTCAAAGATGCGCGTTTCGGCCTCGGCATCGATCGCTGAAGTCGGCTCATCGAGTACCACAATGTCCGCCTCTTTACGCATAAAGGCGCGGGCCAACGCCACTTTCTGCCACTGTCCGCCCGAGAGTTCCCGACCGTCTTTGAACCATCGCCCAAGCTGGGTCTCGTACCCCTGTGGGAGCGACTCGATGAACTCATCAGCTAAGCCCTTCTCAGCCGCCTCTGCCCAACGTTCTTTATCCTCAAAATGGCGAACATCCCCGGCTCCAATATTTTCGCCAACCAGAAACTGAAATCGAATGAAATCCTGAAAAATGACCCCAATGCGATGACGCAGGACTTCCGTTTGCCATTCATCCAAGGAAGTTCCGTCAAGCAGAATGCGTCCCTCAGTCGGACGGTAAAGCCTGGTCAGCAGCTTGATCAGGGTCGTCTTTCCTGATCCGTTCTCCCCCACCAGCGCTAGTTTCTCCCCTGGTCGAAGATGGAGATCGATGCCGTCGATGGCGAAGTCGTCGGCCCCTGGATAAGCGAACCGGACCCCTTCGAAACGCACACCGTCGCCCGGCTTCTCCCCCACCGTTGCCGTCCCAGACTCGTCCTCTACCGGTTCGTCGAGAAAGTCATAAAGGTTCGACAGATAGAGATTGTCCTCGTACATCGATCCGATCGCAGAAAGCGAGGCCGAAACCGCGGACTGTCCCTGTTTAAAGACCATAAGATACATGGTCATATCGCCCAAGGTGATGGTTTGACGCACCGCGGCCGTCACCACCCAGATATAAGCTCCGTAGAGAGCCCCGATGGAGAACAGTCCCAAGACGAAACCCCAAAAAGACCGACGCAACGTCAGATCTCTATCCTCGGCGTACAACTTCTCGAAGATGGCGTTGAAACGGGCCAAGAAGAGCGGCCCCAGATGGAACAGCTTGACTTCCTTGACATTGTCCTCGCGGGCCATCAGCATCTCCAAGTAGGCCCTTTGACGAGTCTCTTGAGACTGCCACTTGAACAGTCGAAAAGCTTCCCCTGAATAGGCCGCCTCGACCAAGAAAAGTGGCAGCCCCGCAGCCAAGAGAAGAAGGACAGCCCAAGGTGAAAAGCCCACCAAAAGAGCCCCGAAGGTTGCCAAGCTGATACCGTTCTGGGCCAAGCCGAAGGTTTTCTGCACCAGGGAAAGCGGACGACTCGAAGCGCGTTGTCTGGCCTGAGTCAACTTGTCGTAGGTCTGCGAATCTTCAAAGTGGCGAAGGCTCAACCTGAGCGCTTTTTTGAGAATCATCTCGTTGACGCGTTGAGACAACAGGGCTCGCAGCAGAGAATCACACGCCCCCAACCCCTTTTGCAAAGCCGCCATCGCAATCACGAGTCCGGCCTCCATCCCAACCACCCAAAGCGCGTGCTCTTGGTCAGCGACCAGCCCAGATTTCCCGGCCAGCACCACGGCGTCAACCAAAAGTTTGGAGACATAGGCGATCCCCGCCGGCACGCCTCCAGCGCAGAGGGTCAAGAGTACGAACCAGAAGGCGAGTCGGGGGCTGGTTTCCCACACCAAGCGCAGAGCGGCCCGACTGTAGGCGAACACTTTCAAGAACTCTCCGGGACGGAACTTCGAAGGCTCCTTGGCCAGGGGCGGCGTCATAGGCCGAGCCTTCGCAAGATAACCTGGTAAGCCTGGAGAGTCGACGGGAGTTTTCTCAAATGATCAAAGGGCTTGCGTCAGAGGATGCCCGCCGCAATCCAGCTTCCTTATGCCAGCAAGTTGGGCTGTAGATTTTCCTCGGCTACTTCGTTGATGAAAGCGATAACTGCCTTGGACCCGCGACTGGTGATGTCCCCGATCTTGTCGGGAGAGGGCTGGAACGAAGTTCCAATCTCAAGCCCCATCGAAAGAATGCCCAACTTCTCGGCGTAAGCGCTCATATCTCCGGTGGTGGGATACAACTCGGGGATGGCTAGCGGCGTGTACTTCACATCGAGGGCTTCGTTGATTTTGCTGGCCACTTGGCGATAATGGGCGTCGCGCGTCTTGTCTTTGACGCCCGGAAACAGAATCATGCGTCCGAAACCGTGGACATCTAAGACGCCCTTAAGGTTAGGCCTTGTGTCCATGAAGTTGGTAAGCGCCTGGCTCTCCTTCTCGGACAGTGCGTGGGGGCCACGGAAGGTCAATTTGCTCGGGTCGTCGGACGCGCCGGCATCGTCTCCGGTTCGTTTCGGCACATCGCCGTGGAATCGGAAATCTGCGCGATAGTTGCGGTTGAGGTCCGTACCGACACCGTCAACATCAGGGTGGTGCGAGCGGTTCTTCCTCCAGTCCGGATCGGCGTTACGAGAGAACTCGTATCCGTCGGGATTTGCCATCGGAACAAACCACATCTCAAGGTTGTCAACCTTCTCGGTCATCTCAGGGTCTTTGCCGTAGCCCTTAAGAAGAGTGTCGATGGCGGTGGTGACCGCGCCGTTGCCGGCCCACTCTCGAGCGTGCTGCCCACCCACCACGAGCACTCCTGGCTTTTCGCCCTCGGCTCCTTTGCCGACACGAACGGCCCAGAGTTCACGACCCTCGGCGGTCTGACCCAAAGAGACCTTATGAACCAACTCGGGGTACTCCTTGGCAAAGCCATCCAGCTTCGAGGCTATTTTCGCAGCGCTGGGATACTGATCGGCGTAGGGCGAAGACCAGCCCGCCAATTTGTGTTTGAAACTGAAAGTGAAATCCGGCTGATCGACGTGGACGACTCCCAGACGGGTGGTGCCGGCCGGCAGGATCTCGTCCGAACTCACAATGCCGTCATTGTTACGGTCCATACCCCGGGCCAACTCTTTGTACTCGTCGGAGACCGAAGTGAAACGGTCGCCCAGTTCCACCTGAAATTCCTCGTGTCTATTCATTGGACCCGAAACCGCTGTTTTCAGCGCGTTGTGCGTGATGCGATGTTCGATGCCGCAGCTGGATTGATGAGGAGTAACAATATTCATACTCGTATCATAGGAACTTTCGCGGGTCGGAATGTTAGAAACTTGTTACACGAACCTGACAGACTCGTTTTAAGCGAGCCGGCGCCCTGCCACACGAAGCAGGTCAGAAAGCCCTAGCCTGGAACTTCTTGGCATGGGAACATTTCAAGGCACCGTGCAAGAATTAGGGATGTCAATCTTTATGCAGGGCAGTCATCAACTGCTCGACGACAAGGGCGGCCAAGTCGCTCTTTTAGAAGCCGCCTCCGACGCCGTCGACCTCAACGCCTACGTTGGCCAGAAGGTCAAAGTCGAAGGGGAAGGATCTCCCTCCGTAGAGGGTTCCGCGACCATGGTTAAGGTCGAATCGATCAGCAAGATTTAAGAGTCCGCCCTTGAACATCGAGAAACTTCCACAAGCTCCAATTCCTGCTCTCAGGCGCCTCCCGGCTCCCGCTAAAGAGCTTCCTCAACACGAACCCAGTGTCGTTCGCGACATCGTCGAGCGTGGCGCCGGTGTTGTCGGAAGTGTCATGAGAGTCCCCGGAAGTCTCATCTCTGGGCTCGGTATCGGTGGTTACCAAGGAGCCAAAAAAGGCGCCGATGCGGAATTTGAGATCACACCAAAGTCGGTAGCAACCGGCTTGGTGGCCAGCAGCGCTTTGCAAAGCTTAGCCCAAGGTGCGATCACTGGTTATCTCCTGCTTGGCCCCGTCGGGGCCGCTCTGTCGGCTGGTAAAGAGGCCGCTGAAGCTTCGGTTGGACTGTACCTCTTCGTTAAAGGCGGTTCCGCCGAGGAGATGGGCAAACGGATGGCCGGCGACATCAACGCCAAGGTGACCGGAGGCGAAGGCGGCTTCCGCGGAGGACTCCGTGGAGCCGGGGCCGGAGCCGTCAGTGCCGTGCGGTCTGGGGCCAGCACCGCGTACCAAGAAAATCGCGGCGCTGCTTCCGGTGTCTTGGACGGCCTCGCGGAAATCCCACAAGAATTCAAAAAGGCTAAAGGTCCTCGGGGCAAAGCTTGGCGACAAGCCCTCACGGTGGCCGCCGGAACCGTGAGCGCCGCCATGGCGCTGCCCGCCGGTATCGTGATGAGTCTCATCAAAGGCAAAGAAGCCGACACCGACGTTTCAGCGCCTGTTCGCTATGCCACAGGCGTGGCGAGCGCTACCTTGGTCGGAGGCCTCGCCGGCGCTGTCTTCGGACCCCCCGGCGTCATCGTCGGTGGGGCTATTGGAGCCGTGATCGGACTCCTGGGACCGGCCTCGAAAAAGGACTTTGTGGCTGGGATCGACGAGAGCGTGAATCGCGCCCGAGCCAACGATGGCGATATGGGAAGCGCCATCTCCAATGAGCGCCGAGATCTCGTGCAGAAGATCATCGTCGGAACGACATCCGGGGTCCGCCAAGGGTGGGACGCCGCAATGCCCGAAGCCAAGCCGTCTAAGGTTTTTCGTTCACCCGCATAACCCGGAGTAGCGTCGGGCATATTACGTTCGTGTTTGGTCAGCGCACTGAAGGTCGCTCTCGTCTATACCTGAAGGAGTTCTAAAACTCGACTCCAAGCTCCAAGGATGAAACACAGACTCTTATGGGTGGTTTTTTTCTCCTTGCTCTGCAGTCCCGGGTGGGCCAAACCGGTCAGTCTATTTGAGGGACAACTCACAGGCGAAATCCCTGCCCTTTTCCAACCCGCGTCCCCTGAGATCATCGCCACCATGTTCAGCCAAGCCGCGACCAAGCCCCAGTTTGTGTTCTTGACTGTGGATTCCGAGACACGAATTTCGTTCACCTTGGCCCAAGCGCCGCTCTCCATTGAGGATCTCGCGGCAACCAAAGACGTCTTAAGAGATCAGCTAGAGAGTCAAATGCCTCTGAAGTGGTTGACCAACGAGATGTCGGATCTGCACGGTCAGCCCTGGTTCCATCTCGAATATGAGATCGAAAGTGATCCCGAGTCCAAGCATGACACGATCTTGGGAACCAGCCTGAACGGTCGACTCCTTTTTGTAGCCGTTTCGTCCCCTGAAACCGGCTACGATCTGATCAAGGACGACCTGAAGACCTTGATTGAAAGCCTTACCGTGGTGAAACCCTAGCAGCCTTCGACCTAGGATGAGCGCCCTTCCGGGACAGACCTTAAGCTATCTGGAAGTTCTCAGAGGTGCGAAACCGATCAGAGTATTGACGAACTTCTTCAGTGGAAAAACTGACCTCGGCGCGATAGTCGCCTGAAGCGGACTCCGACGGTATTTCCCAAGTGGTCTGCCCGCGCAGGTCGGACAACTCGGTCTCCATGGCACGACCTTCTTCGTCAACGCTCTTTTGGTACCAGCGAACATCCAAGTTCGGGAGGTTCGGCGTCTTCAACTCTACGCTGCGTGACCCATCCCCGTCTTTGTTGGGAACCACTTTGACGGAATCGATCAGGTCCACTCTGTTCAAGAACTGATGCCACATATTTTCTTGGTCCACGGAGCAGAACTTGGTCAGCCGCATATTGCGCATCAGGCAGGACTCGTGAGTGGGACGGTAACCTACGTGGTCTCCATTGTGATTGAAGCTGGGAAACCCGCCCACTTTGTCGGGACGGAAATCGTAGTCCGCCGGATAAGCGTTGATCCGAATCGAGGCGACCACATTGTTGCCATCGGGATTCTTCTCTCGCACCGTCAATCGATGAGGCCCCGCCGCTAGGGAGGCTGCGTCCTTGAGTTTGAAAAAGCTCCGGTCCTCGGTGTAGACGCCTACGTATTCCTGAGGCTTCCCGTCGATCAGGATCTCTACATCGGTGTCCTTCTCCCAGCCC
>JBBKWP010000446.1:0-26144 GCA_037968995.1 Candidatus Xenobia bacterium
GAGGAGCCTCCGACGAGCAATCCATGTCGGCGTTGCAACTCTACGGCCATAGCGTAGCTTTCTTGATCACTCACGGTCTCTGCGGCATCGATGGCATGTCGTTGGAGAATATCGCTGGCGCGACTGGAGCCGATGCCTTCTACGGTGTAATCAGAGGAAAGTCCGTACTCTCCCGTTCGCACCCAGTGGGCCAGACTGCTCCCTTCGGGGTCGGCTAAGATGACTTGGATGTCGCGATTTTGAGCTTTTAAGAAGCGACTGACTCCCGTAATGGTCCCGCCGGTTCCCACGCCGGCCACGAAGGCTCCAACGTTCCCTGCGAGATCCTCCCAAATCTCGGGACCTGTTTCCGCCTCGTGAATGGAGACATTGGCCATTGAGCGAAACTGGTCGGCTAGAAACCAACCGCGCTCGGCGGCCAATCGGTCCGCGGTTTGACGGAAGTTATCGAGAGAATCCAAAGGGGCGTCGGGCACGATCATGACTTTGGCGCCCATCGCTTCTAGGCTGCGCCTCTTGTCGACGGACATTTTTTGAGGCATCACGCAGACCAGCTTAAATCCCAACGAAGCGGCCATCATCGCAAGTCCCATTCCAGTATTTCCCGCGGTGGCCTCCACGATAGTGCCGCCGGGGAGGAGTCGACCGGACGTCACCCCTTCCTGAATGAGGGCCTTGGCCAGGCGGTCTTTGACGCTTCCGGTGGGGTTCATGAACTCGCATTTCCCATAGATGGGAATAGGACAGTCATCGAACTTGAGTTTCACCAGTGGAGTTGAACCGATCGCCTCGGTGAGAGAATGGGTGTCCTTCGTTTGCACGGTTTCTAGTCTCGCCGAGTCCAGCAGGAGGCTTGAGCGACGGACCACTGAAATTTCCGTGCGTGTTCGCGGATCAAGAAGGGCATGTCGACCACTTTTTCCAGTTGGAAATCTGCTTTCAGAGCTGACTTGAGAGTCGCTAGGCTGCGAATGGCTTCGCCCTCTCTGTAGAAGCCACCCAACCAGCGTTCCTTCGGGGTGTATTCCTCCATCCAGGTGTAGGGAGAGGTAAGGACGAGTTGTCCACCCGGTTTCACGAGGTCGCCCAGTCGCGTAAGGACTGCGCTGGGGTCAGGAACGCGGCACAACAGGTTCGCTGCCAACACGATGTCAAAGCTTCCGAGGTCATCTCTGAGGTCGGTGGCGTCACCTACCTCAAAAGTGATGTTCTCGGGGCGGAACCTCTCTTCTAGCAAATACTCAGAGCGGCAGCGAAGCTCCCCTTCATCCGGGAAGCTGTAGTTCGCTTTCTTTTCGCGTCCTAAACGCTGGGCTTCGTTGATGAAGCTCTTAGAAAAGTCGATGCCCACCACATCTTCGCAAGTTACGGAAAGCTCCATACAGGCACGGCCCACCGCGCAGCCGATCTCAAGGGCACGTCCTAAGTTGTGGGGTTGCACCAGTTCGGCAACGCAGCGGGCCGGAAACTCCAAGGCTTCGCGTGGACCAAAGGCCCAGGGAAGCGTTGTCTTCGGATCTCCGTAGTGGAGAAGGAGATATTCCTCTAGAAGCTTTTCTGTCTCATACAGGTTGGCCATGGACCAACTCTTTGAGGTAGTCGCCGGCTTGATACGAGTGGAACAAGATGTGTGTCTTGCCATCGCGATACAGTCTGACGGTGGGGGCGTCGATCTCCGGAGTCTTTTCCGGGGAGAACAGAATATCGTCGTGGGTGGCGTTCTGTTTGGATTTGAACTTATCTGTGGTGACATCTCCGCCCAAGTGATCGTTGCGACCGGTGGCGACGTGGAAAGTTCCGAAAATCTTCTCGTCTTGGATGTCGTGGCCGGAGATAGGAAGCTCTTGGGTGCCGAAGCCCAGTTCGCCCAGATACCCGGTGGCTTCGTCGGTTTTGAGCCTCTCGGCGTAATCGGCGATCACTTGGCGGTCACCAGAAACGTAAGTCGCGTCGATGACGCGTCCCCCTTGGACCTCGAGCAGCGCGATGCTGTTGTCCTCAAGCTTAAAAGGGAAGAAACCTTCGCCGCCCACGGGAACGAAGTACACTTCGCCGGCCGGCAAATTTGCGATGTCCGGCCCGACTCGGCAGAGGCCGTGACTTTTTTGAGCATCTTGTCCGCCCAACTCAAGTCGTAATTTATAGTCTTCGCCGTTGATTCGAAAATCGATCTCCGCGGCCTCGGCGCCGGACATGCCTTGGCGCAAACGTTCGGCGCGCTCGGAGACTTCTTCATAGTCCACGGCCAAACCGGAATTTAAGATAATAGGGTTGAGACCGTGCATAGTGGCTCCGCGAAAACCGAACTTCTTGGCTGTGGCGGTGAGCGGCGCGGTGGCGGACTGGGTGGAGATGCAGAGCAGGATGTCGTAGTTGGGGTACACGTCCCGGTCAAAGCTGAGCGTTCGACCATCCGGAGTGTACACTTCGTCCTCGAGGTCCAAGTTGCTTCCAGCGGTCATTTTGTAGCAGTAGAGTTCGCCACCTACCATGCCGAACGCGTCCATGACACCGTTGTGCAGCCCCTTATAGAAGTGTTCGTGAGCCATCTTCTGGATCTCGTGGCCCTCCATCTCAAGAAAACCGAGGTCCTTGACTTGCTGAGGCACTTCAAGGTCGATCAGAACCGCGATGCGCTCACCTTTCTTCGGTTCAAAAACGGTGGCAAGCAATCTTTGGAGGCTAAAAGGGGGGAATTTCATGGGGACCTTCTCTTTCTGATACAAGCAACCAGCGAGTCGCCCCCTCGCTGGGCCACGAGGGTCCTGCCCCCGGCGTTAAGATTACTACTCCGCGCTCAACGCAGGACCCTTCTAAGGGCTTCGATAAACCGCTCAATCTCAGCGTCGGTATTGTAGTAATGAGGAGAAACCCGAACGATTCGGGATAAGTTCCGCGATTCCATATCCAAGCGCGCCGAATTGGCCGAGCACGTCCAGACGTTGATCGCAACAGCCCTCAACTCCGAAGCGATCGCCTCAGGGCCCTTAGCCTCGGCGTCGAAAGTGACGATGCCTCCTAAAGGCTTTCCACGGTCGAGAACGCGAACGCCCTTAAGTGCGCGGAGTTGCTCTCGAGTATGGTTCGCCAACTGTTGGATTCTGGTCCAGGCTTCCGCTTGTCCGACCTCCACCGCGTACACGGCCGCTGCGCCTAAGCCCAATCGACCCGCGACGAAGGTTTCATAGGTTTCAAACCTCTTGGCGTCGCTCCGGACCTCATAGTGATCTGGTCGGGTCCAGATGGCCGAATGCAGGTCGAGAAAGGGAGGCTCCAGCGTCTCGATGATCGACTCGCGGACGTAGAGGAACCCCAGGCCACGCGGCCCTCGTAAAAATTTCCTGCTGGTCGCCGAGAGCACGTCGCATCGCAAATCCGCGACCGCGAGCGGAACTTGCCCTACCGTTTGGCAAGCGTCTAACAGGAAGAGGGCCGTCGGGTGAAGGGCAGTGAGCTTTCCGATTTCGGCCGCCGGTTGCAGGCCACCGCCGTTGGTCGGCATGTGATTGATCGCTACTACCTTGACGCGTTCGTCTAATAGTGAGGCGAGGTGGTCGAGATCGATCGTTCCGTTCGGATCGTCGTCGAGAACCACGATCTCGGCCCCTGTTTGACGTGAGCGCTGCAGAAAGGCGATGTAGTTACTGGCGTACTCCGAGCGGCAGGTGATGATCCGGTCGCCCGGCCCCAAAGGAATGGCGTAAAACACCATGTCCCAAGCTCGAGTGGCGTTCTGGGTGATGGCGATCTCTTGCTCTTGAGCGCCGATGAGGCGCGCCAGCGATGAGTACACATCGCCCAAAGCCGTTGCGGCGCACTGCTCGGCTTCATAACCTCCGATGCGGGCTTCCAGGGTGAGATGGTCGAGCACGGCTTGGGAGACAGAACGAGGGGACAAGGCGGCCCCGGCGTTGTTGAAATGTATCAGTCGGTCACAGTTGGGAGTGTCGTTGCGAAGTTTAGAAATATCCACGTTGGCGCCCTTTTCAAAACGCTGGACCGAGGAACCTTTTCAGTAAGGTCAAAGAAGTTTTGTCATGACAGATCCGCGCAAGGACGGGACTTCTAAGGAAGAACCTCGTATTCTCAACGATTACGAGCAACTCTTAGAACACGTCGAGGAACTCACCGAATCCGGAGAGTACGATCTCCAAGCCATCATGCCGCTCCGTCGCTCGGCCGAGGAAAATTGGGCTGTGCCCGAAAACCGCAGTCGTCTTCGAAGCAAGTCGGTCGAGACTCCCTCGGAACCTACCCCCGTAGCCCCTCCGAGTTCCCGTGAGTTCCAAGGGTCTTCCACGGCGGAGTTGCTGTCCACGTTGGGGGAGACATCGAACGCTCCGAGCGAGTTTCCGCCGCTTTCTGAGGCCCCTTCCTCTCAACGGAGTCAGTGGTCCGCGACCGACCTCGCATCTCTCACGCCGCCTGGGGCTCCTCCGATCACCCGCGAACAGGGAGTCGCCCTCGCTAGAGGATGCACGGTAGCAGATCTTCAGAACCGCTCGTATCCGTCGACCTTGGACTCGGGACAGACGGCCGAACCCTTGCCCGGTTTGGAGGTTGACGACCCGTCGACTCCCCCCGAGCGGAGCCAAGCGGATGGGCCCAAGGCGTCCAAGTCCAGGAAGTGGTTGGCCGGCGTTGGAGTGGCCGTTCTGGTGTGCGCTTGGCTTGTTCCTCTGTCGACATACCAGAGACTCATGGGGGCCCCGGGGCAGCCAGGACCTCGGTTCGTCCTAAGCTCAGAGCCAAAGTCTGAGGTGTACCGGGGAGACACGCGATTGGGCGAAACGCCGTTGGTTCTGGAAGCCGAAAATGTTGGAGATGGACTGGTTTTGCGGCGCCAGGGATTCGAACCGTATACCTTTGCTTTGGATGCGCCGCTGGAAAAAGACAAGGTCGCGAACTTCGCCGTGAACCTCGAAAAGTCACCGATTCTTTTGAATTGGGAGGGACTTCCTTCGCCAAGTAAAGTCGTCTGGGAAAAAAAGGAGATCGCGGCCGCTAAGTTTCTGAAGACGCTGCCCGGAACCTTTCATGTTCGGGTCGTGCTCCCCGAACGTCCTCCCATCGAATTGACCGTGAAGGCTTTGGACCCGGGCGAACCTGGTTACGAAAGTGAGGTCGCGGTGGGACGCGAGATCGCTAAAGCGTTGGCCGCCCAGCCCCAGTTAGCGGTCTCGTTGACCTCCAAGTCGGCGAAGCCTAGATCGGCTTCCGTGGTCGTGAGGGAAAAGGAAGACAGCAAAGGCGTCTACAAAGCCGCTACGACGCTCACATCCAACGAGGCTAAAACGCTTTTTCTACCCAGAGCCGGGACTTATCTTGTTAAGGGGGATGCGGGTAAAGACTACTTGGCGTTCAGTCAGACGGTAAAGCTCGAAAAGGCCGAATCCAAAAGCTTAGCCATCGTCTTCAAGAAAAAGCCTCCGGCGCCGGTGTACCGTCAGCCTGCTCCCGTTTCTGGGGGAACCTCATCGACTCCTTATTATCCCCCGGCCCCTCAACCTTACCGCGCGCCTCCTGTCTACAACGCACCTCGCGGGGGTGGCGCGGGACGCATCGCTCCACCTTCATTTTAGGTATACCGGCCGGCACCAGGAGCAAGACCTGAAAGTCCCATCTGTTCTAGACACAGGGGCGTCAAGTCGACGGTGCGCGGGTAATCGGGAATGGTGAGGTCGCTTCGGTGCCCGGCGATGATCACCGGCGAAGTGGAATCATCTTTGTGAAGGGAACCGTGGGACCCGCCACCGACGTGAACAGAAGTTTCCGCAATGGCGAACTCCGAACCGGGGTGACAGGTGAGCCAGAGGTCACCGCCTGAGGGGTTGTCAAGACATCCCCAGATCCGCTCAAAGGCGTTGGGGTAGAGGTCAAAAACGAGCCGTCCCTCATCACATCGGCCGCCCACCGGGTCCAGAGGTCCCTGCCAACTCCACGGGTTGCCGTACAGGTCGCGCCCGTGCTCGTCTCCGTCTTCACCGCGCCAAAAGCTGAGCACCCCGCGATCACTCGTTGAGACGACAACGTGCTCTCCGGCCTTACGGAGGACCTGGTCGACTCTTTCCTCGGTATGGATCACCCGGGTGAGCTTGGCCAAAAAGGCATCGTCTTTGTCTCGACTGTAGATTTGGGCGCATCGCATGTCTGGACAGATTTTAAGGTCTTTACCCGTTTCCCAGATCCCGGCCTCGGAGACGGAAAAGTCCGCTAGAATCTTGTCGAGTCGGATAGTTGCCCGCTCCTTGTCGTCGTCCATATCCGTCTGAGAATGGTCTCCGGAGATGACGATGCAAAGTTTCTCCAAACCCGCTTCCAGGCCACCCATTTTTTCGAAAAATGTCCCTAAGGCAGTGTCCACTTCGATGACCTGCTCTAGGGCGTCCGCGGGGCCCTTCGCGTGGCTCTCGTAGTCGTTGTCGGGAAAATAGGCGATGGAGAAATGGGGAAGTTCCTTTTCGTCGGTGAGGGCGTGCAAGAGTTCCTTCGTATTGCTGTCGTTAAATCCGAAACGACCCAGTAGCCCTCCTTCTCTAGTCAGATCGTTCTTTTCGAGGTCCTCAGGGTTATTTATCATATCACCGAAGAAAAGGATCTGAGGGCCGCTTACCTGGTGCTCACGCTCGACGCCTGGGAGCCAGGAAAACCAACTCGGGATTTTGGCGGTATGGGGCTGGTCGGCGTGGAACATAAGGAAGTTTAGTGAAGCAGACCGTCCTCCCGCCTGTTCGACTTGCTGAAAAATGGTCTCGGCTTTCATGCGGGAGTTGTTTAAGCGACTCACGCAATCGCGGAAGAATTCACCGAACCCTTGTCTGGCGACCACCCAAAAGTCGTCTCCGTAGTAGACCTCCTCTTCGCTCTCTTCGTCGTACCAATGAAAGCCCATGATGTTGTGGCCCACTGGGTACGCACCAGTAACAATGGTTGAGGTAGCGGCTGGAGTGATCGAGGGAAAGATTGCTGTACTCTCTTCTCGCAAGACTCCGCGCTGAGCGAGAGCCGACAAGGTAGGGAGGCGCCCAGCTTTCATGGCAGGGATGACGACACGCGTAGCTAGGGCGTCGATGATTACCAAAACGACAGGTTTGTTGGGTTTTTCTCTTGACATAAGTTCGCGTTCTCCCGTCGCCGGTAGGACCCTTCGCCTCGGAGGGAGGGTTTTAAGTCCTATGCTTTGGGATGCCCCTCCCCATAAGACCCTACTCTGACATACTCAGAGCCGTTCGCTTCTTCGTGAGAACCTGCGGCTCGGCACTCAAGATGGGCCTCGAATCGTGCTTGAAGTTCGCACGGCGTGACCGGCTTGACGAGATAGTCTGACATTCCAGCATCAAGGCATTTTTCTCGCTCACCGGTAAAGGCTTGAGCCGTTAGGGCGATAATGGGTGTCGTCTGAAACCTTTTCAGTTTGCGAATGGCGCGCGTTGCATCGTATCCATCGAGGTGCGGCATTTGGCAATCCATAACAATGACGTCGAAAGGATGGCTCGCACAAGCAGCTACGGCTTCGTGACCATCGCCTACCAAGAAGACTTGGTGCCCAAGTTCTTCGAGTTGAACCTTAAGTACCTTCGAAACAATGGGGTTGTCTTCGGCGACCAGCAGCTTCAAGGTCTTTAGAACCCTTGGTATGCCAGGGAAGCCGGACCCAACAGAAGTCGAACCTCCACCGACAATAGGCAAGGTGAACCAGAATTTTGATCCGACTTTCAGACGACTCTCGGCGCCTATTTGACCATCCAGTGAGTCGACGATACCTGCCGCGATCGCCAAGCCCAGACCTCGACCCAGGTCGCTCGAATCTCTGGAGTCGGCTTGGAAGTATGGTTCGAAGAGGCGTTCAATTTGGTGTTGGTCAATCCCGATCCCCGTGTCCTGGACTTCAAAAAGGACTCCGCTAATGTGGGTTTTTATGGTGATGGTGACCGCTCCGTCGTGGGTGTATTTGATTCCGTTACTTACGAGGCTGCTCAAGATCTGTCTGAGGCGACCGGGATCGCCGATCACGAAATCAGGCACCCCCGCTTCGATTCGCAGAACGAGGTCTAGGTTCTTGTCGAGAGCATGGAGCCTCAGGGGGTCTAGGGCACTCTCAAGGTGGGCTCTGAGATGGAACGGGAGTCGTTTCGCCTCGAGTTCCCCATCCTCGATTCTCGACATATCTACGACGTCATCGACACTGAGCAACAATGAACTGCAGCAATTCGTAAGGCTCTTCACAAGGCTTTCCTGTTCCCCGTCGAGCCGAGTGCTTCCCAACAGACTCAAGAGGCCCATCATGCTGGTCACCGGTGTCCGAAGCTCGTGACTCAGACTGGCCACGAACTGATTTTTGGCTTGGTCCTTGCGGCGTAGCTCTCCGGTTACCGCCTCTAAGGCGCGTTGACTCGAACGGAGCTTGCGCTCGAGTTGATGACTGTCGTGAGCGCAGCGCAGCACCTTGGCAAGTAGTGGGCTGGAGAGGCGCTCCTTTAAGAGGTGGTCGTGAGCGCCCGCCGCCAGTGAAGTGTGCTCTTGTGCGTCGTAATCCGAAGAACAGACAGTAACAATGGGAAAGTCGGTCTCGCCATTGGGCGCCACGGAATGCAACACTTCAAGTCCTGAGGCTCCCTTGAGCTCCAAGCTGAGAATGAGGAAATCTGGATTAGAGACCTTCAGTCCAGACAGTAGCTGGTTCGGGCATTCAAATTCTTGGATGGAGAAATTGCCCTGCTTTATGCCTTCTATGGCTTCTCGCACCTGGGCTCTTCCGGTCTCGAGGTCATCGAGCAGGTATATGATTTGACGCAATGAGGTTCTCCCTTTACCACCTCAGTCAAACACTTACCCGATTCACTCCATACCAACGCAAGTGTCTAGAGTGGATACCCCAGGGTATGGGGTGATTTCCCCGCCGTGGAGGGGGGGGAGGCTATTGCAGGCCGCAACAGCGCTTGTATTTCTTACCGCTTCCACATGAACAAGTATCGTTCCGGCCAACCTTGGGTTGGCTACGCTTCATCGTACCGCCCTGGATCATATCGCCGCTCAGGTAGCGCCACTCGCTGTCCACTCGGCGAAACTTTGAGCGTTCGTGGTGATTCTGGCATCCATGGTGATGATAATGGGCCACGAATTCCACCACCCCTGTCTCGTCATCGGGTCCGCCCGCGACAGTCGAAACGATTTTGAGGCTTTCCCACTCCGGCACCTTGCGATCTCGAACTTCTTGGGCAAGGTTGTCGACCTGTGTGCGTTCAATGTAATCAAAGTCGCTCATCCCGAAAGCTACGAAACGGGCTCGCATCAACTCCTCCGCCGTCTCCGGGGTCTCGTTGCCGGTGAGAAATCGTCCGCAACACTTGTCGAAGCTTTCCTCTAATCCACATTCACAGGTCATGATATGCCTAGCCTTTCGCTGCCTTGCTTTCCACCTAGCTAGCGTGAGGCCCTTGCCGTTGGGCGGAGTATATGAGCGCTCGGCATAATCTTTTCGTTGAAGCTGGAGTTCGGATGTTGCTGGTCCCTCACAAGCCGCGGCGAATTCACTCCGCTGGTGCGTTCGTTCGGACGGTCGTATCTTTCCCTCGCAAGACGGGAAAGTGATTCAAGAGAGCGGGCAGCAGGAGCAGTGTGGCTACGAGGTTGATAGCGACTCCCACGGAGATAACCCATCCGAGGCTCGCTATGCCTCGGTGAGAGGCGAGGGTGAGACAAGCGAAGCCGGCCAAAGTAGTGAGACCGCTCAAGAAGATTCCCGGCCCAGTGGAGCTTGAGAGGAGGTTCTGGTTACCCAGTTCCCGCATCCGATGCACCGCGTGGAGGCCGTAGACCGCGCCGATCCCTACGCTGATGGGGAGCGCCACGAAGTTGACGACGTTGAAGCTCTGGTTGAAGAGATTCATTAGCGCCAGTATGCCGAGCACGCCAACCGTCGTGGGGAGCAACGAAAGAGCGAGATCTTTCCAAGACTGCATAGCGCAGCTCATCACCAAGAATACTCCGACCAACGTTAGCCAGGGAGCGACTTTTTGAGCGTGCAGAAACGACGAAAGAATGTGTTCCTGCACCACGGGGTGACCGACCAGATGGGGAGTGACTGTCGAGACTTCCTTCAGAAATTTCTCCAGCGAATCTTTTTCCCAGATGTCCTCGGCGGGTGAAACATTGACCAAGAAATGCTCGCGCTCCCCCAAGGAGCGAATCCGTAGACTCTCGGGAAAGTCGGCGGACGTGGGCGCTTCCGCGACTTGTGATCGAAGGAAGAGTAAAGCCTTTTCGAGGTCTTGTCGCATTCCGGACTGGAAGGCCCGTAACCCATCCTGAACGGGTCCCGGACTCATTTTCAAGATCGTTTCGCGCAGTTTGACGATATCGGGATCCTTGGGATCGTTACCAAAGGCGGCGTTGGAGGTTTTCATGGTTTTCGCGAGGTCTCCGAGATCTTTTGCGCTGTCGAGCGGGACCTTTTTGGGCATTTCCGTAGCCCGAGCCAACTCCACCACCTCTTCAACTAAGCTCTGTTTAGATTCCAAATCGGGCGGCAGCAGTGTCGCCAACGTCGTGGCGCTCTCTACCAAGGGGAGCTTGTTGAGCCGGTCGGCCAGTTGACGAGCCTGTCTCGCATTCGGGGCGACCACCGCTCCGGACAATGCGCTGCGTCGGAGTTGCTTGATCATGTCGATTTCAGTACGTACGGATTCCAATCCCGCAGCTTGGACCTCGAGCAGGTTGTAACGGAACTTAACTTGACCGGCCAACCCGAGCGAAGCCAGTGCTAAAAGCAGACTGAGTCCGGATATGAGTTTGGAATGCCTCATGAGGCGTTCCTCCCAAATTTTTAGAAAATCGAACCGCCGACGAAGGGCCTGTCGCTCCGGACCGTTTTGAGCCCTACGCTCGAAGAGGTTAGGAAAGAGGGCGATCAGCGCCGGTAAAACGGTAACTGTGGAAAGAAAGCATAGAACAACTCCTCCGGCGGCGATCACCCCGAGATCGGCGATCCCTCGAAAACCCACCAGCGTTAGGGTCGCGAATGCGGCTGCGGTGGCCAGGGCCCCCCAAAAGTTGTCGACTCCGGTCCCCGCGATGGCCGTTTCCATGGCGACTTTCGGTGAGGCGCTCCGCGTCAATTCTTCGTCGAATCGGAAAAGAAGGTGAATCCCAAAATCGATTCCGAGACCGACCAACATAGTGGTCATCGTAACGGTAATAAAATTTAAGTGGCCCACCACGACGGTGGTGTAGCCAACGGTCCAAGTCAATCCGAATAACAGAGCAACAAGAGCTAAACCTGGCCGTCCCGCTTCTCCGAAGGCAAGCGAAAAGATGAGCGCCACCAACAACAGGCTCAAACAGCCCGTGCGAATACTGTCGGCGGTGCAGGTAGCCCTTTCATCATGCAACAGCACCGGAAGACCAGTGAGGCGCACCCTCATCCCATTTGCCAAGGGACGTGTCTGGTTGATAATCGACCGCAGGTGCTCCACGGAGTCGCCGTTCTGCTTGAGGTTTTGACCTCTTCCCCCGGTCTTGACGAGGAGAAAGTGAAGTCGCCCACTGTCGAGTGTCGGATAGATTACGGTCTCTCCGTTCAAAACCCCAATGGCGGTACTTAGTTCGTCATCGTTCCCGCCCCTCAGAATGGCGGCGTTAAATAAACTGGGATTGGACCGTCCGCGAGATTCTAGGGAACGAAGGAGCTCTTTAAGCAGAGTCTTTCGTAGCTCCTGGTCGACCTTGGGTCCCTGGCTTTTGATGGTGGACCTAGTGAGCAGAGAACGTAGGTCTTTGAGCTGTTCGACAGTCAAAAAGTAGAGAGCCTTAGTGCTGAGTCTCTTGACGTCCCACCGATAGAAGATGTGAAAAAAGTGTTCGGGTTCAGCTTCTAATCGTTGGGCCAATATGTCTAGGTAAATTTTTCGGTCTTGGGCCGACTTCCCGTCGACTAGCACGACGATGTCTCCGGGGTAGGGAAACAGGTCGCGAGCATGGAGGAACTTGACGACCACGGGATCGTCTTCCTCGAAAAGGTAGGTCCATTCCATTTTCAGGTCGAGCGAGTGCCAAGCTGTGGCGATACTCAGTATCATCAGCAGTGTCGCCAATGTCATGGCCCAACCGGGCTTCTCAAAACAGAGCCCCGCGAGCTTCTTGAGGGTACGGGCGATCATACCCAAACACACCCTAGCATGGAGCCAAAGCCGTTGGAGTTTAGGATACGAGGGAGTGAACACACCATGATACGACGCATTTTAGTGACGATCACCGTAGGACCTTTGATCCTGTGCCTAATTTCAACAACAGTCCTTTGTCGGCTAAGGCCTACGCCGAACTGTATGTAAAATAAGCCTAGTCTCTTCTCCGAACGTTCAGATGACCTATGGAGGGTGGACCCTTCAAAGCGGGAAGGCGGCGTTATGAATACTGTCGCATCCGATCTTCAATCCCGTAGGGATATGCTGGCCCAATGGGCCTTTGACTGTCGTCCCATTTTGGGTCGATTCCATCTTTGGCTAGAGGACGTCGAGACCACCTGGAACTACGGCCGCCCTCCGAAGGACCGGCCCAAGGACATGTCGTTCGTGCTGGGTCAGATCGAGCGACAACTGGCTATGACGGCAGCCGTGACCGCTCTCGGTACTAAGCTGTTCGGTCGTTTCGGTGAGGGTGCGGACCAGGACAAAGCCGGTCTCAATCAGGTCAAGAAGGAGGCGGATGGCGTCTCGGCCTACACAATGAGTGAAGGCCTATGGTATCTCACTCGCCACCTGCCGGAGAACCACGCAATTATGGTCTGTCTCGGAGAGGGCCTGATGCCTAAAGCTGGTGAGACACCCGAGATGGGATCAAATCCCAACCTCGGTTTTGGAAGGGTGTACGCCCGTCCAGAAGTGGCAAGATTTATAGATGCCCGTGTAGTCAAATTGCTCAACGACGCGAGCTACGGCTGGAAAGAATTCTATTCTGAGATTCGCCAGGCGGGCATCACCGTTTGGGGTGCGGCCATCGATACCCTGGAGAACACTTCGCGGTTCGCCCTAGGGCGTGGGGCGGGAACCATGACCATCCTGCACATCTACGACCAACCGCTCCACGTTGTTCGCCCCTACGAGGGGTACATGGGAGCGCTGGTCATGCCCAAGGAGGTCGTCCGGGCGGCTGAGGAATCGTCCGTTTTGATCGACTACCGTACGCCGCGAAGTAAGGTCTTTGACGCCATGCGAGAAGCTTACCCGGGCTTACAGGCTGAGCACGTTCACGTCTGGACTTTGGCCGGCTCGAGTCGAGCCCAACGACTGTCGGGACTCTGGAAAGAGTGGACCGATCTGGGAGTTCATTTGGTGGAAGATGGTTGGGAACTGCCCGGACGGGGCGCGGTATTTACCGAATCAGGCACCTATTCACCCACCCACGCGGTGGGCTCCTGGGTTGACGGCGACGGCAAGACCCATCTGTTTTTGGTCGATGGCTATGCCGCCTCGGCCGAGGCGGTCCAAGCTGCCACTTTGGCGGCAGCGCTTGGTCTGGAAGCCTCGCTCTGCGTTTTTACCTCGAGCTTTGCCTTACCGTATGACTCCGAACGCGGCGTGATGCAGTTGCAGCCAGAGAGCGAGACCTTCGATCGAGATCTTTCCAAGCTTTTGCGGCGAGCGGTCGACAAAGAGACCTCCAAGGAATATACGGAAATGATCGCCGAGGCCGCCGAAGCGGAGATTCCACTGCATAAACCGACCTTGGCCGCCGACGATTTTTTTCCCGAAAAGACCTGGGACACATTGGCCTTGGGCAGCTACATGGGCCCGGACCCATACACCGGGCTGCCCGGCGTTGAGTCGCTGGGAGATAATCGATTCAAAGTGACGGTCCGTCTCACCTCGAAGTCCGTGGACAAGCACGTGGAACTGACCGTTCGCCTGATGGGCACTGAGGGAGAGGAGCGCTTGGTTTTTCAACCGCTTCTGCAGCGTTTTCTGCACGGAGAAGACTACAATGAACGCGCCGTCAAAATTTCCGATTCGGGACGGATACGCAACGAACTTCAGACCTTGTGTTCGGACGCCTTGGAGTTCCCCGACCCGCACCGTATCCGACTAGTGTTCGCGAAGATTCCCGATGCCGTGTTTTCCGCCGAGCAGACCGAACGGTTGCGAGCCCTCTTAATATCGTACAAGGAGCGCCATCCGGTTTGGTTCGCGTGGCTTGAACTCGTCGACTAGGAGTGTGACGGGAAGGGACTCCCAAAACGGTTCTGGGAGTGTGCGAACTTCTTCTAACAGCCGCCCGTGTTTCTATTTCATAGAGTCGCGGACGAATTCGAGGGCGGGATACACGGTGGACCAGAGTTGCAGAGCGTTCGATTCGGTCTGGTCCCCCGAGGTCCCGTAGGCGCGCCATGTGATTCCGCTGTCGGTCAAGTCGATGGCCCAAAGTTCCGAGGTGGCCAAGGCACCGACGCGCTCCTCACTCTGCTGGATCTCGTTGAGCAGGGTCTGAAGGCGTTGGGCGACCTCCGGGTGTTGACCGAGTTGTCGCATCAACCCGAGTTGGAGCATCGCGGACGGCCAGGACCACACGACCAACCCGTGATATTGACCAAAGCCGAGGGTTTTGTAGTGGTCTGTGTCAGAACTGAAGATAGGATTGGCGACCACGTATCCCGCGGCGGTTTTTAGGCCGAACGGGAATGGGCGTTCGAGGAGAGTTAGGATCTCTTCAAGCTCTTCGTGTTTGAGCCGCCCATAGAAGAGGCTGAAGGCCACGTCGGTGTGGGCTACCACTACTGGATTGAGACCATCCGTTTTAGAAAGTATCGGAAAACGGAAGCGACGATCTAGGAACTCTTGATGTTGAGCGACGAGGTTTTGAAATCCACGCTTTCGTGGTCCAGACAAAGTTTTTTCGAAGGCTCCGATGCGCGCTTGGACCTGTTCGGCGGAGAGAGTCATCCAGTAATCCTTCGCGATGTCACTCCAAATCTTTCGGAGGCCGCCAATCTTCGCTATGAGGTCCTTCGGCTGCGGGTCGAGGTCGGGTAGGAGACCTGCCAAGGCATCGAGCGTGGCCACCGCGAGCGCGGCGTTGACGCTTGCGGGATAGACTCCGCCTCCTAGACCTTCGTGGGAGTCGCGCCAGTCCCCCGTCGATTCGCCCACTTTTAGGCGTAACGGTTGCCCGGATTCGAGTCTCTCCAGAACGTAGCTTGCATTCTTTAAAATGGCCGTTCGGTCCGCAGGGTTTTTTAGAAGCCTTTCTACCACCGCGCCTCGACCGTTTTCCTTGAGTTTGGCAAGCAGCAGCGGAAGAAGAAGATCGTCGTCAATCATCTTGTAGTCGTAGACAGGTTCAAGAGAAGGGGCCTCGTTGGCCTGCAAGTGTCGCCACTCCGCCCACGGTCCGATGTCTTCTTCGTGAGCCACCATGCCGCTGGGCGCGAGGCGCACAAGGACGCTCTCCACGGCCGCGGTAAGGGCCGCATCACTTAGGATCGGTTCGAGCATGGCCGCTGAAATCAGAGTGTCGCGGCCGAAATAGGTGAGAAAACGCCAAGATCCGGCCATCAGCTTTTCGCGCCGGGCAAGAAATTCTAGCGCCTTCAAGGAGTTGACGGTTCTAGAGTCCGTTTTCGCTGTGACAGCGAGAAATTCGGGGCGATAAAGGTCGTTATTAGAGTAGCCAGTCATAGGGGGAAACGGACATCGGACGCGGATACGGACTTCTCCTTGGTCCAGAATCGGCTGTCCGCCCTCAGACAACCTGGCGGGCCGGATCTCTAGCTCGAAATCTCCCCGGCCGCCGGGTTGCTCGCGATGGAAGAGAAGTCCCTGATCAGTGGCTTCCTTAGAGAGAAGCGCCCAGCCCATCGAACCCGCCTTGGCCCGACCGACTTCCACCTGGTCGGCGGTGTCGGCTCCGACGTTCTCGTCGCGCAGCACTCGGATACTGTCCAGTAACGTCTTTTCGACAGCCGTAGAGCGGTGGACTCGACATCGGATCTCCACTTCCTGTCCTCCACCGCCCGGCAGCGAGCGGACGCTGTCGGAAATCATTTCCAGATGTCCTCTGAACCAGAGACCGATTCCCGAATTTTCCGAGGGAAACGCGAAGACGAGGCGATTCTCGGGGCGTAACAGGACGTGGACTTGAGCCTGAGTGTCATCTAGGAAAGCGTTTGTCTGACCGCCTTCTTCTGTGATGAAGGTGTTGGGGTGGGAGTGCTCGCCGAAGCTAGCGGATTCTAGGAGCAGCAAGAGTAGGAATAGACCTAAGGGACGAATTTTCATGGCTTGATGGGTTCGCTCCCCGATCGTAGACAGCCTGCGCGGAAGGCGCCACACATCGAGAAGAGAAGTCACGGGTATGCGATTACGATCCCTCTGTTTTTTGATACTTATTGGCTCGGTGTTCACGTCCACGGTGACGGCGGACGAGTATAGTGATGGCGTCGACCTTTGGTTTAAGACTCGTGTTGAGCGCTTGACTCGGCCGGACGGATACCTGAGTCTGGTGGGTCTCCATTGGTTGAGTGAGACCCCTCAGACGTTCGAAGGGATCGGAACTGGTCGCCTAGAGGGCGACGTAGTGGTCTTAGACTTGGTGAAAGGCGTGACCGTGGACGACAAGCCAGTCTCGAGTCTTCGACTAGGTCCTGAAAAGGCGGAAGGAACTCCGACCTTCCACAAGGACGACCTTAGCTTCTACGTAGTTCGTCGAGGACCCAGGGTCGGTTTGCGGGTGAAGAGTCCTAAGTCTCCTGCCTTAGTGAATTTTTCCGGAGTTCCCCGATTTCCGGTAGATCCCCAGTGGCGTTTGGAAGGTACCTTCGTGCCGGAAGCCGAGACCATCGCCGTGGACTCGGTGGTAGACGTGGCTACCCAAGAAGCTTCACCGGGTTGGGCCTTGTTTGACTTCGGCGGCGACTCCTACAAAGTCCGGTTGATAGGGGAGGCCACCGACAACGAATACTTTCTTGTTTTCTCCGATGCCAGCGCGGGAGTCAGTACCTATTCCGCCTGTCGCTTCTTGAATGTCGAAAGAGGGGAGGGCGACCGATTGGTACTTGATTTCAACAAGGCCCACAATCCCGCTTGTTACTTCACCAGTTTCGCGACCTGTCCGCTCCCTCCTCAGTCCAACATCTTTCCCTTCGAAGTTTCGGCGGGCGAAAAAGACTCCGCTCATTGAGCCCTTCTCGCTTGGTCGTCTCGACGGCGCCCGCTTCGCGCGAACTCTTCCGCGCCGAAGTGAACGCTAGCCAGAACGCAGAATTTCTCGAGGCGCTCGACGAACATCGCTGCCTCATCAGATGTCAAGAGGGGTTCGACAGTCTTTTCTGGCTGCACCGTTTTCCGGCCAATGGGGTCTTCGACTTGTTCGACCTCTCGAGGAACTCCGTCGAGACCTGCGACTGGCACATCGACAGCGTAGACTCACTGAGAAATGGAAACTACGGTATCCAGATCTGCGCGAACGTTCGACTGGATTGGAGCTTCTCCGAAATCGTCGACTGGCTCATCACAAACTTCCAACTGCCTCGGGAAAATTTCGCTCCGCGTCGGCCAGAGACCGTGCTGTCAATCTATTTCCACCGGGATCAGGAGCGTTGCCGACTCTTCTGGGGACTGTCTCGGACCGAAGAGAATCTTTCCCCATGGTCTTCGGGGCAGTGTCGCATTCCCCGGGATCCTGAAAGCGTGAGTCGCGCGGAGGCCAAACTTCTCGAAGGTTGGGAGGCGTTTTCCGTTCCCACACGCGCGGGAGGATCCGCTTTGGACCTCGGGGCAGCACCAGGCGGATGGACACGACTGCTTCAAGGGAAGGGCTATCGAGTGGCGGCCGTGGACCCAGCCAACCTCGATCCCAGGGTTGAAAAACTTGGGGGAGTGGAGCACCATCGAGAAACTTCCGGTCGATTTTTGACACGAAGGTTGGGACCGTACGACCTCATCGTGTGCGACATGAAGATGGAAGCAAGTCTGGCCGCGAAGCAGTTGATCGCATTCGCCCCCAGCCTGGCGCCTGGGGGCGAAATTTTTACAACCTTTAAGTTAGGGAAGGGACCGAAAGCGCCGGCCGAAGCCCGCACGGCGATCGCGATCCTCTCCTCGAAGTTTGAAATCCTAGCAGCGCGTCAACTCTACTTCAATCGAAGCGAGATCACGGTCTACGGCAAGCTCAAGCAAGGACCGGTTAGACCTTCTTGAAGATCATCACGTATTCGTGTTTGAAGACGTAGAGGCCGTTGCGCAAGGCTCGATAGCGCCAAAGGTTGTTGTTTTTCCCTTTGGCTTTTTCGTTGCCCTGGATATCCTTGATGTTTATGGCCCTGAGTTTGAGTCCGCAAGAACGCATCACATCCATACATTCAAAGGCTAAGGGCACCCATTCGCCGCCGCCGTATTTGTCTCCGATGACCAGAGTCATAAAGTGGCCCGGCTTTAGGAGTTCGACGCCGTTACGGACGACCGCCTCAAAAGACTCCAAGAACCCTTCAAGGCTTTCGAAAGACGAGAGGTCTCTTTCATCTTCACCATCGGTAAAGGTGATGATATCCCAGTAGGGAGGATGAAGAAGGACGTGGTCCACATCCTCGCGGCCAATGCCCTCGAGCGCCTTCTTGACTTTGTCCACCACAGTGGGACAAGCGGAGTCACCGCAAACAATGGAGGTTTCCACTTCTTGAGGGTTTGCGGCTCCGTCGAGACGCTCTTTAGCCTGTTCGCAAATCGTCTGTTGGAGTTCAACACCGATACCGTGTCGACCGAGACGCCGACATTCGATGAGGGTCGTGGCCATTCCACAGAAGAGATCGAGCACAACGTCGTTGGCACGGGTGAACCGGCGCAGAACTTGCTCCGGAATTTGGGGAACGAAGTTCCCGTGATAATCACCCTTGTGAACACTGGATCGACTCCTTGAGCCGAGAGACCAGAGACTATCCGTTATGAGTTCCGGATACTCTTTCCAGTTCTTGAGGTCGAGATCGTGGAATTTTGAGCGAAAAGGGGGGCGCTCACGGCCCTTGACAGTTTTGACTTCAGATAAATGAGACAAGACACTCCTCCGTAGAAAAGTGTCTTGAATAAAATTCACGACGTTCCTCGTCGCTGCTAAAGGGTTGTTAGTTTTTTCGGGTCTGAGAATAGATGCGCAGGGCATCTAGATTGGACGGTCCACAGAGTGTGATTTCTCTGCGGCTCTTCTCGATATTCTTCATAGCGAAGCCTCCTATTGTGAGCTTCCGAAGATCCCACCTCGCCCGTACCTGTTGGTCCGCGCTTATGAGTTTACGACCCGTCTTCGGATGATGTTCTACTTTAGGCATTCTATGACGGGCCGCTGAGGAATTCTATGGCGAAGTTGTGAACAAGCCGTCACAAAACTTTAACCGAGGGCCGGGGAGATCGCTGGCGGAATCCGGCGGAAAAAAAATAGAGGGCAGATGACTCCAAGATGATGTGTCCGAGTTAGCATCATCTCTTTACCTACTCTCGACTCGTTTGGCGAAGGCTCGCCGGGATCGAGGGGAAAGATGTCGGTGGTCATACTGCCCACCAAGGAATGCCCATTCCTAAGAATCTTAAACATGAGATTTTTCAAATAGTAGGAATGTATTACCCGTCGGAGTCTATTTTTGGCAGTTCGCACACCATGTCGTCGTGCGCCCGGCCACTGTACTGCGGCGCAAAATGTGGCCACAGGTCAAGCATGGCGAGCCATAGCGCCCGTAAACCTGGAGCTTTTCCTGGTTGTATCCGCTTTGACCGGTACCGTTCACGAAATCACGTAAGGTGGTACCGCCGGACTCGATTCCTTGAATGAGAACCGCGGTGATCGCATCCGTCAGTCGGTCGATCTGTGACCCTCGCACCCGGTAGGCTCCTCGTCCGGGCCGAATCCCGGCCCGAAACAGCGCTTCATCAACGTAAATGTTGCCGAGGCCCGCCAACAGTCTCTGGTCTAGCAGTACCGCTTTGATGGGCGAGCGTCGAGACCCCAGTGCTGAGGCCAGCACCTTCCGGTCGAAAGGATCGAGAATGGGATCAACTCCCAGGCGGAATCGGCGCAGAATTTCTGTTTTTGAGAGTTCAGGGACCCAGAAAACTCTGCCGAATTTTCTGACATCTCGATAATGGAGCGCAGCACCGTCATCGAGCACGATAGAGATGTGGGTATGCTTGTCGGGAGGGTGCTGTAGAGTGCGTTCTAGTCCTGTCTTCTTGTGTCGGAAAAATGTCGTGTCCGGGCGGTTGGGGAGACGGACAGTCAGTTGTCCGGTCATACCGAGGTGGACGATCAAGGTACGCTCCTGCAAAGGGAAGTAGAGTAACTTTCCTTGGCGGGCCAGACCCTGAAAACGTTGCCCCACTAGGCCGCGCTGAAAAGCCAGGACTTCCTGACCTCGGAGAACAAAAGGATCTCGAACTTGAACCGACTGGATCTGTCGGTTAGGTAAGAAGTCTAGCAAGCTTCGCCGGACCGTTTCTACTTCAGGAAGTTCGGGCACGCTGGGTTCTTTAGATTTCCTACCCGTCGGGCCCTGCAGGTGTACTCTTAGGGTCTGGGGGCAGGCGTCCGCCTTTTTAAAGGGAGCAGGATTCGCTTCTTCCGTTCTTCAAACAGCCACAATGAGCTCCATTTTTAGCAAAATTCTCGATGGTCGATTGCCCGGCCACTTCATTCACCGCGACGATCGTTGTGCGGCCTTTTTATCGATCAACCCGATCCGGCCCGGACACGCCTTGGTGGTTCCCACTCAGGAAGTTTCGCACTGGATAGATCTGAGTCCAGAACTCAACGCTCACCTGATGCAGATCTCTCAAAGAGTGGGGAAGGCCCAAATGGAAGTCTTTTCTCCACAACGCATCGGCATGATCATCGCGGGCTTCGAAGTTCCCCACGCCCACCTCCATCTCGTCCCGATCACCGAGGAGTCGCAGTTAAGCTTTGCCAACGCCGCTCGAGACGTGGACCACGGCGAGTTGGAGGCGATCGCGCAAAGATTGGCTGAGGCTCTGTAGACCTGGTCGTGACACTCCCTATCGAAACATTGAGGGAGAGTCCCCGGTTCTTTAAAGGGTTGGAGTGAAATGTGTGGCGATGAATAGAACACGTGATTTGAATAGCAGAATGCCCCTTTGGTGCGTGTTCCTCGGAGGTTTACTACTCCTGGCGCTCACCTTCCCCTTAGCGGCGGGCGCCGACGAAGTGTTTGTTAGTAACAAGCCTTTCACAGGCCGGATGTACGGGTTGGGCGACGACATTCGGTTTTCCATTAAAGACCTTGCGGATTCTCTGGAAGTCCGGGCCGTGCAGACTCCCGAAGGATGGTTCCTTCACGGCGTCGCTGTACCAACGGTCGAGCAGCAGGGGGTGGTTTGGGTGAACTTGGCCGACCTACCTGAAAAAATCGTTCGGGTCGTGAGAAACCGTGAATTCAAAAGTCTGGACATTTATCGTAGTAAAGAAGCGGGAGTGGCCGGGCAAAGTCGCGATTGGGGCGGTGACGGCACTTTGGTCTTTTTCGGTGCCAGTTGGTGCCCAACGTGTAAGGCAATGAAACCCACAATGGCACAGTTTGAACAGTCTCGACGGATACGGGTCGCCTACGTGGACGTGGAAGAGAGCGCCAGCGCGGCCTTTAAGGACTTCGCTTTTCTCTTCGAAGGGGACAAGATACCGTATTTCGTTATCTTAGACGGGTCAGGCCGCAAGGTCGATTCTTTTTTCGGATTTCAGACCTACAGTGAATTGTTGACGCGAGTTGAAAAGCACTTGAAGTAGAACTGCTCTAGAGAAGAAACCGGAGGACATCCGGAAGGCGCCGACTCCAGACCGGTTCAGAATGGTCTCCATGGTGCAACCTAGACAAAACTTCGCACCCGCGACGCCGCAGCGCGGTGGCGAATTGACGATTGGGCTCCTTGAATGCGGCATCCATACCCCGATCACCACATGAGAGATAGACTTTGGGTGCCGGTATCCCTGGAAAACGCTCTAGCAACTCTTCGAAGTAGTGCCGCCCCGCCGAAAGACAGCCTACGGTTGGGAAGACTCCAGGATAGGTCCAGCCGGTGTAGAGCGCAGCGACACCTCCCGCTGAGGCTCCCACTAGGCCCCGGACCCGAGCGTTGGGGTACAGTGAGTGCAGATAGGGCAAAACGCTTTCCACCAGAAAGCTCGCGTGACTAGCCCCCGCGGGGGAATAGTGGCCCGGTTCTTGACTCCAGCCCACATACTCGGCGTAGCGCCGCGTACTCGCGGGAATGGCGGCGACCAGGAGTGGTTTTTCGCACTGGGCAAAACGTTTTTCGGCCGACCAGTGCAGAGTGCTGGGCATGTGCGCCGCTTCAAACAGGTTTTGGCCATCCAGGAAGAGGACGAGGTTGCAATGGCGATCTCTGCGCGTAAAATTCTTCCAGATCAGGAGGCGCCGTCGGTAAACACCCGTTCCGCCACTCGGTTCCCAGTCGGTGTGCTGTTCAAGCGACCCAAGGTCTGTGTCGGGATAGTGGCAAATTCGGCTCACCTAAAAGGCGTTCGCTTCGGCTGCTGCATCATCCCGTCAGAGAAGATAATTCCTTCGAGGTCTCTGCGTAAGATCGCAATTTACGAGAGACACTGGCGACCGTTTCGTCGGTGGTAGAAGTGCCGGCCGTGAGTCCCACCAGGCGTATTCCTCGAAACCAATCCTCGCGAAGGTCGTCAGCTGAGGTGACTCTCCACCAGGGCAGTCCGCGCATCTGTGCCTTCTGTCCCAACTGCAGGGTGTTGTGACTGTTGGGTCCACCGACCACCACCAGCGCCTCCACCTTGTCGAGAAGGCTATCCACCGCCGTCTGTCGGTCGCGGGTGGGAGCACAGACCGTGTCCGAGAAGACGATCTCGCTCCCTTCGTTGCGCACGGCGATAAGGCTGTGAAGTTTCTCGACTTGATGTGGGGGCGCCGTGGTTTGATTGATGACCGCGAGCCGAGGGTGCTTCCAGTTTATCACCTCGTCGGCCGATGAGACGACGTGGTACCGTTCCAGATCGCCCACGATCCCCTCGACCTCCACGTGGCCTCGGCGACCGATGACAATGATTTGGTAGCCCAAGTTGTGGTAATGCCGAGCCGCCTTGTGGACCCTGCGTACCAGAGGGCAGGTGGTGTCGAAGACTCGTTTGCCGGCGGCCAGAAATCCTTGGCGAACTTTCTCACTCACGCCGTGAGCCGTGATCAGAACGTCGGGGGTTGCAGGGACGGGACGTCGGTGGTTTTCGGAGTCTTGCTGAAAGCCACGTTCGGCCATCTCCTCGGTCACCACCGGGTTGTGAACCAGTTCTCCGAAGACGGTCACCCGCTGTGGTTCCTGGATCTCTCTCATCTTGGTTAAGGCGTCTTTGACCCCGAAGCACATTCCTAGATGGTCAGCTTGAATCACGAGCATGACGTCTGTTCTCCTTTATTGATAAATAGCTTTGTCTTGTAAAGTTAGAGGCTAAAAAAAAGCTCCCGGGTGTCGCGAAGGTTAGACGGGATTCCAGTTGATGCCGAGCGGTGAGGACTGGTTATCTTTCTCGGACACGGCGCGCAGAACGGACTGAAGTTCTTCTAGGTATTCTAGATATCGTTCGCGTCCAATGTCGGTCAGTTGACAGGTCGTTTGCGGGCGCCCATCGCCAGATTCCTTGTGGACCCGGACCAAGTCCTCGCGTTCAAGCACTTGGAGGTGTCGACTCAGGTTCCCGTCGGTGAGCGAGCAAAAACTTTTGATGTCGTTGAAGCTCAAGCCTTCGGGATGAGTGAAGAGCGAGGTCAGAATACCCAAGCGTGCTTTCTCGTGCAGTACTCGGTCTAGACCGTTGTAAGCGAATTTTCCCGGTTCGTTGTTCATGATGGCTTCCTTTCTAAATTCTGATAGAGAACATAGGCTAAGAGAGATTGTCCGAGTCCGAAGACCCCGCCCATCACCCAAGGCTGGGATAAGGCGGTGGCCGACCACACCAAAAGGCAAGAGGCGGCCACGAGGTAGTATGCGCCGACCCACCCTACACCTCTAGGTAGATACGGGCGCGAGGAAAAAATTCCCAGGGCGAAGAGGCCGGCCCAGAGTCCGGGCAGGATGTCGAAGCTCTCGTTTCGGCCAACCACGATGAAGGTGATAACCGCTCCCAAAGCGATGGACGGAAGAAACTGCCCAACGGTTCTTTGGGTCACTTTGCGTTGATGTTCTGTTTTATGATTTCCGTAATCTCCCAGCACCTCCCAGGTGACGACGGCCAAATTGAGGGCGGCTACCCCGACCCAAAAACCGACTCGAGAGATGGAGGAGGCTTCAGGGCGGAACATCCAAAGCCCGGCGGCGGAAATCATTCCCACCAAGCCGGTCATGGCGATCGTTTTTGAGCGATATCCACGGTAGACTTCGCTGCGGCCGAGGTGGTGGCGTATTTCGTCGAGCTGTTCTAGGGCTTGAGAGACGTTCATCTTCGCCATCATAGTCGGTTAGCTTTGCATTGTAAAGAGAGCGGGTGAAATTCTCTCATCCCTACTTAGGGGAGGCCTTCAAGCCCATGAAGAGAACCCACTTTGGCCATGAGAAGCCAGAATCATATCGACGCAGTTCTCTTGCAAGGCGCTAACGAGTGAGCCAGCGTCCTTCGATGAGCGCTCACGTTGACGAACTTGAGCGACGTGAGCGTCTCCTCGAAGAACTGTTGCCCGTCGTCGACCTTGAGCCGTCGGAGCGAGTTGTCGAAAGGCTGCAAGAGTTGCACCCGGCCGACCAAGCCGACTTTCTAGAGGAGTTGACTACGGCGAAACGCCTAGAGCTTCTCGAATACTTCGATCAAGACGGCTTGGCGGAGTTGCTGGAATTTTTCAACGAATCCGCGCGTAACGAGGTCCTGAACTCTTTGGAGCCCAAGGTACTTTCGGCCCTTCTGGTTCTGATCGATGAGGATCTGGCGGCCGACCTGGTCGAGGAACTGCCAGACGACAGGGTTCACGAAATCTTGTCCTTGATGGACGCTCCAACCTCGTCCACCATCACCGACATCTTGGCCCTGCCGGAAGACTCCGTCGGGCGCTGGATGTCGCGCGACATTCTCGCTTTGCAAACGGGATGGACCGTAGCCGAAGCCTTAGAGTTTCTACGTAAACTCTCGCCGGACACGGAGCATCCGTTCTACCTCTACACGGTCGACTTGCAGGGTAAGCTGCGAGGAGTCATCGACCTTCGTCGCTTGATCACGGCGGTTCCTTCGACACTTTTGGAGGCGATTGAGGTCAGAGACGTCATTTCGGTGGATGTCGAGTTGGACCAAGAGGACGCCGCCCGTCGACTCCGCCATTTCGATCTGCTCGCACTGCCGGTAGTGGACAAAGACGGGCTTCTGTTGGGTGTTCTGACCGCAGATGACGTCTTAGACGTCCAAGTGGAAGAGGCCACAGAGGACATCTACCTACAGGTCGGTCTCGACGCGGAATCGGAAGCCTTGTCGAGCGTCAGCGCGACCTTGCGACGCAGAGCACCTTGGCTGTTGGTCAATCTGACCATCGGGTTTCTGTCGGCATTTCTGGTCAGCCTTTTCGAAGGGACCTTGACCCAGGTCGCTTTACTGGCCGCGTTTATGCCGATCATAGCTGGTCACGGCGGCAACACCGGGTGCCAGACGACAACCTTGGTGGTACGCGGACTGGCGCTGGGTGAAATTTATAAAAGGGACATCAAAGAACTAGTCATTAAAGAACTAGGATTCGGATTGATCTATGGGTTCCTGGCGGGCACACTCACCGGCGGACTGGCCTACCTATTGACTGGAAACATTTGGATGGCCGGCATCGTGTTGATCGCCATGACTCTCAACATCATCTGCGCTGGATTCGCGGGCTCCGTGATTCCAATGGGGCTCAAGGCGCTCAAAATCGATCCAGCCCTGGCTTCGACGGTGTGGTTGACAACATTCACAGACTGGATAGGATTCCTACTTCTTTTAGGAATGGGAACCGCGCTGATCGATCATATCAAGCCTTAGGCCCCTAAGATGGCTCCAACGCTAAAACTAGGGCGGCCGCGGCCCCAACCTGCTCTGGAGTCGCTTCGCTTCCCGTGAGCGCCGCAGCCACCGCGAAGGCAGGCACCTGGTTGTCTTGGTCTGCGAGCGCACGGGCGAGT
>JBBKWP010000447.1:0-5587 GCA_037968995.1 Candidatus Xenobia bacterium
GGGGGGCTGTAGGCGGGGTCGTGGGTTGGAAAATCGGCGATCATCCTGATTTTGGGCTTCCAAAAGGCGCTTATTTTGGCGCTGGTATGACTGGCGGGGTCATAGCCGGATACCCAGCCGGAATAGGCTTGGGGACTGTTCTAAATTTACTCCCTTTGCCCGCACGGGTTGCCATCGGTGCCGTAGTGGGTGGAGCGCTCGGATTGGGCTTCGCTCGTTTCCAAGAGGTGTTGGTAGATGACTGACCTCCTCATTTTCTTTTCCCGGATAAGGGACTTCATGGCTGCAACACGGAGGCGAGCTTTTTTCTTGCAGTGTGCAGGCGTGAGCGGGCCGTCCCTTCTGGGATGCGCAGCGCGAAGGCGATCTCGGAGTGTGTGAGCCCCACCAATTCGTAGAGAATCAAGACGTCTCGATCGTTTTGGGAGAGCTTGCCTAAAGCGATTCGGAGCGTCAAGGACTCCACAACATCTTGGACCTGGTCCTCGCCCCTAGGCTCAACTTCCGGGAGTTCCGCCGCTCGGCTGTTCTTTCTGTAGACCCGGTATGCTTCATGAAGAGCAATACGACTGAGCCAAGCGATGAAGGCCTCCACATTCTTGAGTTGACCGAGCCGACGAAGAACGACGAGATAACACTCTTGGACCGCATCTTCTTGAGATCGATGACCGAGAATCGAGTAAGCGATGCTGCTAACCAGATCGCGAGTTCGCAGGACCAGTTGCTCAAAAGCGGCTTCCTCTCCCTTCTGAGCTTGCCGCACGAAAGGGAGAATCACCGCGGTCAGACTCAAGGTCCAGCGCTTCTTTGACGCGGATTCTTGGTCGTACCAGAAAGCTCGGTTTTGAATCCAGTAGGTGGCTATCAAAATCAGAGCAACTTCTATCAGGAGGACCAGTAGTGAAGACCAGGACCATAGACTTTTATCATTCGGGTTCTGGCCGAAAGCAGGAACGAAATTTCCCCTCAGAAATTCACGGCCGGATTTCTGAACCGTTTTCGATCTGCACGGCGTTTTCACCGAAAGGTGAGACAAAAGTCAGAAAGTGGGCCCTCATCGGAGCGCAAAGCTTTAGAGAAGCTTCAACACTACTATCGCTGGGTGGCCGCGCTCCTTTACTGGGACGAGGAAGTGTCGGCAACCCGCGATCCCGAGTGGGTTTGAGCGCGTACGTTGCAAGAGTAGGAAAGAACACTCGAAAGCTTGCAACACCGGGGATGAATCACTTACTCATTTACCCTATGTTCGCAATGGTCCTACTCACCGTTACCGTGCTGGCCGCTCTCTTTCGCAGCCGAGTCCAGGCGGTTCAAAAGGGTGAGGTCAGCCCCTACTACTACAAAACCTATCAAGGTGAAAGTGAGCCGGAGTCATCGGTCAAGCTCGCTCGGCATTTTGTCAACATCTTTGAGGCCCCGACGTTGTTTTATGCGGCCTGCCTAGCTGGAATGATTCTAGGCAATACAACAATGGTTTTTCACATCCTGGCTTGGTCCTACGTGATGGTGCGCGCGCTGCATGCCTTTATACATACCGGAAGTAACAAACTCAAACCGAGGATAGCCGTCTACTTCACCAGTTGGGTCGTCTTGTTCATGATGTGGTCTTCTTTGGCTATTCAAGTTGGGCTGGAGGGCTTGAGGACTTAGGCGTGTTTTATTAACCAAGGTATCCGCAGTAGTTCTCGCCTCTGCTCGCTGCTGTCTAAGTTTGAGGTGTATTTTTGCCCGAAGTGAGAATGCGGAGCCCTTCACACGGACCCTAATCGAAGGTCTGACGATCGATATCCAAGGCGGCTAAAATGCCCTCTTCAACTTCCGCGAGTTTGGCTGGACGGAGGCTGCCGACATGCTCTGTCAATTTGGAACGATCGAGCATAGTGATCTGGTGACAGAGCGCGAAGCCCTCATCAAAAGTCCACAGCTTCTCGCTCCGACGGTGACGACGGTCGGGCCTCGACGCCCCTGTCGCTTTGAGGTGGAGAGAGGGATGACGATACCTAACGGTAGCGCTTCGCTTGCAAGGACCGCCAGTATGGGGTGAGGTTGAACCCGTTGGCGGAGATCACGATGACGGGTCTGCGCCCACTCTGTTCTGAACCGGAGCGGGGACGAAGTTCGGCCCAATAGATGTCGCCCCGCCTCAAGGCTCCTGGAGCCCGCTCTCATTGACCCGTTGCCACTCGGGATCGATATCCCAATCGCTTCCGCCGTGTTCGGCGGCAAACCGCTCGATTTGCTGCCGCCGCTTCTTTCTCTACAGCTCTTGGCCATAGAGAAAAAGCGCTCTGTCCAAAACGGACTGCATCGGTTTCCCCGTCTCGTCAGCGAGCAGCTTCAGAGTCGTGCGAGTCTCTTGGCTGACCCTGACAGTGGTACTCGTAAGCCTATCACGCCATCCTAAACCAGTCTACACATCAGAAGTCGTCGCTCTGACCTCCGCTACCTCGAAGCTCCAGGTTGCCGGCATCAACAATGTCTTGCGGCCTACCCGCTGCCTTCTTGGAAGCGATTAGGTCTTCTAGGGAAATCATGGTAACCGTCACACCGTGCCACTCGACTTGCAGGTGTCGAGCAAAAGCTGGCTCGTACTCAACCCCGTCCACGTTCTGAAGAATATCAACCCGCACGGGCGGGTTACCCATCCACAGAACTTCGTCGGGTCCGAGGTTCTCTAAATCATGAAGAACATGGGCCGGGGCGCCGAACCTTGCCAGAGCTCGATAGACTCTGTTGAGGTTCTCAGGCTCGCTCTTCACCCAAAGATCGAGGTCCTTTGTGTAGCGAGGACGATCGTAGAAAGAAACAGCGTACCCACCGATGAGAAGATAGCTAACTTTCTCGTCGGCGAATGCCAACAGCAGATCCTTGAAGTCTTGGTGCAGGTTCGGTTCCTCTCTTCAGGCTCCACGCTTCTAGAGCCATTTCCCAAACGGCATCGAGCTTGGTAGAGGGAAGCGCCTGCAGCCAGAACTTGCGGTCCTGTACGGCCATGTCGCAATGGGACGCTACGGATGCGCCTTGCCAAGTGTCTCTACGCTGGCGGGCTCGCTCTTCAAAGTTTGACGGCATAGGATGAAGGTTCGACGTCGGCGATTGGAAACCTAGGGAACCTCAATTGAAGCTCTCCAGCAGGTAAGCCCGGTCGAGAATGAAGACCTCGAAGACTGGGAACCTAAGCCGTGCGCAAGGCCAAGGCCGTCCTTCGCTCTCACAAGACGAGCTGGCAGGCTTTCAGGAACGCCCAAAGAGCGGCAAGAGGCAGCAGCAAAGCCAACACCGTCATATGGGGCGAGCGGGATACCCAGCCGCTCGAACTGTGCCAATTCACCTTTCCGGGAAGAGAGTCGAGGAAGACGGGACGCTGCGGGGCCCGCAGGTCGTACAGGATGTCCTCTGTATGCTCATCGCCCAGCCCCCCGGGTTTGCTCGTTCGGACAGCGACGGTCATCGCTTCAGAAGCCCCTGACGGCGTGAAGCTGAATTCCATGTTATACCGCTTCTTGCCATCTCGCGTCTCGACAACGTCGAGCACTGAGATACTGGCCTGGGCGCACTCGCCTGAACCGAGGATCCGGAGAATCGCGCTCTGCTTGCGTAGCCCTTGTTGCAAACTGCGCAGAGCCAGGACATAGGCGGCCAGAAGGGGCAACATGATCAGCCAGGGGATAAAGTCTGAGTGACCTTCCAGCCGACTGATCTTCGGCCGACTGACCACGTAGGTTACCGCACCATCACGAGCGTATCCGCTGCCGCTTGAGTAATAAGTCTTACCGTCAACGACGTAGGTGTACTCGTAGGAGCTATTTTTCCCACTCTTCCTGTTCGTGACTTGACTACTGGTCGTGGCGGTCTCTGACACAACCAGGCGGAAAGCGCGGTATGGCTCCGCCGCAACCATCACCGCCAACGGCGCCAGGAGAAACAAGAACAGAAAGCTCCACTTCAGAGGTAGCAACAACACCTGAGCCTTTACATCCCACCGCACGCGGCGAGGAGGTCCATCAATCCTGTCAAGATTTCGCTTCATTCGTCCCATCATAAGGTCGCAAGGAGACGTTAGCAACTCCCGAAAACGTGCGGTGAGCCGGCGGAGGCGCGGCCCCCCCGGGGTCCTGAAGCGAGGCTAAAAGACGTGGTTTTGGGTTCCAGGCAGGTCCCGTCCTGGTGCGGCAACCGATGACGGAGAGCAGAGGCCGAGCAAGGCCGGGATAGAACGAGAAACGAAACAAAGCTGCAAGGAGCACTCACATGCATGATATTCAAATCTGCGAAGACACCAAGATTTCTGACAAAACTCTTTTTCTCGCCCATCCCGAAAAGAGCTTGAGCGTAGGTATGGTGGTGGTAGCTGGGTTCTGTTTTGTGACTGCATACTTTGTGTTGATGCCCTTAATCGAGGGAACCCATCCTGATATGCCGCGGACATTTTTCGTAGGGATTGGGGGATCGGCTTTGGTCTGGGGACTTACGATAATCTATATGTTGCTCAATCACAGGACGCACTTAGAAGTGAATATGAACGCCAGGCGCGTCACCGAGGGGTGGCGTAGGTTTGGCAGTCGTCGCGAGATGGATACACCTCTCTCAGCGGACGCTGTTATTACGAAAAGGGTGACCTTGATGTCTACGACGGAGGGGAGGAATGAGCCTCACCCGGTCACTCATCTTGAGTTGAAAAGTGGCTCATCCGAGTTTAAGCTGTATAGCGGTTCTCGCGAGACCGAGTGGCAAGAGATGATCGATTTCTTTGGTCGGCACGGTGTCGGCTGTGTGGAGCCTCGTTCCGGCCCCAACAAGTGGGGGATAGTTGGAACTCTGGTATTTATGGCGGCCCTGCTTGCTGAGCTCAAAGTGATGGGCGCGCTCGATTGAGACTTTTACACGGATAGAGGTCCGTCAGGCCATGGTCTTTGGGCGTTCGGATTTTTTACTGGGTCTTTCCACGAAGGCTTCCCCAATAACCAGACGTTCGCCAAGCCGAAAAGGGTCAACACAGACCCCAGACAAATCCACACATGCCTTCAGACCGCTCCAGATCCCAGAAGAGTGACGACGAGTTCGCCCTCTTGGCTATCCAGCAATGCTCTACACTCTAAGGCCGCTAAGGCCGATGGAACTTGCCCGGTCTTTGGCCGCATCGCGTTTGTCAATCGACCAAGAGCGGTGGGTGCTGATGGCTGAGAGTGGCATCGATCTCCTCGAAGAAAGTCTGGCCAAGATACCGAGCCTGGCGACTCGCCTCTTCCAGAGCCCCGGCGCTTTCTCGGGCACGCCTCTCAGCGTCTGTTTCAGAGAACACATTCAAACGATCCCAGGTAGAGATCTCGGCCGTAGAACTCGCCTAGCTCAAAAAACAGGTTTTCGGTGCGAAACATAACGAGGCTTAGGCGACGTTGAAGATTGAACCGGTAAAGTACTTTTCAAGGGCGGAGGCAAGGGGCGGATCAAAGCCCTCTTCCTCCACCGAAATCGGGCCCTTCCAGCTGGTTTTTCGGCGGGCGGCTACTTCCCGAAGCCACTCTCTCAATTCGGCAAGTTTCACGGGCGGCAACTTGAGGCGGTTAATCATCGTACCGTTGGGATT
>JBBKWP010000448.1:0-21883 GCA_037968995.1 Candidatus Xenobia bacterium
GCACGCAGACGCCGCCGAACTTTACGCTGAATTAGTCGAGAGTCGACGAACCGTCTACGGCAACGAACACCCCAGTGTCGCCCAAGCCTTGCTGTGGCAATCCACGGCCTTGACCAAAAGCGGACAAGGAGCGGCGGCCGAGGCCGCCATGACCGACGCCTTCGGGCTTCTTGAGCAGCAATTCGCCGACCAGCCCATTCAGTTCGCGCAATCTCTGTTGGCGGGCTCGGAATTGATGGTTCAGGGAGGCCAGATCGATGGGGCTCTGGTTCATCAAAAGCAGGCTCTCGATATTTTCATGAGAGAACTCGATGAGAACCATAGTCAGATTTGGGACGCCCGCGAACTGGTCGCCTCCAGCCTGGCGGGCCTCGGCCAGCTAGAGGAAGCAATCGAATTGCTCGAATACTGTCGAGAACATCGCAGCGAAGTCTCTGAACACCGTCAGGGAGCCCTGCTGAAAAACTTGGCGGGGCTCTACCTTGCCACAGGCAGTCAAGAACGGGCCGAAATGCTCTATGAGCAAGCCGCCAATCTCCTCACGAAGGCACTCGGACCGGACCATCCAGCCACTTTGGCGACGGCTGAGGAGCGGATTCAACTCTATCATTTTACGGGTCGTTCGGAGAAAGCTCTCGACCTAGCTCTACGAACCATCCGAGCCACTGAAGATCGTTTTGGGCCCGGCCACCCCAACACCGCCCAAGCCTACGCATCGACCGCCGTTCTAGCGCACTCGGCCAAAAACTGGCCCACAGCCTACGAACTGATGAAAGGCGCCGAAGTTATCTGGCTAGGTCTTGAACCGCAACCTGCCGACGTCTTAGCAAACTGTCGGTTAAACCTCGCCACCTGCCTCTTGGAAATGGCTCGCTATTCGGAAGCCGGTGATGCTCTGGATCTCATCGACATCGACAAGTTTTCCAATTTGAGTGCCACGGCCGGGAGCTTGAGAGCCCGATTAGGAGAGCTCCAATCCGAAACGGTAGCCGGACTGGCGGGCGAGCCAGTATCCGGGGAGATGCCCGAGCAGGAAGCTGAACCCCTCCTCGTCGATTCCGAACTGAACCCACCACCGGACGCTCCTCAGAAAAAAATCCTTGTACAGCTTACTTCGATGACAGACGAATCTGTCCATGGTCCGGACGGGGAGGAGCGTCGTCAGAACCCCCGGTTCAACCTAGGCTTGAATCGATTCTTCGACCTTTTGGTCACTGACGAAAGCGAAGAGGCCACGATCATCCGCAGCTTTCTGGTAGATTTTTCCGCTGGAGGGTTCCGCATCAACAGCGAGCGTCCCCTCCCCCTCGAAGAGCTTCTCAAGGTGAATTTCCCTAGTGATGTTATGGGAGACGAGCTCGTTCTGCGGGCCCGCGTCAGTTGGCAGCGAGCCCTGTTCGACACATCCTTCATTCAGGGACTCGAACTCTTCGATACCGACCAACGCGAACAACAACAGATAGCCGCGGTCCTGGAAAAGAGCGAGCCTGGTCGGGGACGTCAGCATTTCCGGCTATACAGACCGTTCCCCATCGCCATTCAAGACTCCAAGGTCAAAGACTGGGTATCATCATACGCCAGCGACCTATCTCTGGAAGGCTTAGGAACACGTTTGGCTTCAGAACTCGAAACCGGTCAAGAGGTGCAGGTGCGACTTCAACTGGAGTTCGAACTTCCCACCGTGGAGGTCACCGCCGTGGTCGCTTGGCAGCGTAGCCAGGACAACGGAACGGCGCACGGCCTGAAGTTCGCCAGTATGGGACCGGTCGAGGCCAAGACCATCATACGTTACATCAACCGCTGCATTGAGCTTTCTCCCGAAGAGTTCTTGTAGGGTTTCACCACTTTTCCGGTGAAGGGGTCGGCCGCCCCGGTGGTCGTCGATCTGAGGGGCAGGAGAAAGAGAAACGAGGCAGCGTCAATGCAGATTTCCGAACTGGGAAAAGCCAAACTTACCTATGGCGATCGAGAGGTCGAACTTCCTTTGTTGGAAGGCTCCATGGGCGAGCAGGGCATCGATATTTCCAAACTGCGGGCCGCCACGGGTCTTGTCACTTTGGACAGCGGATATGGCAACACCGGCTCCTGCGTTTCCGACATCACCTTCATCGATGGAGAAAAGGGCATCCTGCTGTATCGGGGATATCCCATTGAGCAACTCGCGGAGAAGGCTGACTTCGTCGAAGTCAGCTATCTGCTGATCTACGGTCATCTGCCCTCGGAGACTGAACTCGACGACTTTCGCAGTGAACTCACTCATCACAGCCTGATTCACGAAGACATGAAAAAGTTTTTCGAAGGCTATCCTCCCAGCGCTCACCCGATGGCCATTCTTTCCGCCATGGTGGCGTCGCTCTCAGCCTACTATCCCGAAGAAGATGGCGACACCAACATCATACGCCTGTTGGCAAAACTCAACACCATCGCCGCCTTCTCCTATAAAAAGTCCATCGGACAGCCTTACATTTACCCCCGCAACGATCTTGACTACGCCGGCGATTTTCTGCACATGATGCACGCCGTACCGGCCGAACCCTATGAACTCGACGATACGCTTGTCGAGGCGCTCAATTTGCTCCTCATTTTGCACGCCGACCATGAGCAAAACTGCTCCACTTCCACCGTTCGGATGGTAGGTTCCAGCGAAGCCAATCTTTTCGCCTCCATCGCCGCGGGTATTTGCGCCTTGTGGGGACCCCTTCATGGTGGAGCCAATCAGAAAGTTTTGCAGATGCTTGCCGAAATCGAGCAAGACGGATCCGATTACAAAAAGTATGTAAAAAAGGCAAAAGACAAAACGGACGATTTTCGTCTGATGGGATTCGGTCACCGAGTTTACAAGAATTTTGATCCCCGGGCTCAGATCTTAAAGTCTGTCTGCGACAAAGTACTTAAGAAGTTGGGTCGCAAAGATCCCTTACTAGACATCGCCAAAAGATTAGAGGAAGTCGCCCTGAGCGACTCCTACTTCGTGGACCGCAGGCTCTATCCTAACGTCGATTTCTATAGCGGAATTATCTACCGTGCGATGGGGATTCCCACGAGCATGTTCACCGTGATGTTCGCCTTAGGACGTCTGCCGGGATGGATCGCGCAGTGGAAAGAGATGAAAGACGATCCGAATCGCCGAATCTACCGCCCCCGCCAGATCTACACTGGCGAGCCGAAACGCGACTATTGAAACGACCAGGACAGGCGACGCTGCTGCAGACGAGAACCATCTGTGGCATCTTCGCCCGGCTCTTTCCATGTTTCCTGTTCCGTTTCGCAGGCTCCAAACTGGCAGTAGAGAGGGTGTTCCTCAATCTCGACTTGGCCTGGTGAGGTTCGAATTTCCCGAAGCTTGATTCGGCGCCGCAGTTTCCAATCGTCTTGATGAGGCTTCCAGAGGTCGAGATTGAGAGCGTCGACGGAGAACTCCATCGTTCCTAGGGTCATCTCCGAGCGGTACTCCGAGGTGACCGTACACCCGGACGAACGAAAGCTCACTTTCACAACGGTGTGATGGCTTCGACTACGAGAGAGGCCGCCCAAGGAGAAGGTACTTTCCCCAATCTCGGGCCGCGTCAGGCGTTTCTCGTTGCAGAAGACCGTTTCATGATCTTCGGAAAGATTGGCAAGTGCCGCCTCAAAATCCGAACGAGCGCAGGCTTCATCGAAGTCTCGATAGCAACGTCTGATCGTCTGTTCTGCGCGTGCGGGGCCGTCCATACGAACACCTTACAGCGATGAGCGAAAAGATTCGGTGATCTCGCACACCTTTTGCGGGCCGTCAGCGAAGAGCGGGAACGACCTCTTGCGCGAATCGTTCCAAAGAGTGGCCGCGACCGATGTCGGGGAAATAGACAATCACATAATCGATCCGGGCCTGCTCGCGATAACTAGCGATGCGGTCGATCAAAGCCTGAGGCTCTGTGGGAAAAATCATCTTCTTGACCGCCGCGATCTCTTTCTCACTGCGTCCACTGGCCCCAAGAACTGAGGCGATCTCATCAGCCGAGCCCAAAAGAACGTTGATATTCATGCTTCGCACAATCGTTGCGGGGTCTCGATTCTCGCGCTCGCAGTGCTCATCGAGGACCCGATTCTTGTGCTGCACTTCTTCAAGCGTTCCGCCAAAATTAGAATAGTCCGCGTAACGGGCCACGGTCCGCAAGGTCAACTGCTCACCCCCGCCGGCCAGCCAAATGGGTGGATGAGGGGATTGGATCGGCGACGGACAGTTGATGGCACCTTCCAGGTCCACCTGTTGACCAGAATAGTCCTTGACCCGACCGTGGCCAACGTTGTAATGCTTACCCTCAAACTGAAATCGGTCCTCAGTCCACATGCCTCGAATGATCTGAATCGCTTCATCGAGTTGCCCGATCCGAAGGGATGGTTTCTCAAAGTCGTAGCCGTAGGCTACACATTCGTGCTCGTACCAACCGGCGCCTAAGCCAAAATCCAAGCGACCGTTGGAAATGGCGTCGATCACCGAGGTCATTTTGGCCAACAGCGCTGGTGGTCGATAGATGTTGCAACCGCACATCTGACCCAAACGGATGGTGCTGGTCGCCTCCGCCAAGGCCGCGGTAGAGGTCCAGACTTCAAACGTCGCCTCGCTTTTCGCCTGGGGCACCGTGTGGAAGTGGTCGTAAAGCCACACGCTATCGTAGCCCAACCGTTCCATCTCGAGCGCCGTGTCGCGCATCTTCTGATACTGAGCGTAGCCGTCGCCAACACCTAAGAGGTCCAAGCGCCATCCCTGAGGAGTGAAAGCACCAAACTTCATGTGATCTCTTCCAACATCTCTCGCTCTAGAATGGAAATGATATGTTTGGTCACTTTCTCCAGCCGTCCTTGGCGATTGGGCACCACGTAGTCGTAGTTCGGAGCTTTCGAGAAGGCCGCCTCGGCATTCTTGATCCTTTCACGAATCTGCTCTGGGGTGTGGGCCCGCTTCTCGATCAATCGCTTCTCTAGGACATCCAGAGGGGCCATCAACAAGATGGTGACGCAGTCCGGCCAACAGCGTCGAGCCAGTTCCGCCGTTCCCAGGTCCATCAAGGAGAAAACGTTGTAACCTTTAGCGATCAGTTCCTCCACGGGTTGTCGCCTCACCCCATAGGAGTAGCCCTTGGCGAAGGTGCGATGAGCGGCGAACTGCTTCTCGGCAAGAAGCTTCCCAAATTCGATCTGATCGATATAGTAGTAGTTCTTGTCATCTGGGCGTTTGGGACGAGTGGTCACCCGGAGACAGTGTTGCAGTCGCTCACCAAAGTGACTCAAAAGTCGCGTCGTCAACGTCGACTTACCCGACCCGGCCGGGCCGTCCAATAAGAAAATCCTAGCCATACGGATCTTTTCAGCGCCCCAAAGCAGCCTCCCTTTCCGCGACTCTTCCGAAAAGCCACGATCCGACAAAACCAGGGATCTTTCACTCCTCTCTGTAAGGAAAAACCTTCAAACTCTATGCCTCCAGCATAGCGAGAGAAGGTATTCACTGTATGGACCCCAACGAGACGGATGTTGAAGCTTTTGAGAATCGGCTTCGAGAAACTTATAAACGTGACTCCGATCAGGATCACGTCGCGCACTGGGTCAAAGAGTACAAGAGTACTTTCGAGCGAAGAATCGATGACGAAAAAGCGCGTCCTATCGAAGAGATTCGGGCCGAAGAGAGGGCCAACATCAGCCTGAACCTGATCCTCTCGCTCTCGGTAGCCGTGATCTTCACGATTTGGGCTTTCGTGAATTCGGATCAGATGCTGCGCATCAGTCGCAACATCAAACAGTACATCACCATCAATCTCGGATGGTTCTTCGTGGCTCTCTCGAGTGCCTCACTGATCTACCTGGCCTGGCTTGCCTTCTCTAGATTCGGCGACGTCGTGCTGGGAGACCCCGACGTCAAGCCGGAGTTTTCCAATTTGGCCTGGTACTCTATGCTGTTCTCAGCGGGTATGGGCGTCGGAATCCTGTTTTGGGGTGGCGTCGAACCCATCATTCACTACCTCGCCAATCCGGCGGGAGAAAGCGCCACCACTGAAGCCGCGCGACACGCTATGGCGCTGACCATGTTCCACTGGGGCTTTCACGGTTGGGGCGTCTACACACTGTGTGCGGTGGCGGTGGCTTTTCATGGATTTCGACATCGCAAAAGCTACTTGATTTCGTCTGCCGTCACCGGACTCGTCTCGAAACGCTGGCAACGTCCTCTAGCCATCGTTGCCGATCTCACCGCGACACTTGCCATCATCTTTGGCCTAGCAGCGTCCTTGGGCACGGGCAGTCTGCAGTTGGCCGCCGGTCTCGACAGCACGTTCGGCTTGAACATGAGCACTCCCAATGGCTACACCATAATCATTGCTTGTCTGACCGTGGCTTTTCTCTTTTCCGCCAGCACCGGACTGGAAAAAGGGATTCGGATCCTCTCTGAACTCAACATGTTCATCGCTGTGATCTTGCTTGGCTTCGTCTTCGTTTGTGGGCCCAGCCTTTTCAGCATCAAACTGACCGTCGACACCTTAGGTGGGTACCTCACTCAGCTTCCCAGCCTGTCCTTCAAAGTGGCGCCCTTCACCAAGGAATACGAAACCTGGATGGCCGACTGGACCATCACTTACTTCTCTTGGTGGGTCGCTTGGGCGCCCTTCGTGGGAATCTTCATCGCCCGAATCTCGCGGGGACGAACGATCAAAGAATTGATCCTCGGCTCGACCCTGGTGCCCGTTCTTATGACAGTTGTCTGGTTCTCCGTCTTTGGAGGAATGGCGTTTTCGTTGGTACTCGGCGGGGACACCGGGTTGGCATCGCTAATCAGTGACCAGAAATACCAGGACTCGCTATTTTACATCCTCAATCAGATGCCCCTGACTCAGATCACCTCGACCTTGGCAGTCATCTTGATTGCGACGTTCTTGATCACCTCAGCTGACTCGGCATGCTTTGTGATCGCCATGATGACCAGCGAAGGCGACCTTGACCCCAAGGCCGGCTTGAAAGTCGTGTGGGGCGTTGTGATGGCCACCATAACGGTCTTCCTGGCCCGCCACGGAAACCTCGACCCTATCCAAGCGGTGGCCCAGATGTCAGCCATACCGTTCTCCATCATATTAGTCATGATGGCCGTAGCCCTGCCCATGAAACTCGCGCACCACGTGGAGCAAAAGCGAATCTAGCCCGCGAGCGACGGGCTCCAAAACCGTAGGTCGCAGGTTCGTTACTAATGCTCAAGGTGTCGCTTGAGCTGTTCAATGTCGGCGATGTCTTGCGAGCGGCCCACCGAAGTCTTGTTCGAAATAAGATCACACGACGCTATGAAAGGAACCAGAATGCCCTCTACCTCCGCTTCCAGTCGACGCTCAAAGCAAGGGGCAAACTCGACACCTTTAAGGGAAGTCAGGAGGTCGACGCGGTTTGGCTCATACCCAAGTTGAACGATGGTATCGTCTGCCTGAAAGTCATCGGGCGTGAGACCAAGAGACCCGAATCCAAAAGCGTGCAGAGCTGCCAACAATGCCTTTGCGTTTTCCGGCGATCGTTCGACCCAAATGTCGATATCCTTAGTGTAGCGCGGCACCGCGTGTATCGAGGTCGCGTAGCCGCCTACAACAAGATACCGGACTGAGTGCTGGTTGAGCAGTACGAGAAGGTCCTGGAAATCCTGACTGAGCTTCATTGTACGTGGCGGCGCTTGATGACCACTTTCGCGATTGGAGCGTCGGGATCACCAAATCTTGTCACGAACATGCGCCGCAGCTCCTCTACCTCGGCAATGGCCTCTTGGGGCGTGTACCGTTTGATTGGCTCAGGTTCGCTCATACGGCGGATTGTAATGACTCTGGCGATTCCAACGTTGGGAGTCTTGTCTAGAGGCTGGTCCATCCTGGTTTCATTCGACGAAACACGGCGCCGAGCCTTGGTCGGGTGCACGGTGCCACCGAGCCACTCGCTAAAAGCGAATCTAGCCCGCGAGCGACGGGCTGATAGCCCACGATTCGTGGGCTGAAAGGCGAGTCGGGGCTTTAGTTTAGCCCGCGAGCGAGGGGGTCACTTCCAAGCTTGCTCTAGCGGCTTTTAACGTATTTTCCAGCAGCACCGCAATGGTCATAGGGCCCACTCCACCCGGGACTGGAGTGAGCCAGCCAGCGACCTCTTTGGCCGACTCGAACTCCACGTCGCCCACCAAGCGATAGCCTCTGGGTCGGCTGGGATCGTCAATTTTGTTGATGCCAACATCGATCACGGCGGCGCCGGGTTTGATCATCGAGCCCTTCACCATTTCAGGAATACCGATGGCCGCGACTAATATGTCGGCTTCCTTCATCAGCGCCTCGCCGTCGCGGGTGCGGGAATGGACCAAGGTTATGGTCGCGTCGCGCTCTTGCAACAGCAGCGCCATCGGCAAGCCTACCAAATTACTGCGACCCAGGATCACGGCCCGCTGACCCGCGATGGTGATTCCCGACTTTTCCAACAGATGGATGCATCCCCAGGGCGTGCAGGGCACGAAGTGTGGCTGGCAGCCCCTTCTGGCCAAAAGACCGGCGTTGATGGGATGGAACCCGTCAACGTCTTTGGCGATCGGCACCTTGTTGAGGACCGCTTCCGAATCGAGGTGGCCCGGTAAAGGCAGTTGAACCAAAATCCCATGAACCAAAGGGTCTTCGGCCAGTCGGTCGACCACGGCTTCTACTTCCGACTGGGTCGCGGACTCAGGAAGTTCCACACCCACCGAATGAAAACCCGCCGCCTCACACGCTTTATGCTTCATGCCCACGTAGGCCCGACTGGCGGGGTCTTTCCCTACCAGAACAGTGGCGAGTCCTGGTTTTACCGACGTCAGGCGTGTCAGTTCGGCGACGTCTCGAGCGATCTCCTCACGGAGTTCTTGGGCGATTCTGGTTCCGTCGATGATCTTACTAGGCATGGCTATGAGTGTGCGAATCCATGGGGAAATCCCTGTTGAGAGGGCGACCTCGGTGGTACACCGGGGCGGCCAAGATTCTACACCAAGAGTATTATTGTCTATTATTCAAGAAGGAGGTGAACCCATTGCAAACTTGAATATTGAACCAACAACCCGCTCCGGATTCTTTGGCAGCAACCTCGACGGGTATGCCAGCGAGGAGCCCTTGATTGACGCAAAGCCTGTTTATTCCGGAGTTAAATTCCATCGAGGCGCCCTCGGCCCTCCAGGAACCCGTCGGCTGTTTTTCTTCTGGTGATAGCGATTGCTACCCCAACGTCAACGCTTTGATCGTCATCGACACTTTGGGCGTGGTGGTGGATGTTAATTCCCTGATGTGCGAGATGTTCGGGGCCCACAGAGACGCCCTAATCGGTTTCCCTTTCAAGCAGTTCTTCACGGACCCAAAACTAGCCGAGGATGCCATTCGCACGGTGTTGGCCGAAGAGCGCATCGTGGATTACCGACTTTCTTTTCTTTCCACAAGCGGGCGCATCAGCGTGATCTCCTTCGACGCCATGACCCATCGTGGCGCCGACAAAAAGCTCAAAGGAGTGCTGGCTACCGCACGCGATATCAGCGACCAGAGTTGTCTTGAAGACGATCTGCGACAAGCTCAGCACTACACCAGGGGTCTGATCGAGGCCTCTTTCGACGCGTTGCTCACCATTGATCCTGAACTTCGGATCATTGACGTGAATGAGCAGACGGCAAGGATGACAGGTTTTTCGCGCGAGGAGTTGATCGGAAGTTTCTTCACTGACTATTTTGGCGAATCCGGTTTGGCAGGTGACGGGGTGGCTAAGACTCTGGCCGAAGGTTTTCTCAACGACTACGTGTTAGAGCTGAAGTCCAAAACGGGATTTGAGAAGCTGGTCTCCTTCAACGCCTCGGTCTATACAGATACTGAGGGTAGGATACGGGGCATCTTCGCGGCCGGGCGCGACATCACCGAGCAATCGCGCTTAGAAGATGAGTTACGCCAGGCGCAGAACTATACTCGTGGGCTCATCGAAGCTTCCATCGATCCCATCTTTACGGTCGATGCCGACCTGACCATTACTGACGTCAACGACCAAATGGTTCGCCTGACTGAAATTCCCAAGGGAGACCTGGTTGGAAGCCGCTTTACTCTTCTCTTCACTGAACCCGAGCGTGCTGCCGCCGGAGTACGGGAAACGCTGCGCGAAAGTTCCGTGACCAACTACGAATTGACCTTGCGCACCCCTAGCGGTCGCGAGGTTCCCGTCTCCTTCAACGCCTCCATTTTCAAAGACACAGCCGGTAAAGTGAAGGGGATCTTCGCGGTCGCCCGCGACAACTCCGAGCAAAAGCAGATCGAACAGGCGATGCGGGAACTGCAGGTCTATACGAGGGGTCTGATCGAGTCAAATATCGACGCAATGATGACCACCGACACCTTAGGCATCATCACCGACGTGAACAAACAGATGTGCTCGGTGACCGGGTGTACGCAAGAGCAACTGGTGGGCACACCGTTCAAAAACTACTTTACAGATCCTAAGCGGGCCGAGGATGCCATTCGTCTGGTGCTCAGCGAAGACCGCGTCATCAACTATGAATTGACCCTGCAAGCTCAGAAGGGTCGAGAACTCCTGGTCTCCTACAACGCCACCACGTTTATGGGGGGCGACGGCAAACTCCGTGGTGTGTTCGCCTCGGCTCGCGACATCACCGTGCAAAAGCGGCTCGAAGAGCAGTTGCAGCGCAAGAATGAAGAGCTTGAGGAGCAGAACCGCCGCGTTCAAGAGGCCACCCGCCTCAAAAGTGAATTCCTGGCCAACATGTCCCACGAGTTGCGCACTCCGTTGAACGGTATCATCGGCTTCTCCGAGTTGATGCACGACGGCAAGGTGGGGGCTGTGTCCGACGATCACAAAGAATATCTGGGTGATATTTTAACCTCTTCACGTCATCTGCAACAGCTGATTAACGACGTTTTGGATCTGGCCAAGGTCGAGTCCGGAAAGATGGAATTTCGTCCCGAGCCCGTCAACTTGACCCAGTTGGTGGGCGAAGTCAGAGATATCCTGCGCACCTTAACGGCGGAAAAGCGTATCAAGCTCGAGGCTGTTGTCGATCCGGCCTTGAACGACATCGTGGCTGACCCCGCCAAGCTCAAACAGGTGCTCTACAACTATCTTTCCAACGCCATTAAGTTTACACCGGAAGAGGGGCGCGTCAGCATCCGAGCTCTCCTGGAAGGAAAAGAGAGCTTCCGTTTGGAGGTTGAAGACACCGGCATTGGAATCAGCGCCGAGGACTTTCCTCGTCTCTTCATTGAGTTCCAGCAGTTGGACGCGAGCACGGCCAAAAAATATCAAGGCACCGGATTGGGGCTGGCTCTGACACGCAACATCGTGGAGGCTCAAGGAGGCCAAGTTGGGGTCACCAGCAGCCCGGGCCGGGGCAGTACTTTCCACGCCATCTTACCCCGTAAAAGCACAGCCGGAGAGGGCCCCGGCCTGGACCATTCCCCCGCTCGAGCCCAGAGGGTCCCCCATGGCCGGTGAGGCAATCCTTGTGGTCGACGACAATCCGACCAACCTCAAGTTGGCGCGGCTGACCCTGAGCGTGGAGGGTTACCAGGTTAAAACAGCGGTCGACGCCGAGCAAGCTCAAGCGATCCTTGAGACCTTTCGCCCCCGCCTCATCCTTATGGACATCCAACTTCCAGGAATGGACGGTCTGGAGTTGACCCGAATCCTCAAATCCGACCCTCACACTCAAGCCATCGTGGTCCTGGCCGTCACCGCCTACGCTATGAAAGGCGACGAAGAGTTGGCACTCCAGGCTGGTTGTGACGGTTACGTCACAAAACCGATAGACACTCGAACTTTGTCCGCCACCGTCGCGAAATACTTGGAGCCTATTCAGTGAACCAACAATGAGACAGCGAAGCATCTTGATCGTCGAAGATAACCCAATCACTCGTAAGGTCGTACGATTGGCGTTGGGCCATGAGGGTTACCTGGTACTAGAGGCCGGCGACGCAGCCGAAGCCCAGCGCATTGTCGAGCAGACTCCACCCGACTTGATCCTGCAGGACCTGATGCTGCCCGACATGGACGGCTTCGAGTTAGTGGCTCGGTTGCGAACCAATATCAATACTGTTGGAATTCCCATCATCGCCTTTTCAGGCTTTTTGTCTCGGCTAGAGCATGGGCGGGCGGCCGCGGCCGGTTTTGACGACTTTTTACCCAAACCGATCGATCCATCATACCTCGTCCAATTGATGAAAAACTATCTGCCCCTCGAGGCCGAAAAAGAAAACATTGGTCATCGCAGGCGGCTATTGTTGGTCGATGACGAGCCGGTGCAGCTGAAATTGGCCCGAGTTTTGTTGGAGAATGTGGGCTTTGAAGTGGTCACGGCCAAGGACGGTGTCGAGGCCCTGGAAATTTTACGCCGGGACCCGGTCGGGGCGGTCTTGAGCGACGTTCTCATGCCGCGACTCGACGGCTTTGGACTGTGCGCCGGGGTTCACGCGGACCAGGAGTTGAGGCACATCCCAGTGGTCTTGTACTCTTCGAACTACGTGGAGGAGGCCGACCGCCAAGTAGCCATCGACATGGGTGCGAGCGCTTTAGTAGTGCGCACATCAGACTTGGCTGCCGCGATCCGGGCCGTGGAAGCCGCACTCGAGCAACCCACTCAGGATCCCATAATAGACCCTCCGCCGCCGGTTGGCGATCATTACCAGAGAGTCCTACTACAGCTTGACCGCCAAGCCGCCATGAATGTGACGTATGCCCTTCGGTTCGCCCTGCACGCTTCCGTGCTCTCCGTGCTGGCGGGAATTTCGGAAACGCTGATCAAAAGTCATAATCTCGACGAAGCGCTACCGGACATGCTAGCCCGTCTGCTCGATGCCAGCGGGGTCTCCCACGGCGTCCTCTATTTTCACAACCAGGAAACCGGGGATTTGCTGCTAAAGGGCTCCCTCGGCTACGACGAGGTCGCCATCGAGGGGCTTAGACAGTTCTGTGGACAACCTGAGCTTTTCCAGGATGCCGTGGCGTTGCGCTCTCCGATCTTACTCACCGCCGGATGTCTTGACACGCCCGTGACCGCCTTGCTGGAAGGCGCTGAGGGCAATAGTGTCCTGCTGGTCCCTCTGGTCTCAGAGCAAGAATGCCTGGGGCTCCTGTTGTTGGCTTCAAGGTCGCGGGATCTGACCGAAAGTGACTGGGTCCCGTTTGCCCGCACTATTGCTGTGCAGATCGGTCAATCGCTAGCTCTGAATCGTGCCTTCGCGCGTCTCAGAGCCTCGGAAAGCCTGTACCGAAGATTGGTGGAGAATGCCGGAGAGGGGATCTTCACCCTGGACGCCGACCGCCGGATTGGTGATGTGAATCCCGCCATGGAAAGGATTCTAGGACGCAGCAGGGAGGAATTGATAGGACTCTCCGTGTCGGATTTAGTGGCACCTGAAGACCTCCATGAGGCTGATGAGTCCTATGTCCAACTGCTAAAGGGCACTCAAGTGCGGGTCGTTGGGCGGCGCTTGTTGAGGGCCGACGGACAGATCGCAGTCTGCGATATCTCCGCTTCGATGATGGAAGTCGAGGGGATTCCTATGACCATCGGAGTTGCTCGCGATATGACCGAGAAAAATCGCGTCGAGGGGCAGGTGCGAATGCTGGCTTCTATGACCCTGGCCGCCAGTGAAGCTCCGAACCTGGAGGCTGCTTTGAAGGTCGTGCTTAGGATGATTTGCGAGGAAAATGATTGGTGTTACGGCGCGGCCTGGCTTCCCGGCGCCAAGAGCCTGGAGTGCGCGGGTTGGTGGACGCTGGACCCTTTAGCCCGAGACCAATTCGAGCCGTTGACGAGAACACAATTTTCCCAAGGTGAGGGGATGCTCGGGACAGTTTGGCAGAATGCCAAGCTGAACAGAGTTTGCCACATGTCCGAACTGTCGTTGGAGCGTTGCGAGGCGGCCCGGAGCCTGGGAATCCGGGAAGGCCTGGCCGTTCCGGTGGTAGAGCATGACAGGGTCGTCGCTATTGTGGAATTCTTCTATTTTACGCCGGCTCAAGACCGTGGGCGTACCGAAGCCCTGGTCGTCACCGCCGCCGCGCAGTTGGCCTCCATCATCAGTCGGCAACACGCCGAGTCGGCGCTAAAACATAGTGAAGAGCAGTTGCGCCAAGCCCAGAAGATGGAAGCTGTCGGCCGTCTAGCCGGGGGTGTGGCTCACGATTTCAATAACCTGCTCTCCATCATCTTGAGCTACTCCGATTTAAGCATCCAAGAGTTGGCGCCTAACGATCCCATGCGCGAGGACCTGGGAGAAGTCTTGAAAGCCGGTCATCGCGCCACCGAACTGACGCGCCAGTTGCTCCTTTTTAGCCGCCAGCAGGTGCTGGAGCCTAAAGTTCTCGACCTTAACGACCTCTTGGCCGAGATGGATAGAATGCTGCAGCGACTGGTGGGGGCCGATGTGGAGATGGTGTGGCTGCCCACCTCGGACTTGGGAAATGTCCGGGTAGATCCAGGCAGCATAGAGCAGGTCGTCATGAACCTGGTCGTCAACGCCCGTGACGCCATGCCCAAGGGAGGTAAGCTGACCCTTGAGACCGCCAACGTCTGCCTGGACGAAGACTACGCCCGCGGACACGTGGGGGCTCAAGTTGGACCCCACGTGATGTTAGCCGTGACGGACACCGGCGACGGCATGGATAAGAAAACTCAATCCCGCATTTTCGAACCTTTCTTCACCACCAAGGAAAATGGTCGCGGTACAGGCCTGGGGCTCTCGACCGTTTTCGGAATCGTTCAGGCCAGCGGCGGCAGCATCCAGGTCTACAGCGAACGCGACTTCGGTACGGTTTTCAAGGTCTACCTTCCCCGGGTCGACGCCGAGCCCGAGGGCCAGGCGGAACCCTCGATATCGACCACTCAGCGCGGCACGGAGATCGTGCTGTTGGCGGAAGACCAAGATCAGGTAAGAACTCTGGCCGCCAACATATTGCGCAAGTACGGTTACACCGTTTTGGAAGCTTCCGGGCCTGGTCAAGCGCTGCTGTTGTCCGAGCAGACCGAGGGGCGTATCGACTTGCTGCTCACTGATGTCGTCATGCCCCAAATGAGCGGACCCGAGCTTTCCGCTCGTCTTCTCGCCCAGCGTCCCGAAATGAAGGTTCTTCATATGTCCGGCTACACCGACGACACCATCTTTCGTCACGGTGTGCTGGAAGCGAAATTCGCCTACCTGCAAAAACCGATCACCCCCGACAGTCTCACTCGTAAGGTTCGAGAGGTGCTCGATGCCGCGCCTTGAGGAGCCGACCCCGTCGGAAAATTTCGCCCAGGAGATGGAGACGATCCTGCGCCGGGCCTGTCAGCTTTGTCAGCTTGGAGCTTGGAGCTTGGAAGTTCCTAGTATGGCTTTGAACTGGACTCGAGAAGTCCGAGAGATTCATGGAGTGGCGAACGACTTCGTCCCAATTGTGGAAACGACGATTGCGTTCTACACAGCAGAATCTCAACCGATTATCGCTCACGCGGTAAACCAATGCCTCACCAATGGGATACCCTACGACGAGGAACTCCAACTGGTGGCCGCTGGGGGGCCAGCAGTGTGGGTCCGCTCGGTTGGCGAAGCGGTGCGCGACGACCAGGGAAGTATCGTTCGAATCCAAGGAGCCTTTCAGGACATCAGCCAGCAGAAACTGGCCGTCGAAGCCATGGCACAAAGCGAGCAGCGTTTTCGCTTGCTGTCACGGGCCACCAGCGACGCCGTCTACGATTTTGACCTCCGCTCTGGCCAGGTGTGGCAAAACGAAGGGTTTCATAGCCTGTTCGGCTATTCTTGTCGTGAGACGACTTCTTTCGACGAGGGCTGGAAGAGCCATCTCCACCCCGAGGATCGCGATCGGGTTCTGGCCTCGTTCAGGACTGTCATGGACGGGGGCAGCGATCAGTGGGATAGCGAGTATCGTTTCCTCTGTCTCGACGGTCGCGTCGCTCAGGTTAGGGATCGCGCCTACCTCATCCGTGATGAAGACGGCAAGACCATCCGAGTCATCGGCAGCATGACGGACATCACGGCTCGCCAAAAGCTGGAGCAACAGGTGTTGCGGGCCGAACGTCTGGAAAGCATCGCCACGATGGCTGGGGGATTGGCCCACGACCTCAACAACCTACTTGCGCCTATCCTTCTCTCCACGGAGATTCTCAGCGACTATGTCGTCAACGACAGCGAAGGACAATCGGTTCTCGCTACTGTGAAATCCAGCGCCGAGCGGGCTTCTTTGTTGATCCGAGGGATATTAGGATTCGCGCAATCCCTCGACGGAGAGCGAACTTTTCTGGACTTGAGGCAACTGACCGAAGAGATCGAGGAGACGGTACGCCAGACCTTTCCCAAGAACATCCACTTCTCCAGGACGGCATCTCAAGACTTGTGGACCGTTAGCGCCGACGTCAATCAAATCTGTCAAGTCCTCCTCAGTCTCTGCTTCAACGCCCGCGACGCCATGCCGGACGGCGGAGCATTGAGAATCAGCTTGCTCAATGTCGCCGTTGATGAAGTGATGGCCGCCCTAGACGTTGACTGCAGGCCTGGAATCCATGTGGTCCTACGAGTGGAAGACACTGGCTGCGGAATGTCGCCGGAGGTTCAGAGTCGCATCTTCGAACCGTTTTTTACCACCAAGGGAGTTGGCGAAGGTTCGGGCCTGGCTCTTTCCACGGCCTACTCCATCGTGCGTGGTCACGGTGGATTCATCCAGGTCTATAGCGAGCCCGGACAAGGCACTAAGTTCGACATCCATCTGCCCGCCTCGAAGCATCCCGCGGTTCAGGGTCCCCATGTCAATGTTCAGTTGAGCGTCTTACCCAAAGGGAACGGCGAGTTAGTCCTCTTAGTCGATGACGACGACGATGTGCGCGATATCGCTCAAAAGGCTCTGGAGCGATTCGGCTACCGCGTTTTGCCGGCCGGTGATGGCGCTGTGGCGGTCGCCCTATTCAACCAGCGCAGACTTGAGATCGATGTAGTACTGACCGATATGAGCATGCCTGTGATGGACGGACCGACCATGATTTCCGCCCTGAAGGCGATCGACCCCGAAGTCCGTGTGATCGGCTCGAGCGGCTTGGTATCTAGTAGCAACGTGGCCAGAGCCGCCAGTGTCGGAGTAGAACATTTCGTCGCGAAACCTTACACCGCCGCGGCCCTTCTGCAGACCCTTCAAGCCGTTTTGTCACAACCGGCCGTCTCGCCGACACCCGTTCCCCAGAAGAGTCCCGCCTTAGAGCGAACACCGCTCATCAAAGCGCCAAGCCCTCTGAACGGTAAGAGGTTGTTGGTAGTCGACGACGAGCAAGCCATCAGGAAACTTTCCAAACGAGTCCTCGAGAGAAACGGGTTCCTAGTTCTCACGGCCGAGTCGGCCGAAGAGGCTCTGCCCTTGCTTGAGAGTCCCGGCTTCTTCCTGGACGGCTTGATCACCGATCTCAATCTTCCCGGTATGGACGGTTACGAACTGGCCCGCTTGGTACGAGAACGGTTCCCTCTGGTCAAAGTTATACTGGTTTCTGGAACCTTCCTCAAAGCGGACACGACGGCCGAACGTTGCGTCCTCCCCAAACCCTACAGCTCGACGGCGCTCCTTGACGCGGTCACTGAGATGTTAGACGGCGAATCCGCGCGTTGACACACAGCGGCTTGAGAAGTTTTCCGTACGTCGGAACAGGGACATAAAAAGGGCCCCGGTTGCCCGGAGCCCTAGTGGGGATACCCCTCTCCCCTAAAACGATACTCCTGTATATAGGAGAGACTCTAGCGCCCGCGCCTTCGGGCGTTGCTTAGCTTCTAAAGTCACTATAGGAGAAATGGTCTAGCGAAGATGTTACTTGGGCCACCTTGTGTTGAGATTCACAAGGTGGCTTTCTTCACATAGTGCGCTCAACCACAACGTGTCCTGGTTCACAGGCTGCGAAAATAGCTCCCTCAATTGACGGAATACCGGTTGACCGAGCAGTAGGACGGAACTCCCATGAAGGGACCCTGTTCTGAGGAAGGGAAGGCCAAGGTCATTCCATCACCATCGATGTCAGAGGAGAAAAGATCATGAGTTTAGAGCATCAAACATTAGTCGTAGCAGGGTCCGGCTGCGCAGGCCATACCGCGGCCATCTATGCGGCCCGCGCGGATCTCAAACCCGTGGTATTCGAAGGCAACGAGCCCGGTGGTCAACTCAGCCTCACCTCCGACGTCGAAAATTTCCCCGGCTTCCCCGAGGGTATCGGCGGCTACGAGATGATCGAGGGCATGAAAAAGCAGGCCGAACGATTTGGAGCGACCTACCGCTGGGGAGTGATCACGAAGTTCGAGGGGAAGAAACCTCCTTATACATTGACGCTCGACGACGATTCTCAGCTGACCTGTGACACCCTCATTGTCGCTACCGGAGCCCGTGCGCGACGACTCAACGTACCCGGAGAAGCGGAAATGTTCGGCAAAGGTGTCTCCTCGTGCGCGACCTGCGACGGAGCTTTCTTTCGCGATCAAGTGGTCACCGTGGTGGGTGGGGGCGATACCGCCATGGAAGAGGCCCTCTTTCTGACCCGTTTTGCTTCCAAGGTGATCGTGATACATCGTCGTTCCGAACTGCGCGCTAGTCAGGTGATGCAGACGCGCGCCTTGGAGCATCCCAAGATCGAATTCGCTTGGAATTCTGAAGTCGTCCAGGTGCACGGCGACCTGGAAGCCGGAACGGTAACCGGCGTGGAGGTCATGACACACCCCAACGGCGCCCCCACAGAACAGCCGGAAGGCGAAGTGGAGAAACGAATCATCCCTTGTGATGGAATGTTCCTGGGCATCGGCCACATCCCTAACACGGAGTTCTTGAAAGGCTCACTGAATCTCGATCACGAGGGCTACATCCAGACCGTGAAAGGCAAGATCGTCACCCAGGATGTCCACACGGAACTCGAGGGCGTCTACGCCGCCGGAGATGTCGTCGACACGCGCTATCGCCAAGCCATCACCGCCGCGGGTATGGGCTGCAAAGCCGCTATGGAAGCCGAAGAGCACCTCTCCTCGCAACGGGACTTGCAAACTGCGGGTCGCGCCTAACGAAGTTGGGGGACTTCTGTCATCCCCCAAGGGGAACGCTCGGACTGCCGTGCGCTAGCCTAGGGCCTGGCACACGGCAGTTTGGTGTCTTCTAACCTTAAGTCCAAACGAGCCTCCACCTCGAAAACGCGGGGCCAGGGGAGGACCACTTCCAGTTTGGAGTCGCGAAAACGGATTTGGCGTTTTTGGGGTAATAGGCAGATGGACTTACCCAGATAGTGTTCGGCGAACAGCTTGTTGGCGTACTCGATGAGTCGCAAACGGATGTCTAGACCGACAGGCCCGAAAAGGTTCAGCAGAGGGTCGGCTCCAGACGAGAGGCCTTCCACTTGGGATTTCACCGCGTCACGCACCAAGGTCTGATAGCCGTAGTCATCAATCATGCGGGCGAACAGAAACGCCTGGTGTGTCTTCTCACTTTCTAGCCGGTCCGCCAACTTCCAGGAGGTCTGCGTCTCCGCCAGACGATGACAAGCGAGTTGAGAAATCACTGTTCCCACGGCGTTGGCGGGGGTGTTCCACGAAGCGAAACCCTGAAGCTCCGGCAGATGAATTTTGTCCAATACAGACTCGGCCAAAAAAGGATCCATCCGGTTGACCAGAGACAGATCCGCTACCGCCACCCGGCGCCCACCCGCCATAGCCTGCTGCACGGTCGCTACAAAGGCTTCCGACTCCGGCCTCTTCTCTTCTCCAGGCAACCCCCAGGGCTTGGCGGAAGGAACGTAGATAAAGAGGTCCACATCGGCTTCTGGAGAGTCGAGTTCCCGGGCTCCGGCCAGCGTTAAGTGGTCCGCGATCATGACTTCCAAGGGTAGACTCTCAAGCGGCGGAATCTTGGCCGCCGCCTCCGGGTCGCTATAGATGACACGCACCGTAGGGTGCGCACTCACTCGACTGGTCAGAACCCCGGCAACCATGTTCATGGTCAACTCGTCGATGCCTGAGAGCAGGGTCACCGGCGTGTCTCCACCCCCCGTTTGAGAAATTTTGGCGATGGCTTCGCGCAGCCTCCGCTGCTCATCTTGATGAAGTCCGGTTTTGTTTGCATCATCCTGGCCCAAAACCAAGGACTCGAAGACCCCGTGTTCGGCCATGTCGATGAGAGCTAAAAGTGTAGACACGTTGCGCACGCGCACTCGAAGATATTCTTCCACCACCTCGCGGGGCACCTTTTCAGGAAAGGGAGCATCCTCAGGCGCGGCCAGCATCTCCTCGGCGCTGGGAAGTTCGGCCTTGGCGGCCCATTGTGCCAAAGCCGTTTCGTGCGGCGCCTGTTCGTTAGACGTGCGTAACGACAATCGAGGTATCGTCGCTAGAACATAGACTTTCACGCCTTTTTCGCTCAGTTCCCTTAATCGTGCGAGTCGACGCTCGACCTTCTCGGGGTCTGCGGCCGCGGAGCGGGAAGCCACCAGTCCGCCATACAGCCACATGTCCGCCGAAAGAAAGACGGTATCACCTGAGCGAACTTGCCCGAAGGTCCAATCGGCGATGGCATCAGACTGTCCGGCGGTGAAAAGTCGACCAAGAAGCTGGCGAGGAGGCGAAACCAGGCGCTCGGCCGGTTGGCCGATGCGAGCGATCTGTTCCACGAAAAGTCGATTGGCGGGACGATCGTCTAGGGGGACGAGGACGTCTTTGGCCCACCCCGGCGTCATCAGTGTCAGGCCCAATAAAACGCTAACCAGAGAATTCTTGATCATATTAGGCTTGTTCTCTCGCGGGAACAGCAAAACCTTGAATAAACTTCGTTTCAAAAATCGGATCCTTGCGCTATATTGGAGATATGCCATATCTCGCCCATTGGTCTGAAGAGACCCTCAGCCGCGCGGACATCGACTCCCTGAAAGGGATCACCCTACTAGAGTTCGGCGTCGATTGGTGCCCGCACTGTCAGAATATCCAGGCCGACCTTGAGCGCCTGCTCGAAAAGCACGAGAAGGTGCGTCACATCAAAGTAGAAGACGGAAAAGGTCGCCCTCTGGGTCGGACCTTCGCTGTCAAGCTTTGGCCCAATTTCGTGATCTTAAAAGACGGCGCGGTTATGGAACAACTCGCGCGACCGCAAAGCTCCGACATCGAAAAGGCGCTCATCAGCGCCGTCGATTAGAGGTCCAACCGAAGCCCCATTGACGGCACAGAGTTTCCGGTTAGAGGGCTATAAACCGTACGCCAAATCCGGGCAAAAAAAAATCGAGGCCGAAACCTCGAGTCAGAAAAAAGGCCGCCATCTGGCGGTCTATTTTTTGGTAGCTTCTTTACGAATCTTGTTTTTGCGCTCTCGGCGTTTGGTATCGCTGGGCTTTTCGTAATAAGCACGACGGCGAAGCTCCGAGGTGAGTCCGGATTGATTGCACAACCTACGAAATCTTCGAAGGGCGCTGTCAATCGTTTCGTCGTCGCGAACTGAGGTCTCTAACATTCAAATACTCCATCTTTCTTAGCTCTGGACTCCCCTTTAACGGGTCTCGTTATGAACGAACTCTGTCCAGACTACGGAGAGGCTATCTTAAATCCGATAAAAAGGCAAGCTTTCGGATCAGCCTCTTAGTGTGTTCTTTAACTCATGACTTAGCGGTTCAAGGTCAAAAATCCTGCCTGCGCCGCCGTCAAACAGCCTATTCAAGAGGCTCCGCGACGATCTCGCTCGAAGATTGACTCCCTGAAAAATGGAAAATAGACCCATGAGTTTCTCTGGGATTCCGTTCGTCTTTTAGGCCAGCAAAAATCCGTGAGACGTCTCCTCAACCCAATGCGCCGAACGACCACCGGTCTGCTTGGCGATAATCCCGTCAATGGATTCATCGTTCACC
>JBBKWP010000449.1:0-13310 GCA_037968995.1 Candidatus Xenobia bacterium
TCGGTAATCAGTACGGCGGATTTCCCGGCGGCGGCGGCGGCTACAACGGCGGCTTTGGCGGCGGCTTTGGCAACACGACTAACATGAATTTTAACTTTGGTAACCAATACGGCGGTGGCCAGCAGTACGGCGGAGGCTTCGGCCAGCAGTACGGCGGGGGCTTCGGCAACCAATACGGTGGCGGCCAGCAGTATGGCGGAGGCTTCGGCAACCAGTACGGTGGCGGCCAGCAGTATGGCGGAGGCTTCGGCAACCAATACGGTGGCGGCCAGCAGTACGGCAACCCTTGGGGTGGCGGACAAAATTTCAACTTCGGACAGCAGTCCCCTCAGTGCTGCTGCTGCCCTGGCCAACGCCCTCCTCAAGGCCAACTCGAGCAGAAAGAAAAAGGACAGCCGATCGAGTACAAGACGAGCGGCGGTTACACGGTCAAGGTTGACAAACACACCATCACTATCACCGACCCGCAAGGGAAGAACAAAGTAGAGCATTGGGGCGACCCGCACGAAAACCTCAACGGCAAACATATTAAGGATTGGGAAGGCAAGCAACGTAGCATCGTACTCGGTGACGGTACCAAGATCACGATGACCGCCAAAGGCCCTCATGGTGTCACGGACAATACGTCCATCTATGATGGTCGTCAGAACGTCCAGATCACCAACGGCACCAACACTGTGGACCACCACAGTATGAATCCCCGAGACACTCAGTTCCGCGAACAGCGGCAGTATGATGGCGAGACCGCGATCTTCCGCACCAACCCGCGCACGGGCGCTGGAATCTACAACAACATCTACAACCAAGACGAGAGCTTCAACATGACCGATGCTTATCGAACCCTCGGAAGAACCGGTGGATTCGCTAACCCGAGTAAAGTCGAAGACTTCTACGACGACCCTCGCCTTGGGCATACCTAAACTCTAAGGACGGCTTCATCGCCGTCGTTTCGAGGTCCGAAATGAGCCGTCTCGGTAACGAGGCGGCTCATTTCTTGAATCTTTGAAGGGTTGGGCTCGATGAAGGGAAAACTTGATTTCGAACAGGAGTATGACCGTGGAAGAAAACTTGATGTACAAAATCGCCGCTTGGACCAACGACGAAATGGACGAAGCGACCTTGCTGAAGGCTCTCGAAGCCGCCGGTGAAGATGTGAATCGGCATCGCACGGGCTTTACTGAGATTGTAGAGAATTTGACCCCTGAACAAGCTGAGAGTTGCGATCCGCTCATCGCCTTTGCCAACGGACTCCTGGAAATGCTGGATGCGGAGATTCAAGAGGTCGCAGACGGCCTAGAGGCAAGTGACAAGGGGCGGGTTATCACAGCCGGCGATATGATGAATAGGGCCAGCTTCCAACTCAATCAGACCTTCGTGGAATTCCGAAATCAGGCTCTGCGTGCTTTGGGTCCCTCTGACATCCCCAATTACAACCATATCCTTTCCGTCAAGGATGACTTTTTGGCCAATCCTGACGACAATATGCGATTGGTTTTTCAAGAGGCGATCGATACCGAACGAAGCATCTCGCTGGATTCGATCAAAAAACTCGACAAAGAGCCTCAAATACCCGAAGTGATCTCCTTGACCAATGCTTTCCTCCGTCATCTGAAATGCCTCAACAATCTCTCCGATGATTTGGCGAAGAATGGCGATCAGGCGGACTACGACTCTCACATTTCGGCTCTTGAAGAGACTTTCGTGGAACTGCAAGACCTCGTCCCGATGGTTCAGGTCAGTCTTCGTGCACAAGGCGAGACCGATTTCCCCGATCTCAACTACCTTTTCCAAATGATCACCGAGGCCGAGACCGGAAATATCGGTGACGGCCCCCTGATCGAAGCGATGGTTGCCGTCGAAATGGGTTTTGCTCAAACCAAATCCAAACTCGAGCACGCTCCCACCATTCTGGAATCAGCTCTGGCTTTAGAAGAGGTTCAGACAGCTCTCAAAACCTTCGAAGACTTTGAGCATGGTATCCAAGCAGTTCAGGCTTTTCTCGCCGAGCGTAGTCGCGTTCAACTGACGCAAGCGAGAGGCTACCTTCTCGACTTCGCCAAGGCCTTATCGACGTCGAGGGAAAGGCTTAAGGAACTCGAGGCCATGGAAGGGAAAACCACCTGTCCTCGTTGCGCTACACTCAATGACTCTGACCGTACCCGTTGCGTGAGTTGTGGTGTAGCCTTGCCTCAAAATGTAGGCTCAACAACAACCACTACCTTTGAAGCCAAAGAGAGTGGCGGAATGCCCAACGAGAACGAAGATCTGCTTATGACGGCCAACGTCGTGAAGCTCTATGAAGCGGTCAACGGCATCCATGCCGGAGATATCGACGACGCGACGTTTCTGTCCGAGATAGAAAAATTTGAGAATCTGGTAAATGCCAACGTCACTCAATTACCTCCCGAACCTGCCGACACCGAGGAGGCGCAGAAAGAGGCTGTCAACCGTGTCTACGACGCGTTTGAAGAAGGTGTCGAAGGATTCCGTCAGGGAACGGAACTCCTCAGGAGCTATCTCGACAACCGGGACGAAGAGGTTCTTAAGGAGGCTGTCATGGCCATCGACGGCGGAGCTAAAAAGATCGCCGCCGCTGGGCAAGCAGTTGCCGGTGCGACTGCCGCCGCGACCTAACCTCAAGACCTATCCGACTGACTAAACTGGCCTGCGCGACGATGCGAATATGGTATATTCGCATCGTCGGCGTATCGACAGAAGCGGTGCCAGTGTCTCTCGAACTCTCTGTGCTGCCCCTCTAGACCAGGATCTCGGGAAGCGACGTGAAGATTGCCGCGCTCTCGCTTGGATCCCTCTGGCCTAGGAGGCCGTGTTGAGCGAGTTTTTTCTCCACCAGAAAAATAGAAGAGCTCCGAACATTAGAGTTCCTATCCCTGCCAAACATTCTTGCGGTCGGGCAAAAATTGTGTGCCCGGCCATCCAGATGCTCAGTCCCATGTAAAGGATGGCTGGTATAGGCCAAAACGGAGTTTTGAAGGGGCGTTCGAACTCGGGCTGCGTTCTTCGAAGTACCACGGCTGCGAAAACCGTGAGGGCACTGAAGATCGCCAACGTGAAACCGATATAGTACATAAGCTGTTCAAAGCGAGCGATCAAAATAAGAAAGACTGTAAGAAAGCCCTGCAAGGCGACGCTAGCCTGAGGGACCCCGTGTTCATTCTTACGGCAGAACGTGGCAAAGAACATTCCATCTTCAGCCATAGCCTGATAGACTCGGGGACCCGCCAAAATCATGGCACTCACCGAGGAAGCTAGGGCTAATGTAATGAGAAGAGAAAACGCGCCCCCGGCAATGTTCCCGAAGAGTGCCAGGGCAACCGTATGTCCTACTTCAATTACGGGCCCACCTCCGCGCCCGGTGGCTAGCTCTTGCACTGGAATTGCATAAAGGAACACAACGTTGAGGAGCAGATAGAGGAGTGTGACAGTTGATGTTCCCAAAAAAAGCGCAAGGGGAAGATTGCGGCCGGGGTTCTCAATGTCTCCACCGAGGTAAGCAGCGGCATTCCATCCGGAATAAGCGAAGGAGACCCAGATCAAGGAAACCGCAAAAATATTCCAATCTGTATCCACCAAGGACTTGCCTTCTGTCAAGCCAGACCACTCACCCCGACCCATCGTGATGCCGGCTACAAAAAAGGCGATGATGAGGACAACTTTCCCAACGGTTAGAAGTGTCTGGACCCGAGTTCCAACCGTCAAGCTAGAACCGTGTAGAACGGTAAGGGCGACCACCAAAAGGATAGCCGCCCATTTCACCGAGATCGCACCGTTTGCGGCGTGAAGATAAGTCCCAAAAGCAGTCGCAGAAGCCGCCGCAGGGGCAGAAAAGCCCGCGATGAGCGATACCCATCCAGACATGAAGCCTACAATTGGGGAGAATGCGCGAGTAAGATAAACATACTCACCTCCGGCACGGGGCATCATGGCTCCCAATTCGCCGTAAACTAAAGCACCGCACAGCGCCAATACCCCACCGAGGAGCCAGCACAAAAGGATAGTAGATGGACCTCCAAGATCTGCAGCCAAAAATCCAGTTGTGGTAAAGATACCAGTCCCGATCATACTGGCTATCACCAAGGCCGTTGCCCCCAACAAGGTCATTTTTCCGCGTTGGTCTGTCTTTTTTGAACTAAAGATCGTTTCTTCGCTTTTTGGGGATCTTCATGGCGTCCCAATCCATAGTGTCTTCGAACAACCGAACGAAGCTTCCATATTTTAGAACCTTGATTTCGGACGATGGGTGGCCTAGACCGTTGGGGGCACGTCCGCCATCAATCACTCCATACAGAGGAAGCTTGTACAGCGCCTCTGCGGAATTATCAGAGATTTTGAAGCGAGCAAAATACTTCTTGTCAACGAAAATTGCGTTGGCGCCAAGGTTGGTGCAGTATATCAATTCGTATCCCTTTTCCTGGCCGAGGTTTTTGAGGGACTGGAGACTCGCTCCATAATAGTCAGAGCCATCCCAGAAGTTAAAGGGGCTGAATTCGACCACCATCTTCTCTGGTGGGGGATACGACGCATTATACTCGACGACCAAAACCTTGGGCCGAAACTCGTGCAAGACTTTCCATACGTAGTAGTCGTTACTGTCGATATCGATAGACAAGAGGTCGAGGTCCTTGGGAACACCATACTGACGAAAAAGAGTTTCCACGTTGCCTGGGTAGATCCAAGCCTGTGCTGCCTTAACCTTAGGAAACTCCGCGTAGTTCTTCACCAATTTTTCAGCCATCGCCTCGTCGCCTTCAAGCAACAGACCGCTCCAGCCACGATTGATGATCAAGTGTCTGGCATTGCTAAGCTCAATACCTTCTGAGGCGCCAAACTCGACCACGAATTTGTTGGTTGGCTCGATAACCTGGAATATGGCCTCTAAGACGCCGTCCTCTCCGGATTGGCTAAAGTTGGCCCACTCGTGATCGGAAAAGTCGAAAGGAGGATTGCCCAAGATGATAGGTGCTTTCGGACTCGGATTTGGGTCCGGGTATCGCGCTTTCACGTATGGCTTTTTGGTGCCATCCGATCCCTCAAAGGCGTGCTCAAGGCCAGCTTTTTGGCCGCCCTCCTGTGTCACGGAGGGCGTCTGGGCAGTTTGTTGGCCACGCTCCTGCGTCCTCGAGGGCGTCTGGGCAGCCTGTGGATCCATCGATTTTTGGCACCCGGTGAGTCCCAAAGCAAGGATGGTGAGAGCAGTAGCTATGGCTTTTTGCGACACGTGATGTTCTCCTGATAGATGCTGGACGTTTGGTGGAATCCTCGCTTTTTTTAGAGCGTGCCGACGTCTATGTGGATTTCACTTTAAGGCCTTCGCTCTATCAGAAGATTTCCTGCAGGAGGTTTTTTCGCATCTTTCGATGATCGATACCGGCGTCGTCAAAAACGGGGCCGTAAGCCGAATAGCCCAAGCCTTCATACATCGGTATGACAGCTATTTGGGCGTCCAACTGGATTTCGGTAAAGCGACAAGCGAGCGCCTTCTCTTCGAGATGACTCATCATAGACCGAGCGATGCCCTGGCCCCGAAATACAGGCAAAACGGACACCCTGCCGATCTTCGCCGAGATGACCTGGGGCTTTACCATCCCCTTTGAAGAAGACGTCGGTGTCGGCTTCGTCAGGAGCCGTGCCGTTCCGACGGGAACGCCGTCGCAGGTCATCGCCAAAAGATGAATGGCCCCGAGATCGAGATCGTCGAGTTCCAGTTCTTCTGGGACCGCCTGTTCCTCTATGAAAACCTTTCGGCGGATGGCGAAACAGGCTTCCCGCTGTTCAGCGGTTGTGACCCATACCATTTCCATCTCGATCGCTTTAAGAAAGCTTGGCCTTGATCTTCTGACTGAGAGCTTTACCATCTACCGGGCGGCCGGCGAAGGCTTCGTTCAAGGTTTTCATAAGCGGTCCCATAGCCTTGGCGTTTCGAGAATCGGCGGCCAGTTTTGAGACCTCTGCGTCGATGGCATCTTCGATCTCTTTGTCGCTGGGGGCCGGCGGTAGATAGGCTTCTAGAAGTTCGCATTCTCGATCCTCTTGAGCGGCGCGCTCCTCGGCTCCGCCTTTGCGGAATCCCTCCGCGGCCTCCTTGCGCTGCTTGATCATTTTCAGCACAATAGCCACTTCTTCCGGCGCGGTCAGTTTGGACCCTGTCTCGATCTCTTTGTTTTGAAAAGCGGCTTTGATCGATCGTAAGAGAGTCAGTCTCTCTTTTTCCTTGGCGCGCATGGCTTGCTTAATGTGTTCGTTGAGTTCGGCTGAAAGATTCATGAGGCAGCCGTTCGGCTAAGATAGCGGTGTAGCCTTGTTCATCTCGGTATAAAATCAGGGTGCCTCGTGGGCCGGCCCGCTTGGCCCAAACCTTTCGAACCTTCCGTAAACGGTGTAAGATTTCCGCTTGTGCGAACGGGACTCCGCGGGTGAGAATTTCTACGTCTGACCAGTCGCGCGCCATCAGTGCGCTCGCCAGACTCTTCCAAGCGAGGGGCAAGCGTTCGAGAATTTGAAAACTTGTCGCCCAAGGTAGCGGACACGGCGTAGGACCACAGAGATACCCTATCTTCTCGTGAACGACACCCGCTTCCAACTCGTCTGCCAAATCGCCGAGCAGGTCGGAGCGCAATACGGACGGGTCGGGGGTGTGCAGAAAGTCGCCGACCGCAGGTTTGCGCAGGGGGGCCTTGCCTGGACTTCCTGAACGATGGCTAACGGTCCGGGTGGCTGGGTCAAACAGCCAAGCGTGCCTTAGCGGACCCTGGAGTTCAGGCGCCTTGGGCGCAGAGAACAGCATCGCCTCCTTGAGATTACCGGCCATGGAGAGAAAGTGGACTTCCCAACCGTCCGGGAGCAAATCCAAGTCCAATCCTGGGGCGGCTTTGATGATAACATTGGTAAATCCCTCAAGTGCCGTGAGCGAGGAGAGTGGCGGGTCCCAGCCTTCGGGGTCAAACTGACGCTGTTCCCTGCGGCGGGCGGGATCGACAAACAGGGTTTCTCCGCTGAGGTCAGAGGCTCGCACTTCTTCGCTTGTGATGGTCCATGGGAGCGCCTCGGGACTCAATCGGCAAAGGTTGGCGCGTGCAAGGCGCGCGCGGGCGGGCACTTTCTCGAAACCGGAGACGTGAAAGTGCCTACAGAGGTAGACGGTATCTCCCCCGATCCCGGTACCGAGTTCTGCCAGGCGTCCTCCGGAGTTCAATCGTTCGCCCAGATAGTCGGCACGCCAACGCGCGATGAAGGAAGCGGTTGCCTGCTCGGCGGGTTGTCGATGAAGGAGCCAACGTCCGGCGTCCTCAAACTTGTGAGCAAAGTGCGAGCGAGTCGTCAGACAGTCAAGAATGCCCCGACAGACTTCGGGGGAATAGTGGTCCTCGAGAAACCTCCGGACCTTCATCGGTTCGACTCCAGACGCTAAGAGTGAGTCCGCGTGGAGAACCGCCTTTTGGTCGATGACCTCTTCTAATTGTTCGGCTTGTTCCTCGGTCACTGACGAAACTCCGTGGGTGTCCGATCCTTATGCGGGTAAGGACCCACTAGGCAACTTGCGAGATGGAACGGAAAACGAGGTCCGGGTTCTTTTCTTTCGCGTAGTCGAGATCCCAATTGCCGGGGAATAGGCAGGCTGTTCTGTCCCAAAGGTCGAGAGTGACCATTGTCTGGCGAGAACCCGTGAAGGCTTCCACGGCTTCAGGGGTTCCTTCCAACCAGCGAGCACTCGTGTAGGGCATCCGTTCGTAGTCGATCTCCACCCGGTAGTCGTTCTTGAGACGGTCCTGAACCACTTCAAACTGCAGCACACCAACGGCTCCGATAATAGGGTCGCGAGAGAAGCTGTCTTTGGGGAAAAAGACTTGAATAGCTCCTTCGAGACAGAGCTGATCCATGGCTTTTAAGAAATGCTTGCGACGTGACGGGTCTTTAATGTTGATTCGCGCGAAATGCTCCGGAGAAAAGAGTGGCATCGGTTCGAAATGGACATCCGGTCCTTCACAGAGAGTGTCGCCAAGAATCAAATTCGAGGAGTTGGTCATGCCCACCACATCGCCAGGGAAGGCCTCGTCCACGATGACACGCTCCTGAGCGAACAGTTGCTGAGCGTAGTTCAGTTTGATGTCTTGGCCGGTTCGAGTACAGCGGGCTTTCATTCCCCGTTGAAACTTTCCTGAACAGATTCTCAGAAACGCGACACGGTCGCGGTGCTTAGGATTCATGTCGGCCTGAATCTTGAATATGAAGCCACGGAAGTACTTATCGGTGGGATGGACCGTACCCTCATCGCTGAGTCGAGATGGGGGAGGTGGGGCCAACTGAAGAAAGCTGTCGAGGAAGAGTTGGACCCCGAAATTGGAGAGAGCGCTGCCAAAAAACACCGGTGTCAGAAGTCCCCTCGAGAAGGCCTCACGATCGAGTTCTGAACCGGCTTCAAGAAGCTCAAGGCCTTCGAGAAACTCTTGATGAGTCGTTGGGTCGCTGAGTTTGGCCACACTCGGGTCGTCAGGACGAACTTTCTCGGCCTTGGCCTTCTTTCCACCGTGCGCTTGACGTTCGAACAGGTGAAGTTTGCCGTCGGCGCGGTCGTACACGCCACGGAATTGGGGTCCATTGCCCAGCGGCCAGTTGACCGCGTAGGTCTCAAGTCCCAGGGTTTGCTCGAGTTCGTTCAAAAGCTCAAAAGGATCCAATGCGGGACGATCCATCTTGTTGATGAACGTAAAAATCGGAATCTGGCGCCGCTTGCACACTTCGAAAAGCTTCAGCGTTTGGGGCTGGATTCCGCGGGCCGCGTCTAGGACCATGACCGCGGAATCGGCGGCCAACAAAGTTCGGTAGGTGTCTTCGCTAAAGTCTTGGTGACCGGGTGTGTCTAGAAGGTTGACGCGATATCCGTCGTAATCGAAGGACAGGACCGTGGAGGTGATGGAAATTCCACGAGCTTTCTCCATTTCCATCCAGTCGCTGACGGCGTGCGTCTGCTGCCGCCGTGCCTTCACTGCGCCTGCCATCTGAAGTGCGCCCCCGTACAGCAAGAGCTTCTCAGTCAGGGTTGTCTTTCCGGCGTCCGGGTGACTGATGATAGCAAAGGTTCGACGGCGCTTCACTTCTCTTTCGAGTTCTTGGAGTTCGAGGGGATTTGCAACCTGACTTGGCTCACTCATCCTGAGAACTTATCATCGTCCCCTAGGGGTGTCAAACCTTGCTATTACTGACGGGACGTAAGACTCTCCAGGCTCAGATCCCAGCGCGAGAGTCTTTGAACTTTACTTTATCCGAAAAGTTTATGACGTTTCGTCTTGTAAAGCGGATACGGAAGACGGGGAGGCAATGGAAACCGAGCAGAGAAACGGCACTCGATGAGCAAACGCACGAAAACGAGGGAACAATGAGTCGTAACAATGTCACTGAGATCTCCGGAATACCGATCCACTTAGGAGAGCCCGATCAACTGAAAACACGATGGGTGGGTCAAGAGGAACTTTTGACCCAACTCCTGGCCGCTTGGCTGGTTTTGGATGCCGACGACCTCCCCCTGAACCCTCGACTTCTCGGAAAACCTGGGGTTGGCAAAACAACCCTAGCTTATGCCGCCGGCAAAGCCTTAGGGCAAGAGGTCTATATCATGCAGGCCACCATGGATACTCGGCCAGAAGATCTCATCATCCTTCCGGTCGTCGGGGGGGATCAGACCATTCGCTACGTCGCCTCCCCTTTGGTTACGGCCATGATCCGCGGCGGCATTCTTATCCTAGATGAGGGAAACCGGATGAGCGAGAAGTCCTGGGCTTCGTTAGCTCCGCTCCTCGACGCCCGACGGTATGTTGAATCTTTGGTCGCGGGGCTCAAGATTCCGGCCCACCCTAACTTCCGATTTGTGGCAACAATGAACGAAGATTCCAGTACCTTTGAACTGCCTGAGTACATTCATAGCCGACTTCAGCCACAGATCTTTGTCGACTTTCCAGAGCGCGACGAAGAGATGCTCATCTTAAGAGAAAATCTTCCTAACCTTGAGCAGAATCTTCTCAACTACGTCGCCGATTTTCTCCAGCGAGCACATCAGGCTGATGAAAGATACTCGGTACGGGACGGGATCAATATCGCCCGTTACGCGGCCAAGCTTATGAAAAGTCTGCAGATGACGGAGACCCCCGCCCTACGACGGTCCATAAAGATGGTCTTGGGGGATGAGGCGCTGCGGTATGCCGACTGAACCGACCTGGGTCCAGCAAGTCGGTGAACTCTATCTCGTTCCTATTCTCCATGGTCGCGTCGAATTTTGTCGACCGCTGCGTCAAGCCATTCGAGAGCTTCATCCCGACCATATCGCCTTAGAGCTTCCTCAGGGTCTGGAATCGCTCTTCGGCCAAGCGGTGCAGCGTTTCCCTCTCCTCTCATTGATCACCGCGGCCAGTTTTTCAGAGGAGGGAGACAACGATCAGGGCGCGCCTATGTGGCGAATCGAACCCACGGACCCTTTCTGTGAGGCTCTGCGCACAGCGCTCGAACTAGGGATACCGTTCAGCTTCGTCGACGACTTTCAATCTGGATACCCCACTGGCGTGGACCGACTCCCTGACCCCTACCTAGTCACTGGACTGGGTGCGCAACGTTACTACGAAACCTGTCTTAAGCTTTGGAACTCCCCGAACCCCGATCCGCGCCAAGCGATCGACGCGAAGAGGGAAGAAGCCATGGCCTATCGGCTCCAGCGCTTAAAATCGAAAGGTCGAATCGTGTTCGTCGGCGGAATGAAGCATGTCGATCCCATGCTGAAGCTGTTGGAGCGCCCGCTAGAGATTGCGGAGAATCCGGCCCGCCCACTTCCGGCTCTCAAGATCTATCATCCGAGTCTACGAACCGTACGGACCCTCGCAGATGAGATTCCCTTCGTAACCACCCTTTATGAACTCCAGCGCGGCGGTCCGGGTCAGGAATCCGCGTGGGCGTCGCCTTTGGTCGAGTCGCCGGGCGCCGAAACTAAGGTTGCGCCCGAAGATCCGACACTCGATAGGAAATCTGTGTTTGGCGCACTCGAGAAGCTGCTTGGCATGAAGGTGGCTTCGGAGGAGCAGAGCCTCTCTCCGGATCAGATGAAACGTCTGAACGCCTACCTTAAATCGCTCAATCCGGAAAGTTGGACACCACCGAGTTTTGATGACGCGGATTCACCGCCCGAAGAAGCTCCGAACGAGACCCCCGAGGGAGAGGGACGGTTCTTCACCTTCAAAGACACTAATCAGCGACGTGCCGAAATGCTCGAGGAATATCAGCGGCTCAACGGTATATGTCGAACCGCTGAGGGGTGCATCGATCGGCAACTGGTTTACCGAGAGCTTCTCAAACTGGCCGGCCGCTTTTACAACGAGAATACCGGTGAGACTTTTAAAGACTGGCAATTTACCAACCTCAACACCTTCTCGCGGCGATACGCTGTTCTGCAGGGCAAACTGATCCCTGGTCTGTTACCGATGATTTATTCGGCTCGGGCCTGCGTGGATCATAATTTCGCCTACGAATTTTGGGATCTGGCGACTTTCTATCCCTGGCAACAGGACACCGCTCCCGACGCTTCCACATTTGATTTCGATGGCAAAGAGTTGGAAATCGACGGTCTTCGACTGCGCCACTTTCAGTTCCAAAGAACCTTTCCTAGGCTTCGACAATCGGTGTCGAGAATGCCACTTCCAGAACGTCAATCACCAACCGATGACCCCAATGACTGGTCAGGAGCTTTCGAGAGCGGAAGAATCTGTAGCTATCCGCCGGAAGACATTGTGATCGAAGATTACGGTCGCTACCTCCAGAAAAAGGCAATTCGGGTTCAATCCGAGGCGCATTCTCGCACCGAACCCTTCACCACTTCGTTGCTCGACGGAATCGACATGCGAACGACTCTGCGCAACTGGGCCGACGGTCAGAAATTGTATGTCAGGGAAGAGAAGAAGATCCAGGGGGGAACAGGATCCGTGGTGATGGTCTTTGACGACGACGCCGGCACCAACACCTACCCCTGGTGCATCACTTGGCACGGTGAACACGACCAAGAATCCGACATGGCGTTTTATGCCACCGACCGTCGAAAAAAAGTGGTCGGACCGGGCATCGCCCGATGTGAATACGGGGGCCTGCTACTGTCCTATCCTCCAAGGCGACTTTCGAACGTCTGGAACGATCCTCATTATCGTGGAGCGAAAACCAAAGCGGAGGTCCTTCTGTTCGCCGCGATCGACTACTGTCTCGACAAGCACATTCTCTATGTTGCCTCTGAGGCCCCGCGCTCCTATTTTTTTAGTCTTGCTCAGCGCTTCGGAAAGAAACTCGTCTACCTTCCCATCGGAACCCTGTCCCCCACGTCATTGGAACGCATTCGCGTTTTCCACGTCTTGGCCGGCCACCGTTATCGCGAGATCGCCGGAAACTTCATTTGGTAAGGTGGTCCATCAAGAATTGGTCGTGCCCAGTCATCCATAGATTCTGAAGTCGCAAGGCGAGTGCTCGGTAGTGTTTGAGTCTCGGAATCAGAGTCCTTAGACCTCCACTTTCGCAACTTCGATAGATTGGCGAGCAGGACAGTCCACTGTTGGTGACGGCATAGCTGGCATCGAGCAGATTACAAAACCCCGCGGCGAATAAGTCAGCCTCGATGTCACCCTTGGGACACCAACATCCGGTCGTTAGCACTTCGCAAAGTCGTGCGTACATCGAATCATCGGTCTGCCAATAGAGTTCTTCCAGCACTGCCTGCAGGTCGGCAAATTCCAGGTCCATCGAGTCTTCAACTCCAAGAAGGAGTTGTTCTGGATGTCGTTTCCACTGGGCATACATAATAGCTGCCTGCTGAACTCCCTTCATCTCGCCCAGGCCCTCACCGGGACCCTCCAGATTGTCGAGACCTGCGCTATGTCGAAAAAGGGCGCGTGCGAGCAAAAATCGGGATTCTCCATCGCTCAAAGAGAGAAAGGTCGGATGGATAGTTATCTCCTTTTCGCCGTCTTGGAGTCGAACCCAAACGTTGGAGATTTCGGACCCCACTCGAACCCGGCAAGGAACCGATTCTTCCAAAAGCTGACAAACGTGAACGATATGCTGCCACTGGCCGACTCGCAGGTTTACGACCGGTCCATCAAAGATCCGCCCTTGGTACGGCGAGCGCGGAGACAGGATGCTTTTCCACGCTTTAACGTCCCCTCGAACCCGCTCTAGACGCGCTCGGGTCAAAGACGCCGGAGGCTGATGAATGGTGAAGCGGGATTCTTGCTCGAACAAGATCGCCTGAGCGCGACGTCGAGGAAGCCTCA
>JBBKWP010000450.1:0-3228 GCA_037968995.1 Candidatus Xenobia bacterium
GCTCTTGAGGTGTAGAAGGAGACTGTCTACGCGCGCGACCCGACTGAATGAGATTCTGAGCTTCGTTGATGCGACGCATGCGGTCTTCGGCACGAGCCTTCTCAACGGGATCCGAGAAATTGTCGGGATGATACTTTTTGGCTAGGGTCTTGAAGGCGGCCTTGATCAGTTCGGGTTCTGCTTCTGGTGAAAGCTGGAGCTCCCGATAGGGATCGAATTCATCATCTGAGAAACCGAAGGCTGGCACGGTCTCAACCAGCGAGTTGATGCACGATGATGTAGCCGCTGACGAACATGCCCAAGCTCACCATCAGGTTCGTGGTGATCACCACGAGAAGTACGCGTGTCACTCGATTTCTCCAGAACAGGCGAAAGGTGATCGGTTCGTCCTGGAGTTCTTCAAAGTCTTCTACGTTGGGTTTGCGCAGGGTCGCTTCGACCAATCCCGCGATCCAGCCACTGGCGATCAGCGGATGGGCCGCACCGATGGGACTTCCCAAGATAGCGGCCAAAATGGTGAGTGGGTGAGCCAGTGCTAGAAGGGAACCGATTCCACCTGCGGCACCGGTAATCCAGATGAAATCCCATGCCATCTTGCCGCCCACCGCAGCTCCCGCGGTGGAGGCGCCATAAATGATCAGCGCCAAGATGGCCAGGGGGAAGGCCCAGGCCAAGGCTTTGCCCCACCTGGACGGGACGGGAAGTTGCTCTAGGGGGGCGAGGTCGATGTCCTGGTTGAGGTACCGTGCGATTCCAGGCACGTGTCCGGCCCCAACCACGGCCACGATAGTCTCACCTGGGGCTCCGGCGATTTTGGAAGCCAGATACTGGTCCCGCTCATCGATGAGGCTTTTTCGAACTTGGGGCAACACGCGTGCGAAGTCTTGCATGGCTTCCTCCAGCACGTCGGCCGTTTTGAGACGTTCGATCTCTTCAACTTCAAGTTCTTCGGTTTCGGACAAGCTCTCCAGAGCTAAGGACCAGAGGACTTTCATCCCGCCCCAAAACCCTAAGCTCGACCAGGTGCGGCGCATGGTGATGGTGACCTCACGGTCTGCCAAAACGGTTTCGGCGCCGATCTCATCGGCGATCTCCACCGCCCGAAGCATCTCCGCTCCAGGTTTGACTCCAAGCTTTTTTCCGACCTTCTTTTGAAAACTGCTGAGCATCAGCTGAGCCAGCAATAAGAAGGTTTTTCCCTGGCGAATGACCTGGACGATGTCCGTCTTTTTCCACTCTTCTGGGTTGCGAAGCGCTTTGTATCTGGGAGCACAGAGTTCCACGGCGACGGTATCGGGACGGATGTCCCGCAGCACAGACTCCACCAACTCCGTGCTCTTCAAAGAGACATGAGCTGTTCCGATAATGTAGATCCTACGGCCCTCGTGTTCGAAGAGGTGAACGTTCTCGGGGAGTGAGGCTTCGGGTGTTACGGCTGGTGCTTCGGCCGTTAATTCGGCTGCTTCTTCGGCTGACATGTGTGTCGGGATCTTAGTCGATTCCCTCGGGTGTGTAAAGGGAAGACGTGTGGACTTGCGGACGGCCCCCTTTACGGCCGGGCCGCGGCAGGAGGGTGCGCTCAGCTGACCAAGCTTTTTTCATGAAAATTCAAAAGTTTCAACAGCACAGTCAGTTCTTAGGTCGTTCTATGCCCATGGCTATCTACGGCCATTACGGCTCGCCGGTTCTGGCTTTCCCGACCGCCGCCGAGAATTTTGAAGAGTACGAACGACAAGGTATGGTGGAGGCGCTTTCTCCTTTTATCGATCAGGGGATTATCAAGCTGATCACCATCGACAGTATCAACAAGGATAGCTGGAGCAATAAAGAGGTGCCTATCGCGGAAGCTGCTAGACGTCATCAGGCGTTCGACCAGTATGTTTATCACGAGGTCAGCGATCGGATTGACCAGGACTGTGGCGGCCGGCTTCCCATCGCCACCATGGGCGCGTCTTTTGGCGCTTACCATGCCGCCAATACCTATTTCAAGCATCCGGACCGTTTCCGCACTTGCTATGGTCTGTCGGGTGTTTATGACATCTCAGAATCCTTCGGCAACAGTTTCGATCACAACTGCTACCAGAATAGCCCCGTCCACTATCTCGCAAACCTTCGTGGGACACCCCAATGGAGCCAGATCGTGAGTGGTCACATCGTGCTGATCGTAGGACAGGGTCCTTGGGAGCGTGTCCACTGGACGACGAATTTTTCGACTCATTTGGATAGTCTTGGAATTCCCCACGTTCAGGACCTTTGGGGCCACGATGTGGCCCACGACTGGCCGTGGTGGTTCAAGCAGATGCATCTTCATCTGAGTCGAGACTTCGGAACCCCGCAGTAGGAGGGTCGAGTGGCTCAGAATGAAACGGAGTTCAAATATCAGCTGACTGAAGCAGGTTATCTTCGGCTACTTTCGCAACTTCCGCAGCCCCTAAAGACTCTGATCTTTACGAATCGATACTTTGTGGTGGACGAGCCGATCGCACGTCGAGACTGGGTGTTACGATTGCGTCGAGGGATGGGCATACCTACCGAGCTCACTCTGAAGATCGGCCGGGAGGTCGGACCCGGGGTGTTTTCTTCGCAAGAGTACACAGCCTACGTCGATTCGGAAGTACATTCGGCTTGGGAAGCAACTGAGCCGATGGCGGTTCTGCGTCGGGAGATCTCCGACGCTCAACTGCTAGTGCAGGGGCAGGTGACGAATGAGCGCCGGGTTGTGGCGGCGCCCCTAGAACCGCTGAGGGAATGGGAAGTGGATAAAACACTCTTGCCGGATGGGAGCGCGTGCTACGAGTTAGAGGCCGAATGGCCCAACGAGCATGTGCCTACCGCTGAGGAACTTGGTGATTACCGCCGATCTTTGGAGAGCTGGTTGGTCTCCCGCGGGATCCCGGTCGAGCCCAGTCGGGTTACAAAATATCGACGCTTTCTGGACGCCCTTTAGAGCGTAGAACGGGCTCCGACGGTCGTCATCGAGCGCGCAGGTTGGACAGGGCGGTCTGACCGGCCAGAGAGAGTTTCTCTAGTTTGGACAAGCGTGCGCGCTCTTTGAATACCTTGGGGCCGAGAGTTTCAATCTTGGTGAGCACGGCCCGGTAGATCTTTGTCATAGCCTCGAGCGAGGCTCGGCTCTCCTTGTCGACGCGCCGCGCCAGGGGCGCTGAGAGATCGTAGTATGACTTCGCTCGGTCGATTTGAAATTGTAGAAACCTGTTCATGTTGGGG
>JBBKWP010000451.1:0-11181 GCA_037968995.1 Candidatus Xenobia bacterium
GCCCGGCGCTGGGCACGGTGCTGGCCAACGAGGAAGTGATCGACGGCCACTCCGAACGCGGCACGCACCCTTGTGTTCGTGAGCCCATGCGGCAATGGATGCTTCGTATCACCGCTTACGCCCAACGCCTCTTAGACGATCTCGAAATCGTGGAGTGGCCTGAGGAAACGAAGAAGCAGCAGGGCGAGTGGATAGGCCGTAGCCAAGGAGCTTTAGTTTGGTTCCAACTGCCCGGCGCCCACCTTGACCCCACTTTGGCCAAGGAAGACCGCTTTCGAGCCAACCCGAAAGGGGAGGGACTCGACTTCGCCATCTTCACCACTCGGCCCGACACGCTCTTCGGAGCCACTTATATGGTTTTGGCCCCCGAGCACCCGCTCGTCGAACAGGTCACGGGCGTCGACTATAGAGAAGCGGTGGAGGAGTATCAACGACAGGTGTCCGGCCGTAGCGAGCGTGAACGCACCGCGACAAAGGAGAAAACCGGAGTCTTTACCGGCGGCTACGCCATCAATCCCGTGAATTCTGAAGCCCTACCCATCTACATCGCCGACTACGTCCTCGACAGTTACGGCACCGGAGCCATCATGGCCGTGCCCGGCCACGACGAGCGCGATTTTGACTTCGCTTTAGAGTACGGCCTACGCATCGTCTCGGTTTACAAAAATGACGCCGAACCCGAACGCGTCGCTCAAAACGCGGCGGGGGAGGAAGTCACCTGCTTTGCCGGTGACGGCATCGCCATCCATAGTGGGTTTCTCGACGGAAAGCCTGTCGACGAGGCCAAGGACGCCATCATCGCGTGGCTCGAGGAGCGCGACCTCGGCACCGCCCGCATCAACTTTCGACTTCGCGATTGGATCTTTTCACGCCAACGCTACTGGGGCGAACCCTTCCCTATCCTATTAGGAGAGGATGGAGAAGTGAAGGCGATCTCGGAAGACGAGTTGCCTCTCAAACTACCGCCCTTAGAAGACTTCCAGCCCACCGGTCGCCCCGAACCGTTGCTTTCCAAGGCCACCGATTGGGTCAACTTCACCGACCAAGATGGCCGCTCATGGAAGCGCGAGACCAACACCATGCCCAACTGGGCCGGTTCTTGCTGGTACTACCTTCGCTATCTCGATCCCGACAACGATGTCGAGGCGTGGAGCAAGACCAAAGAGCAGTACTGGATGCCCGTAGACTTGTACGTCGGAGGGAAAGAGCACGCCGTTCTCCATCTCTTGTACGCTCGTTTTTGGCACAAAGTGCTCTTCGACCGCGGATACGTCTCCACGTCCGAACCGTTCAAGAAGCTCTTTCACCAAGGCCTCATCACCGCATTCTCTTACGAGGACGCGGAAACCAAGCACCTGGTCCCGACCGACTTAGTGGAGGAGGTCTCCGACGGCAAGTACCGCCACGTAAAGACCGGGCGCGAACTGCGACAGACCACAGCCAAGATGAGTAAAACTCTCAAGAACGTGGTCAATCCGGACGATGTTATCGCCGAACACGGCGCCGACGCCCTGCGCATCTATGAAATGTTCATGGGTCCACTGGAAGCCTCCAAGCCGTGGAACACGCGAGCCGTGGACGGAGTTACTCGCTTTTTGAATCGAAGCTATCGACTCTACTGCGACGAGAACGGTCTACGAGAACCTTTGAAGACCGATGACGTCGCCACAGACCCCGACCTCGAGCGTGCGCTGCATCAATGCGTCAAGAAGGTCACCGGTGATCTCGAGCGCATGTCGTTCAACACAGCGGTCGCCGCCATGATGATCTTCGTCAACGAGGCCACCCCAAAAATAGAAGCCCTGACCCGTAAACAGCTCCTCACATACAGCCAAGTACTCTCTATCTTCGCACCCCATTTGGGCGAAGAACTTTGGCAGATGATGGGCCACTCGGAGTCCATTTCCCAATCCGAATGGCCCACCTACGACGAGGCACTCTGTAAAGAAAGCCAGATCGAAATCCCCATTCAGATCAACGGTAAAATCCGCGTAAAAATCACCCTCGACGCCGACGTCAGTCGCGAGACGATGGAGGCCGAAGCCCGTGTGGCCGCCGCCGATCATCTGAAGGACAAAACCGTACGCAAAGTGATCGTGGTGCCCAAACGCCTGGTCAACTTTGTGATCAGTTAAAGAGAAAGCCGACGAAGATGCCCTTAGAACTGTACAACGCCAGAACCCACAAACGTGAACCGTTCGTGCCCATCGAACCCGGCAAGGTCAAGATGTACACTTGCGGCCCCACCATCCACGACTTCGCTCACATCGGGAACTTTCGTACCTTTGTCTTTTCCGATCTCTTGCTGCGCTACCTCAAGTTCAGTGGCTTTCATGTCACCTACGTCATGAACCTGACGGACATCGAAGATAAGATCATCGCCAAGAGCCAAGAGCAACGCTTGGACGCTTTGACCTTCACCAAAGAATACGAGGTCGCATTCTTTGAGGATCTCGACACCCTGAACATCGAGCGCGCCGACCTTCACCCCCGTGCCACCGACCCCGAGGTCATGGACAAGATGGCCTCTATGATCGAAGACCTCTTGGAGAAAAAACACGCTTATAAAGCGGAAGACGGCTCCATCTACTTCTCGATCGCCACCTACCCAGACTACGGGAAATTCGCCCGCATCAACGTAGACGAGCTACGCTCGGGCGAACGCGTCAAATCCGATGAGTACGAAAAATCGAGCGCCGCCGATTTCGCGCTTTGGAAAGCCTGGACTCCCGAGGATGGAGACGTCTACTGGGACAGCTATCCCCATCTCGGCAAAGGCCGACCCGGTTGGCACCTCGAGTGTTCCGCCATGGGAATTCTCTATCTCGGTCCTCAATTCGACCTCCATTTGGGCGGTATCGACCTGCTCTTCCCGCACCATCAAAACGAGATCGCGCAAAGCGAATGCTGCACCGGTCATCGGTTCGTAAATTACTGGGTCCATTCTCAGCACCTTCACGTTGAAGGCGAGAAGATGAGTAAGTCTCTGGGTAACTTCTATACATTGCGCGACCTCACCGACCGCACCAGGAACGCCTCCGGTAAGGCTTGGGACCCCACGGCCATTCGCCTGGCCCTGCTCAAGGTCCATCATGGTTCACGACTCAACTTCACCTTTGACGAACTGCACAGCTCAACGGCCAATCTAGAACGCCTGCGCGGCTTCATGGAACGTTGCTATCTAGTGGCGGGGCACGCAGCGATCGACCCTTTGGTGACACATCCCTTGGCCGATCAAGCCTTGCGTGATTTTCAGGAAGCCATGGATGCCGACCTAAACACTTCGCTGGCACTGGCCGCGGTCTTCGGACTGGTGACCTCGGCCAACAGATGTTTTGACAGTGAAGAACCCGAGGCATCACATTTGGCCCAAGCCTCCCTATCACTGCTGGCCAAGATCGACACTGTATTGGGCCTAAGGCTCTTAGACGAAACCAAGTCCGAAGAACTCAACGAGGAGGAAGAGCGATGGCTGAACGACCGACAAATGGCCCGCGAGAACAAAGAGTGGGGAGAAGCCGACCGCCTGCGCGGAGTGCTTCAGGCGGCGGGGATCGCGGTCGAGGACACGCCCCAAGGCCAGAAATGGGCTCGGACGAACCCGTAGTCTTCGGACGTCACCCCGTCACCGAAGCCCTCAGGGCAGGATCGCCCATTTCACGCATCAGCGTCTCTAAAGATGCTCAAGGACTTCCGCGTGAGTTTTTTGAGTTGGCGAAAACCTTGGAGATCCCAGTGGTGCGCACGGACAAAGCCCGCCTCGACTTTCTTTCGCGCAGCAAGAACCATCAGGGAGTAGTGGCCCAACTCGCTGCCCGAGCGCTCCTCACCTATGGGGAGTGGACTGAGGCCGTTCAAACGGCAAAAGCCGACTTCTGCTTGGCCCTCGACCAGGTTCAAGATCCTCAAAACTTAGGCGCGCTCCTGCGTTCGGCCGACGGCGCCAACTGTCGCCACGTGCTACTCTCAGCAGCTCGCTCCTGCGCCTTGACGGCCACCGTCTCCAAAACCTCGGCCGGCGCCGACCAGCACTTAGTGATAGGGCGTACCCCAAAAATGGGCGTGGCTCTAGAAGAACTTCGCGACCAGGGGTATCAGGTCGTGGCCACCGCTCCCGACGCTCCCAAGCGCTACTTCGAAGTGGATTTCACCCGGCCGACCATCGTCTTGCTGGGAGGGGAGGAGAGAGGACTCCCGCCGCACTTGCGTCGCGCGAGCAGCGAAGTTGTTCAACTGCCTATGCTGGGCCAGGTGGAGTCTTTGAACGTGGCCAGTTCTGGGGCAATTTTGCTGTATGAGGCAGTGCGCCAAAGGCTGCTCAAATAAACATGCGGAATATCAAGCAGGAAAGTTTACAATAAAGAGGACGCATGATATGCTTCTAGAGATGAATCCTCTGGACGCCTATCGACGAATACAAAAGCCTTCTAGGATATTGTCAACCCCGCGAATCTCGGCCTGTCTCATCTGTTCTCTTGACGTGGGAAAAACCCCTTCCTATAATGGGGCCTTGATTCGGCCGAAAAAGAATGCCGATGGGAGGACGCGGTTTTGCTAAAGCTACAACAGAGTTCCTACATGGCGAACCTTCAAAACGAGCCTGACGAAGAGATCGTCAAACTCGCGAAAAATGGAGATGAGTTCGCTACCGAGTATTTGATCAGCAAATACAAAAATTTCGTACGAGTAAAGGCCAAATCATACTTTTTGGTCGGCGCCGACCGAGAAGATATCATTCAAGAAGGGATGATCGGTCTTTACAAAAGTATTCGCGACTACCGCGCCGACAAACTGTCGTCGTTTAGAGCCTTCGCGGAACTGTGTATCACCCGACAGATCATCACCGCCATCAAGACGGCCACCCGTCAAAAACATATCCCGCTCAATTCATACATTTCCTTGAATAAGCCGATCTACGATGAAGACTCGGATCGAACCATGCTCGACATCCTGTCAGGCACCAAGGTCACCGACCCAGAAGAAGTCTTCATTTCTCACGAACTCAGCGATGATCTGCGAGAAAAGATTCAACAAAACCTGAGCGAACTGGAATCTCAAGTTCTGCATTCCTACTTGGAAGGCAAGAGCTATCAGGAGATGGCCAAGGAACTCAATCGTCACGTCAAATCGATCGACAACGCTCTCCAGCGTGTCAAAAGAAAGATCGAGAAGACATTGGGCGAAAAAAGACACTAAACCAGATAACGCGTTGAAAAACATCGTACTGCTCCGGGCTTCCCGAGGCGGTGCGCTGCGCCTCAGTAGCTCAATTGGTAGAGCACTCGCCTTGTAAGCGAAAGGTTGCCGGTTCAAGTCCGGTCAGAGGCTCCACATGCAAAGAAGAGATCGGAACAGCGTTCCGGTCTCTTTTTTCTTGAGAAACTGTCTTGACACGGGGTCGCACGCTAGAATATACTCCGTCTGCACTGGAACGGTCCGGTGCCCTTTCGTTTGTGCGGGGGTAGCTCAGTTGGTAGAGCACTAGCCTTCCAAGCTGGATGTCGCGAGTTCGAGCCTCGTCCCCCGCTCCAAGCGCTGAGGTAGCTCAGTGGTAGAGCACTTCCTTGGTAAGGAAGAGGTCGGCGGTTCAAGCCCGCTCCTCAGCTCCACAATAAGTACGACCCGGCCCCGCGGGTCGTACTGCATAATTGGCTTCTTTATCCTGGTTTGGCTCCGAGCCGAGCCGGGTAGAAGCCTTGAGTACTACGCCCCTCAAGGTGGCGAGTTCGACAACACTTAGGGAGACCCGCGGATGACGGCCCAAGACGCCACAAAAGCCCATAAGAACGCTAAAGCGCGTCGTGACAAAAAGAAAGCAGATGGAACGACCGGAGAGGACGTCAAGGTTCGCCGTGAACGTGGCTCCGTTGTTTCCGCACCGAAACGCTCGATGCTCGAGCGCATTCGACGCTATTTTCAAGGCATCGCCGCGGAAAACAGACGAGTTTCCTGGCCAGGTAAACCTGAAGTGATCGCCGGGACGATTACCACCCTTTTCATATTGGTGGTCTTCTCGATCTATCTTGGTGGGATCGACTATATCCTGAAAATCGTCACCGCTAGTCTGGGCCTGTAGTGGCCAACCCTCGCACCAGCCGGAAATCGGAGTAAAGAATGTCTGTGCAAAACGAAGATGAAGTCGTGAACGCTGACGCTGAGAGCACTGAGAGTGCCGAGGCCGAAGCTGGCGATGAAGGGTCCGCTGAAGCGATTCAGGATCCTAGAACGGCCTGGTACGTGATTCACACCTACTCTGGCTATGAAAACAAGGTCCGTGACGACATCCTGCGTCGTATCGAGTCCATGAAAATGCGGGACAAGATCTTCCAGGTCCTAGTTCCTACCGAAGAAGAACTCGAATTCAAAGACGGGAAGAAAAAAACCGTCCAACGACGCGTCTATCCCGGTTATGTCTTCGTAGAAATGATCCTAACCGACGACTCTTGGTACGTGGTTCGTAATACGCGCGGCGTAACTGGCTTCGTCTCTCCTGGGTCCAAGCCCGTTCCCCTCCCCGAAGATGAAGTGAAACGCATCAAGCAGATCATGGGCATGGAGGCTCCCACCCGGGTTAAGCTCCACCTTGAAGTTGGACAGATGATTCGCGTCGTCCACGGTCCCTTTCAAGACTTCAACGGAGTGGTGGATGAAGTCACTCCCGACCGTGAAAAGGTTCGTGTCTTGATCAGCATCTTCGGTCGCGAAACCCCAGTGGAACTCGATTTCGGTCAAGTGGAAAAACTTAGCTAGGGTTCTCACGCTCTAGATGTACGAACAGCCCTAAGGAAAAGGAAAAACAATGGCTAAAAAAGTCAAAGCGATGATCAAGCTTCAAGTCCCCGCTGGAAAGGCGAACCCCGCCCCTCCAGTAGGTCCCGCGCTCGGTCAACACGGCGTCAACATCATGGAATTTGTAAAGCAGTACAATGAACGTACCGCCGACCAAATGGGAATGATCGTTCCCGTCGAGATCACGGTCTATGAAGATCGTTCCTTCACTTTCATCACCAAGACCCCGCCCGCGGCGACCTTGCTCATCAAGGAAGCCGGAATTCCCAAGGGATCTGGTGAGCCCAACACTCGTAAAGTGGGCAAAGTGACCGCCGAGCAGATCCGCAAAGTCGCTGAGATCAAGATGCCCGATCTCAACGCCAACGATATCGACAACGCGATTCTCATCATCGAGGGCACTGCCCGAAGCATGGGACTCGAAGTCGTCAAGTAAGAATCCGGTCAACGTTTCGTTGACCAGGCTCTCACATTGACGCCAAGCCTACGCTAAACCGTGGACTTGAATCTGTGGAAGGTCTCGCCAAGAGGTGAGGTCGTTCGACCACCGGAGGATATAATGGGAAAGAAAGACAAAAAATATAAGGCCGCGCTCGAGCAGTTCGACCGTACGCAAAGCTACGACGTCTCCGAAGCCGTCGATACAGTAACGAAAGTCGCTTTCGCGAAATTCGATGAAACCGTGGAAATCCACGTTCGTTTGGGTATCGACCCGCGAAAAAGCGACCAGACCGTTCGTGGTACCACCGTCCTTCCGCACGGAACCGGTAAGACTCCCCGAGTCATCGTGTTCACCAAAGGCGATAAGATCAAAGCCGCTGAAGATGCCGGTGCTGATGAAGCCGGAGCCGAAGAACTCATTCAAAAAGTGAAAGACGGATTCTCCGACTTCGACATCGCCGTGGCCTCGCCCGACATGATGGCCGAAATCGGTAAGAATCTCGGTCGCATCTTGGGACCCAAGATGCCGAACCCACGCGCTGGAACTGTTGCACCCGACCCGGCCAAGGCCGTCCTGGAACTCAAATCCGGCAAAATTCAGTATCGTGCTGACAAAGCTGGAATCGTCCACTGTCCCGTCGGCAAAGTGAGTTTCGGCACGGAGAAGATCATGGAGAACCTCGCCGTTCTCTTAGAAGCCATCGTCAAGGCCAAGCCCTCGGCAGCCAAAGGCGCCTACCTGAAAAGCATCACGATCGCGTCGACCATGGGGCCCCCCATCCGAGTCGATACCGCGAAAGCTGGCGCTCTCGGCGGCTTGAAATAGTCCCACAGTAGCACCTACGTCAATGAACGGCTCCATCTCAAGACTTCCGTTTTGGGTGGGGCTTTTTTTATTTGCCGCGGTGCTGCTGGCGCCAACCCCAGACGGATTAAGCCAAAACGCCAAGGAAGTGGCCGCCGTGGCCCTCTTAATGGCGGCTTGGTGGGTAGGGGAGGCCCTCCCGATCCCCTGCACGGCTTTGGTCCCACTGGTGGCCTTCCCTTGCTTCGGCATCCTTTCAGCAAAAGATGTTTCCGCTAACTACGGCAACCCCAACATCTACCTGTTCATGGGCGGACTGTTTATGGCCATGGCGATGCAGAGGTGGAGTCTCCATCGACGCATCGCCTTGGCCATTCTCACTCACGTCCCGAGACGCCCCTCAGCCATCATCGGCGGCTTCATGCTCGTCACCGGCGCTATATCCATGTGGATCTCCGACACAGCGACCGTCATGCTCATGATGCCCATAGGCCTGGCCGTCATCCTCCAGGTAGAAAACTTAAAGGCTGAGGACGAACCTTCACCCACGCCGTTCGGTTCGGCTCTCATGCTTGGGATTGCTTACGCCGGAGTGATCGGAGGGATCGGCACCCTAGTAGGAACGCCCCCCAATCTGGTCCTCGCCGGCACCTACCAGCATCTCGTCCCCGACGCGCAACCCATCGGGTTCGCTCGTTGGATGAAAGTCGGCGCGACCGTCACCTGGATTATGCTACCCATAGCCTGGTGCATTCTCAGCAAGCTCTATTTCAAAGTCGACAAAGCTCTCGAAGGCAAAGAGACTGTGAATCTTGGCCTCCTCCGAAAGGAACGGGAAGAACTCGGTCCCATGCGGGCCGGCGAAAAAGTCACTTTGGCCGTCTTCACGACCGCCGCGGCCTTGTGGTTAAGTCGCGGAGAGTTTTTCAATGGTGAGATGGTCTCCGCCGGCTGGTCGGGCTATCTCAGCAATCCCGAAATGGTAGAAGACAGCACAGTTGCCATCGCGGCCGCTCTGCTCCTTTTTCTCATACGAGTTCCGGACATCGACGGCGACGGTTACAGCCCCGTTCTCAACTGGGAATGGGCCAAGAGGATTCCCTGGCGTGTTCTCCTGCTCTTCGGAGGCGGTTTCGCCCTAGCGCACGCCTTCCAAGAGTCCGGACTTTCCGCTTGGATAGGAAGCCAAGTCACGTTTCTAGCGGCTCTACCGCCCGTCCTTATGATCGCTCTGGTTTGCCTACTGATGACCTTTCTGACGGAAGTCACGAGCAATACCGCCACTACCACGGTCCTCATGCCCGTGCTTGCCACCGCAGCCCAAACGATGAACATTGATCCTCTTCTGCTGATGATGCCGGCCGCCATGTCAGCCTCCTGCGCCTTCATGCTTCCCGTCGCCACACCGGGCAACGCTATTGTCTTCGGAACCGGGTTCATTTCCTTAAAAGAGATGGCGAAAGTTGGATTCGTCTTGAATCTGATCGGGGTCGTGGTCATCACTCTTGTCACGATTTTCGTAGGCGTCCCAGTCTTCGACATCAAGCTATAGAGCATCTTCAGTCTGCCAAGCAAAATTTTTCGCGTTGACTAGCTTTCAACGATGTTTACGGGTTGACACACCCGAGTCGGATCTTTATTATACCGCTATTGGGTAGGTGGCCGAGTGGTTAAAGGCGTCAGACTGTAAATCTGATCGGTTATACCGTACAGGGGTTCGAATCCCTTCCTGCCCACCATCACACAGAAACCCCGTCTACAGCGGGGTTTTTCTCGTTCTCGGCCGATGGCGGGCGCCAAAATGACGGAGCGTCTGCAAAGGGTTTGCAAAGAGCTTGGATTCGAAGGCATCCTCTAGCACACCACTAGGCACACTTTTGCCACAAGACTTTCTGAGGGCGGCTATGGGGTCGGCACGGTCAAAGACTTGGCTCGGCACTCGTCGATCACCGTGACCAGCGGCTATATGCACACGGAGCGGGAGGCGAACCTTCGCGCAGTCGATAGTCTTTGCGTCGGTGAGGGAGGTCCGCTCTTTCCGGCGGCTCCCTCGACTCGTGGCCATCTCAGACTGCTTCCATAGGCACGACTTGACCACCGTCGGGTTTTGACCAATCATGAGAGAGAACGGAGCGACGCAGTGACGGAAGATCAGAAATACGAAAGCCTCCTGACTGTGAGCCTCGCGCTCATGGAGGGCCAGAACTCAACCACAGAGCGACTCAAGAGAATGACTGCGGTCATCACCAAGACTCAGCTTCTCGCATCCGAACTGGTGGAAGAGTCGCAAGCTCAGGAGAAGCGCTACCAAGAGATGGTCGACATCCTGCGTTCAATGGGTGACACGTCCGTGGAAACCCAGAAGCGACTCGCCGCTCTCGAATCCGCCGTGGCTGACCTTCAACAGAGAGCTTCCTGAAGTCATTTTCCAGGACCAAAGAATGTCTATTAGGAAAATCTTAGTCTTCTGCTTTCTGGCTCTCACTTCGAGCTGTTCCGCTCAGACGGTCAACGACCTAAGTTGGTTGAGCGGCCATTGGAGCAACGGCGAGAGTGAAGAGCACTGGAGCGCTCCTCGAGGGGAGACTCTCTTAGGGTTCCATCGAAAGGTCGTGGACGGCAAGACCCAATTTTACGAGTTTCTACGAATCGATGGGTCGTCGGGAAAAGTTATCTACTGGGCTGACCCTTCAGGACAGAGGCTCACTCCGTTCCCTTTGAAAAATTTCAGTCCTCAAAGCGTCCTCTTCGCCAATCCAGCTCACGATAGCCCCAAGTGGATCCAGTACACGCTCAAGAATGACGCGTTGGAAGTCGAGGTCTCAGACGACGCTGACTTCTCTCTTAAATGGACATTGCAAAGAGTCACCGCTCACCCGCGCCAATAGCAGACAAGAGGTGGGCGGCCACCCCAGGAAGCTTCACAGAACGCCGAAGGTGATAAAACGATGATGTCTCTTGCCTGTAGCGACGAGCAACCGCGCTCTAAAAAAGAGTGTTCACAATCTCATATTCTCGCTAACATCAAGAAGGAGTCTGTCAAAGCCCTAGGAAAGGATGAGTCGCTATGGGAAATGCATTTATTGTTCTAAGAGATTACTTTCTGGAGTTCATTCCGGCGATGAAAGTCGAGACCTTGATCATCG
>JBBKWP010000452.1:0-29313 GCA_037968995.1 Candidatus Xenobia bacterium
TCTTAATAGGTTTGCCGTTGACGAGCGTTGAGTTCGTGCCACTCTTGTGAGTGAGCATGAATCCGCCTTTTCGTTCTTTCCAGGAGAGGTTGACGTGTACCCTGGACACGGTGGGCTCACGGAATAGGACCTCCCCTTGGCCCGGGCGCACGCCTTTTTGGGCACGGCCGATGACCAACTCTTTGCCGTCGAGCCGAATGATGCGGTCTTTCTCTTTTTGTCCGTCAATGACGCGGAATTGAAGTCCAGAACTGAAGTTCATTGGGATGCTTTCTTCGAAAGTGGCCTATTTCGAACCTTCACGTACGAAGAGTTTCGGCAAGATAGTCGCGCAAAGTAGAGATCGACTCGGGGTCAATGGCCGAGACGAAAAGGTAAGGATAGCTCTCACCAATACTTTGCTGCTCAACGTCTGTCAAGCGATCCGCTTTGTTCAAAAGAGTCACGATGGGGATGTTGTCGAGCGCCAGGTCGGCGAGAATTCCGTGAACGCTCATGACCTGGTCTTGAAAGTCTGGATTAGAAGCGTCGACAACGTGAAGCAGAATGTCAGCGTCTTCGAGTTCTTCCAAGGTCGCGTGAAACGCTTTCGCTAAATCTTCTGGAAGATCCCTGATAAAGCCGACGGTGTCGGTCATTATGGCGCTCTGCTCGGGGTTTAGGTAAAGGCGGCGAGAGGTGGGGTCGAGCGTTGCGAAAAGCCTGTCTTCGGCCAAGATATCACTCCCTGTGAGTGAGTTGAGTAGAGTGGACTTGCCCGCATTGGTGTAGCCGACCAAGGAGATGATGGGAAGTCCGGCTCGATTTCGCCCTTTACGAGTTGTCCGCCGCTGCTTGGAGAGATTTGTGAGTTCCTTTTCCAGTCGGGCGATGCGGTCACGAAGTCGTCTCTTAAGGACTTCAAATTTGGTTTCTCCGGGCCCCTTGGCTCCAATCCCCCCGGCCAGTCGACTCAGAAAGTCGTCCTTCATCACAAGGCGGGGTAGAGTGTACTTCAGCATTGCTAATTCCACCTGAAGCTTACCGCCCCGACTGCGCGCCCGTTCAGCGAAAATTCCAAGAATCAACTGGGTTCTGTCCCAGACGTCCAGTTCTCCGAAATCAGAAATGGCCTTGACTTGGGAGGCGCTCAGTTCCCCGTCGAAGATCATTAGGTCGATACCTTTTTGCATACATTGGATGTAGAGGTCTTTCATCTTACCGCTACCCACTACGTAGCGGGGGTCCAGTTTCGGGCGCCGTTGGAGAATCTCGTCGACCACCGCGATCCCGGCGGACTCCGCCAATTCTTTGAGCTCGGACATGGAGTCGCGAAGTTCTTCCATACGGCCCGTGGTCACTCCGATGAGGAGGGCTCGGCGCTGGCCCTTCTTGACGCGGCGCCCCCGTGAACGTCGCAGCGAGGTTTGATATTCGGATTCCAGAGCGCGAATGAAAGACAAGAAGTCTCGTTCGAAGAGGTGGAAAGGAGTCGGTTTCTCCACCACCCAGGGCTCTCCATCGCTCATCGAAGGGCTTAGATGGGCTACTTGAACGGTTCCGGGAAGCCCTTCGGCGGTAACCTCCAGGACGGCCACCAAGTCGAACCTCAAGAGCGCGAGGTCCGTCAGGTCGTCGTTGGAGATGGGTTCGCCTTTGAGATGGGTGTGGACGTAGCGAAGTCCACGAAAACGAGTGTCGCCACCGCGAAATCGACCGAAATCGGAAATCTCAAGACCTTTAGCATCACCCACGATAAGATCGCGAATCTTACCGGAGCGTTCGAGAAGAACCCCGATCTGCCGATTGAGTTCCAGGGAGATTTCGGTGAGACGCCGGGCAAGTTCTGGGGAAACGACCTGTTCAGGCGGAACTCGACGGTGCAAAAGAAGCTCTAAAGCCTTAAGTTGGCTGGGTTTCAGGCCTTTTAGGTGGCCCTGGATTCTGGAGATATGTGGCTCCCGCTTTCTGGTGACAGATGGAGCATCCAAGTTAAGATGCCTTACCGCGGAATTAGCGATAAGCGTTAGATTTCCTATCCCTGCAGGCCGTCTCTGTTCACAAGGAGAACTTGCTGGGGCAAGATTTTGTATGGGTCAGCGGACCCTCGGGTGGAGAAGGGATGTCACGACTTGGATCGATCGGCTGAAGACGCGTTCGAGGAGCCGAAGGGCCACTTGCTCGTGGTGGATGATGAAGAGGTCAATAGAGATCTGCTGAGTCGTCGCCTGGAACGCAAGGGCTACCTTGTTACGACCGCGGAAGACGGACGCGAGGCGCTAGAGAAGATACAGAGCCAGCACTTTGACATGGTTCTACTCGATATCATGCTGCCTGTTTTGGACGGAATCACGGTTCTGACAAAGATCCGGCAGGAATTTGCCGCCGGCGAGCTTCCGGTCATCATGGTCAGTGCCAAGGATGACAGTGAGGGGATCGTCGAGGCTCTTCAAATGGGGGCGAACGACTACATCACGAAACCGGTAGATTTCCCAGTCGCTTTGGCTAGAATCCAGACCCATCTTTCTCATCGCCAAGTCAAGCTTGCTCTCAAGGAGAGTGAAGAACGATATGCGCTGGCATTGGCTGGAGCCAATGACGGTCTTTGGGACTGGGATCTTCGTACGGACCAGATGTATTACTCAGCACGTTGGAGAGCCATGCTGGGCATTGTCGATACGGAGCGCGTGTTGCCGACGCCCGAGGAGTGGTTCGGGAGAGTTCATCCGGATGATCTCAAGCTCCTCAAGGATGAGCTAGAAAGCCATCTGACAGACGGGACCCATCATTTCGAAAGCGAGCATCGCATCCTCCATCAGGACGGCTCCTACCGTTGGGTTCTTTCCCGAGGAATGGCTGTGCGCGACCCTCAAGCCGTTGTCTATCGGATGGCTGGTTCTCAAACAGACATCACCAGTCGAAAGGTGTACGATCCTTTGACGGGCTTAGCCAACCGCATCCTGTTCGTCGATCGACTTTCCCACGCCCTGCGACGATTCAAGCGTTACAAAGGTTACGAGTTCGCGGTGATGCTGTTGGACTTGGACCGCTTCAAAATTGTCAACGACTCCTTGGGTCACCACATCGGCGACCAACTTCTGATCAATCTCGCCAAACGTCTCAATGTCTGTGTGCGGGATGGAGACACGGTGGCGCGTTTCGGCGGTGATGAGTTCACCATTCTATTGGATGACATCAAAGACGTTAGCGATGCGACGCGAGTTGCCGAACGGATTCAGGAGTCGCTACAGACGCCGTTCGCTCTTGACGGACACGAAGTTTTTTCCTCGGTCTCCATCGGAATCGCCATGTCTGCGACGGGCTACGATGTGCCGAACGATGTCGTTCGTGACGCCGACACGGCGATGAACCGAGCCAAGGCTCTCGGAAAATCTCGCCATGAGATGTTTGACCGAGCGATGCACACCCAGAGTTCCAAGCGACTTCAGTTGGAAACCGATCTGCGTAGAGCGGTGGAGCGACAGGAGTTTGTTGTGTACTACCAAGCGATCGTAGATCTCGCTGACGAACGGATCAACGGCTTCGAAGCCCTGGTGCGCTGGCAGCACCCCGAGAGAGGCCTGGTGCCGCCCGACGAGTTCGTTTCTATCGCTGAGGAGACCGGCCTCATTTTACCTATCGATAAGTATGTTTTGCGCCAAGCGTGCCTGCAGACCAAGCATTGGCAGAAAGAGTTCGGGGGTCTCACTATTTCGGTGAATCTCTCCGCCAAGCAGTTTGCCTTCAAGGATATCTTGCACGAGATCGACCGTGTTCTAGAGGAGACTCAACTCGACCCGGGCGACCTCAAGCTTGAGATCACGGAGAGTGCGCTAATGGATAATACCGATTCCGCCACCGAGATCTTCCACGAGCTTAAAAAGCGTAAAGTGAAACTGGGTCTCGATGATTTCGGTACGGGATACTCCTCGCTTTCGTATTTGCACCGGTTCCCTCTGGATACACTCAAGATCGACCGTTCCTTCGTGAGTCGCATCGATTCTCTGGGTGAACATGAACCGATCGTTCGAACGATCGTGAACCTGGCACAGAATCTTTCATTCCAGACCGTCGCGGAGGGGATAGAAACCATCGATCAGCTCCATTCCTTGCAGAGGCTCGACTGTCTCTACGGTCAGGGCTACTATTTTTCGAAGCCCATCACCGCGGTGGATGCTGAGATCCTGCTGCGCGAGAATCGGAAGTCCAAACAGGCCTCGAAGTGATCCTCTGGAGCCTTCTCCCTCGTTCGGTTCGACATAGTGGTGTGGACTATGCCCGGAGAGCGCGCTTATTGGTTGGAATCAACCTCGCCATTTTCTCCTTCAACCTGTTGGTCAGTCTGATCTTTTCTCTAGGTCTTGGTGAAAACTCGCTGGCTTTGGCGTCGGCGACCGGAGTTTTGGGGAGCGCCGTCGTGTTTTTGCTTCTGCGCTTCTCCGGGTCTGTGAATCTAGCGGGCAATCTTTTGCTGATAGATATGTGGGGAATGCTTCACGTTCTGGCAATCTATCTGACTGGAGCCCACGACGCCCCAGTGGCTTGGATCATCCTCTTGCCGGTGCTCGCTATTACTATCTGCAATACGGCATCCGGCGTCGTCTGGACGATTATCGCGCTTTTGGAGATCGGATTTTTTACTTGGTTGGCTTCTGTTGGAGTCGGGAATTTGATGTGGGAAGGTCAAGCTGGTCGCTTGGCACTGTTCGCGCTCACCCACGTGGCTCTTCTAGTGCTTTTGGTCACCACAGCTTTTCTGTACGAGAATTTTAAAGATCGGACTCTGGACAGGCTGAATTCTGCTAACCAGAAGTTGTCGGCGGCCAGAGATCGTGCTCTTGAAGCCAATCGGGCGAAGAGCGCCTTCGTGGCGAACATGAGTCACGAATTGCGGACCCCACTGAACGCGGTGATTGGATACGCCGACATGCTGGCTGAAGACGTGGAAGCCATTTCCCCCGACGAGTTACGCGCCGACTTGGCCCGAATCCAGTCTTCCGGCAAACACTTGCTCCGATTGATCAATGAGTTGCTCGAATTTTCGCGGATGGAATCTGGACGGGTGCGTTTAGAGTTGGAAGAGTTCCCGCTCTTCTTGTTGGCTCGAGAGTTGGTGCAGACCATGGAGAACGAGGCGGCCAAGAATACTAACAAGCTTGGTTTTGAAGTGGATAGTGGGGTCGAAGACGACCTCTCGTCGCTGTTCTTTCGCTCGGATCCCACGAAGCTGCGTCAATGCCTATATAACTTGATTTCTAACGCCTGCAAGTTTACACACGATGGTTCGGTCACGGTACGGATGAAGATGCTGCTCGCGGAGAGTCCACAAGGCATCGATCTCGTAGTGTTCGAAGTCATCGACGATGGAATCGGGATGACGATCGAGCAACTTGACAGGGTTTTTGAGCCATTCGTACAGGCCGAAGAGTCTATCGGTCGACGCTACGGGGGCACCGGACTTGGCTTGTCGCTATCACGTCGCCTGGCTGAGACCCTCGGCGGTACTCTTGAGGCATACAGTGAAGAAGGGCGGGGTAGTCGTTTCGTGCTGACGATTCCGAGGATACCCGTTCCCGCGGAGGATTGACCGTTTACGATTCGGTCCACGGGGGAATCCTGGTATATGGCGCCACTTGTCGTCTCAATTCCACAATAAGCGCTGCAAAGAAAGAGAGAAATGATCCTTATGGCAACTCAAACGAAACACGAACTTCCCAAGCTTCCCTACGCCTATGATGCCCTGGAGCCGCACATCGATGCGAAAACCATGGAGATACATCATACTAAGCACCACCAAGGCTATGTTGACAAGTTGAACAAGGCCCTAGAGGGGCAGGATAAGCTGGCAGGTAAATCCCTGGAGGATTTACTGCGCGACCTTCAAGCAGTGCCCGAGTCCGTTCGCGAGGACATCCGCAAGAACGGAGGAGGTCACCACAATCACAGCCTCTTCTTTTTTCATTTGAGCCCTAAGGGCGGCGGGTCGCCCCAAGGAAAGCTCTCTGAAGAGATCAGCAATGAGTTTGGCGGTTTTGAATCGTTCAAGGAGAAGCTTGCCGAAGCCGCCACCGGACGGTTCGGAAGCGGCTGGGCCTGGCTTTGCCTGTCGGCTGCCGGAAAGCTTATCGTAACCTCGACGGCTAATCAAGACAGTCCCCTTATGATGGGTCATATTCCATTGATGGGACTCGACGTATGGGAGCATGCTTACTATCTGAACTATCAGAACAGACGCCCCGACTACATTAAAGCCTTTTGGAATGTTGTCGACTGGGCTAAGGTGAACGAGAACTTCGTAGCCGCCTCCAAATAGTCGGCGGTCGTGGCCAACGGGCCCCCCCGAGCCGCACCCAAAGACTCTCCTTACGAAAGTAGGGAGAGTCTTTTCTCTAAAGCTGTTCCCCCATCGGGGGGGAAACAGCTAATCTTGATGGAAATTCAAGATATTGAGGGACGGTCTTTGCCATGCGGCAGAGAATCTGTGCTTCATCTCTAGAGTTTGAGCAGAAGGAGTTACCGATACCATAAGAAACCGCCTCAGCTTGTGGAGACGGAGTCCGGGTGTGATGGCGGCGAACGGTTGTTCGTACGACCTCTTGGCCCCTCGGTATTGAAAGAATTTGGCAGACGCGCAGAACTCGGAAGCGAAGCGCTCAAGTAAAGCCGCTGAATATTTAGCGGCCTACAAAAAGTCTCAGCTTCTCGTGAAGAAGCTGAAGGCGAGAACCGCTAAGCTTGAAACGAAATACGAAGAACAGAGGAACCTGATCGCGCAACTGAAGCGGTCATCCTCTGAGGGCGGTGCCATTCCCCCGGAACTCGAGGAGCTCCGTGCCGAACTCGCCGAGGCCCAGGAGGAAGCGAAACGGCTGGATGAGGCGCGTGAGTCGGACGCCTCACGGCTTGCCAGTCTGGAAGAAGCTCTTGACGAAGCCCTAGATGCAACTGGCGACACGGCGGAACTCGAAGCGCTCAGCGACGAGCTTTCCGAAGCGCAGACTCAGATTCAACGGTTTGCCGCTCGGCTCGATGAAGAGACGGCCCGAACAGTTGAGCTTCAGGAACTCCTTGATGAGGCGCTGGAAGCCGCCGCCGAAGCGGCCGCCGACGCGGCCCTCGCATCGGAGCGGTCCGTGGATGTCGAAGCTCTAGCACAGGCCCAAAGTAAGGTTGCCGAACTCGAAGCGGCCCTGGTGAACGAAACCGAGCGAACCTCAGAACTTGTCGACGAACTAGAGTCCGCCAAAAGTGAAGTAGAGGCGCTCAGTGAGGCTCTTGAGATCGAAAGCTCCGCTGTGGCTGAGAGCCAGATCGCGAGCTTGGCGGAGATCGCCGAACTCCAAGGCGAGTTAGAAGCGTCAAAGCAGTCGATCGCCGACCTGGAGTCTCTCCTTGAGGAGCAGGAAGAAAAGATCCAGCATCTGGAGCTTACTCTTCTGGAGCGCGACGAGGAGGCGGCTATTCGGACCTCTGCAGCGGTCCTAGCCCTTGAGACCCAACTGTCCGAGAATGGCGAACAGATAGCCGCTTTAGAGCTTGAGCTCGATCAGCTGCGCGCTGAATCAGAGGCTCCTTCGGTCGAGATGGAGGCCGCGGCCGCGGAGTTGACGGAGAAAAGCCGTCGTCTTGAAGAACTGGGTGAAGAGCTGGACGCGCTCCGAACGACTGGGGAGGGCGCCCTCGAACTTGAGATTGCTCTCCAAGAGCAGACTCAGCGAATTGAAGCCCTAGAAGAAGAGTTGGCTGAAGCCCGGATGTCTGAAGAATCCCGGGCCGCCGAGGTCGTCGCCTTAGAGGACGTTCTCGCTGAAGCTCAGGCGTCTGAAGAAGCCCGACTCGCCGAGATCGTCGCCTTAGAGGACGCCCTCGCTGAAGCCCGGGCATCTGAAGAATCCCGGGCCGCCGAGGTCGTCGCCTTAGAGGATGCCCTTGCCGAAGCCCGTGCGTCTGAAGAATCCCGGGCCGCTGAGGTCGTCGCCTTAGAGGAGGTCCTCGCTGAATCTCAGGCCGCTGAAGAAGCTCGAATCGCCGAAGTCGTCGCTTTAGAGGAAGCTCTGGAGGAGGCTCACACTCGTGTCTCTACCGACGAGGGCTTGGCCTCCGCCGTGGAGTCGGAGCTGGAGCAAGCCCGTGCAGATCTGAAGAATAAGGAGCTCGAAGTCATCGCTCTCGAAGAGGTTCTGGCCGAAGGTCAGGCCCGCGAAGACGAACTCGTGCAACAACTCGCGGCGGCTGCCGAAGACTTCGAGACTGTGACTACCCGTCTCCAGGAGAAGACCGAGGAGGTCGCGGAACTCGAAGAAGCTTTACAAGCCTCTGAGAAAGAGCTCACTAGACTCGGCACATCCCTGGATGAGGAGCAGAAGACCTCTGGACTCGTAGAAGAGCTCCGGCAACAGGTGGAGCAACTGGAGTCTGAACGTACCCGGACGTTGCAAACCCTGGGGACTCTGAAGGGTCGCTACGACCAACTGCGTGAAGCCTTGAATTCTCATAAGAGCAAGGCCTTAGAGCTTAAGGACCACCTGATCGTTGCGCTCAAGAAGGCGGAGGTCCACGAAAAAGGGTCTCGGCATTGGGAAGAGCGTAGCCGTCAATTGGAAACGCGGATCGGGGAACTGAGCGAGACCTTGAGCACGGAATCCGATCTCAAGTTAGTGCTGGCTAAAGAGCTTGAGGCCTTGCGGGCGGATCATCTCATCTCCACGGAGTTGGCCGGAAGCCTGAACGCCGACATCGAGGAACGGGACCGCGATCTGAGCGAGCTTTCCGAAGAGTTGGCGCTGGCTCTGGACGCGCGCGACGGTGCTCTTGCCGAGTATGAGGAGCTGATGCTGAAACTGGATAGCCGCGAGGAGGCGTTCCAGAAGCAGAAGGCTCGAGCGGACCAGCTAGAAGTCGCCCATCGAAAAGGCGTAGAGACCATTGAGGCGATCAAGACTCGATATGATCAGATGCGAGTGGCACTCAAGGCGCACAATGAGAAGGCCATGGGTCTCAAGGAGCAACTGGTCGGAGCTCTAGAGCGTGCCCAGAAGGCTGAAGGCCGAGCGGACAGCCTGGAAACGAGCAGGAAATCCTTAGAGGCTCAAGTGGCTTCCCTTCGGGGACTTCTCGACGACGCGGCGGCTAGATCGGCCGAGCAGGATCTTGAGCGAACGGAAGCAGCGCAGCTTCAAGAGGAACTCAAACGTGAGCGCGAGGAGCTTCGTCAAGCGCTTTCGTCGCGTCAAGACGAATTGAACGAACTCGCCGACGAGATCGCATTGGTGCTTGCGGGGCAAGGTGAGTCAGAGGCGTCGCTGGCCGCTAGCGCCGAGGAAATGGAGAGCCTGCGAGTCGAGACGGTCGAGTTGCGCGCACGTCTGGCCGAGGTCGAGGCCGAACTCAACGCGAGACTTGAGGCCGAAGAAGAACAGCAGGTCCTTCTTTCTCAGCTACAGGATGACGTGAGCCTCGCCCAGTCCGAGAACGCCGAACTCCTCGAGGTGATCGAGTCGGTGGAAGACCTGCGCCTTCAGGAGGCAGCCGAAGTTGAACGCCTGACCGAAGAGCGTCAGAAGGTTCGGGCCGAGGCTGACTCCCTGCGAGAGCAGTTGACGGCCTCGGAAGAAAAGCACTCTGAAGAAATGTCTTCTTTACAGGAGCGCTTAGCGAACCTGGACCGGGCTCATCGTGAAAGCCGCGGGCGATCAGACGCTCTAGAAAACGCGTTCAGAGAAGCCAAAGCCAAGCTCACGAGCACGGCCGAGCGCTATACTTCGTTGCGCGCTACTTTGGTCTCTCGACAGAAAGCTCTCGATGAGCAGAAGTTGGAGCTTTTTGAGGTCCAGCAGTCTTTGGCTGACCGAGAACTCGAACTCAAAGGCGCTCGAGAGCAGGTCGAAGTCTTGAGCGTTGAGCTCGAGGAAGCTCTTCTTCAGACAGACGAGGTCCAGCAGCATCTCGCCACGGAGCGAGAAGTCCGCGAAACCGTGGAACTGGAACTCCAACAGGTTCGTGCGGAGCGCGAGGATGTCGAGACCGCCTTTAGCGACATGAGTTCCCTGTTAGAGGAGAGGGAGCTCGAGGTTTCGGGACTGACCGAAAACCTGTCCAACCTTGAAACGGAGCTGGAATCCCTTCGAGCGCTGAGGGACGGTCTGCTTGACGCTAGCGATCGGGCGACCCAGGCAAGTTCTGAAGTTGAAGCTCTGCGTTATCAGCAGCAGGCAACCAAAACTCGAGTTGTCGAGTTGGAGCAATCGCTGGCACGACGCACCGAAGAGCTGCAAGCGATGCGGGGTCGATTGGATGAAAGCGGGCGAGAAGTCTCCGATCTCCAGGGAGCTATGCAGGCTTTTGAAACGGAGATCGCTCTCTTGCATGAGACGGTCGAGCAGGCTGAGAATGAGCGTGATTCCGCCATTAAACAAGGGCAAAAAGATCGCGCGACCGTCGGGGAGGCCCGCGAAAATCTCGAGAAATACCGATTGGCCTTCGATGAAGCCCGCCAGAAGCTCAGAGTCGCTGGAGAGCGGTACGATGCTCTCAAGGCATCTTACCTGGAAAGGCAGTCTGACATTGAAGAGGCTCGTCTGCGCATCGACGAGGCTCAGGAAAGTTTGGCGTCCCAAGCCGAGTTGTTGGCTGACAGATCCGGGCAAGTCGAACGCCTCCAACAGAAGCTCGAAGAAGAGCAGACCCGCAGCCGAGACTTGGAGATCAAGCTTGCGGCCAGTCAGGACACTCGCCGTTTTGATCGCGAGGAGGTCGAAGATTACCAGCAAGCCATTCTGCAGCTGGAAGAAGAACTCGCCAACAACATGGAGCAGTCTTCCCAGCTTCAGATCCAGCTTGAGGAAGACGTTGTTCGCCAAGCCGAAGAGAACCAACGTCTGGCTGAGCTCCTCCAGGAGCGACAAGGCGAACTCGACGGACTGTCGGTAGAGCTAGCACGACTGACAGAGTTTGAGGCGACCGCACTCGAGCTGGAAGCGCAGCTTGCGGCGGCTCGAGAAACCGAATCCCGTTTGCGGGCCGAGGCTGCCAGTGAACGCGGCCGAGTAACCCGCTTAGAAGAACAGCTAGCCGAAGCCGTCAATCAGGGCCAAACCTCTCGTCTTAGGACGGAGAATCTTCAGCAGGAACTCTCGGCGCGTTTAGGGCGCCTGAAAAAGTTGGAAACCAATCTTGGCAATGCGATAGCCAAGCTCAAGGTTGCCAAGCGTCATATCTTGCATTCCGAGAATCAAGTTGAAGTGGTCACTTCTCGGAATCGGGAGCTCGCCGAGGAAGTGGAGAGCCAAGCTCGACGACTGGCCCGCCTTAAGGCTGATCACGAGGAAGCCTTGGCTCGTCAGGAGAGCGACGAAAGGGAACGCGATAAGCTAACCCAACGCCTGGAGGATGCCTCCAAGCGAAATTCTGACCTGCAGGCCATGTTGGAGTTGCGGGATGGAGAACTCGAAGAGATCTCCAACGAATTGGCGCGCCTAGGAGACCAAGAACTGGAGGCTCAGTTTCAAGTCGGCCAGATGAATGAGTCTCTCGAAGGTGCTCGGCGACAGATTCAGATAGTGGCGGCCGAACGGGATCGCTTAGCGTCGCAAGTTGATGAAGCGCAGAATATGGCGGAAACCGCTAATTTAGCGGCCACCAACCTTCGAGATGAGCTGTCGCTGCGGGTACAAAAGATTCGTAAGCTGGAGGCCGCGTTGGGCGGTGCGGCCGGAAAGATTCAAAAGGCCAAGATCCATATCGCGCAGCTCGAACACCAGCTCGCCGCCACCTCGCAGCGCCAGGAGGAGATGCAGCACGAGCTAGGCACCTCAGGGTCGACTGTGCGTCGGCTGGAAGCAAAACTTGCTGAAGCGTCGAGCCAGAATCAGAAGCTGACCGAAGTAAAGCTCCGCATAGAGAGTGAACTTTCGGAAGCGCGACGGCGCGTCACCGAAACCGAGTCTCTACTGGGTAACAAAGAGACCTCGTTTGGAGACCTACAGAGTCGCTTGGCTGCCAGTGAAGCCGAACGTGCTGAACTTAGGCTTCGGCTCGCCGAGCGCGACAACGAGATCGAAGAGATGGGCGTGGAACTGGGCGCGCTAGCAGATCTTGAGGTAGAGATCACCCGCCTGCAGGATGAGTTGGACCAGGCCGTTGCTGAGAAGGCAGTCTTCGCGGAACGTCAAGCTGAGGAAACGCGCCGAGCGGATCAGTTGGAAGTCGAATTGGGTGAGAACGAGGAGACTCGACTGGCTCTTGAGATGCAGCGAGATAACCTCAAGGAGCAGTTAACCATCAAGGTCGAACGGCTGACCAAGCTGGAGGCTACACTCGGCGCCGCGGGAGGAAAGCTAAAGGGAGCCAAGTCCCGCTTGGAGCGGTTTGAAGAACAGCATCTCGAATTTCAACGAGAACAACAGCGTCTTGAAGTTATTTTGGCCAAGGCTAAAACCGATCTTCAAGAAAAAACGGTGGCTGAGCGCCAGCTTCAAGATGCCCTGAGCCAGAGCCAGAACTCCATTGGTCGCTTAGAAGACAAGCTGGAACGCAGAAATCTTCGCATCGAGGAGTTGGAATCCGAAATGCGGGGCAGCCTGCTCGAGGCCCAGCAGACCGAGACCGAACTTTTGGGCATGGCCGAGCTCGAAGCTCGAGTTTACAATCTGGAAGAACGCCTCGAAGACAGCGTTCGCGAACTTCGCCAGGCTCAAGAGGAAACCCAAGAATGGAGACGCCGGGCTCAAGATTTTGAAGAAGAGCTAACCGCCGCGCACGATGCCGCGGAAACAGCGGAATTGCAAAGCACCAATTTGCGAGAAGAGCTTGGATCTCGGCTCGAGAAGCTTTCTCGCCTAGAAGCCGGCTTGGGTTCGGCGGCAGCCAAACTTCAGACGGCGAAGGTTCGCATCTCCGAACTGGAAGCTTCGCGCTCTCAGGGGCTGGAGCGGTGTCGGGAGCTTGAACTTGAACTGAATAAGCGAGGTGGGCTACTCACTCGCCTTAAACAGGAAGTCGGTCGCTTGGGTGCCGGTCAGACGAAATTGACCGAGACCCGTTCTGATAACGAGCGCCTTCGCCGAGAGATCGAGCGCCTTGAAGAAGACCTTCGCGAGCGAAGCCGACGATTGGCCGAAGTAGAAGGCGAGCAAGCCTCCCTCCGCGCGCAGATTTCTCACCGCAGCGCCGACTTGGTGGATGAGCAAGAACTACAAGAATCTCTTTCCCTCAGCCGCGGTGAAGTGGCCCGACTGCGGACCGAACTGAGCCGTAAGAACGAAGATTTTGGACTCTTAGAAAGCGAGCTAGCTCAGCGCGAAGAGCTTGTGGCGGAGTTCGAGGCGTTGTTAGAAGAGCGAGAGCATCAGAACGAAGAGCTCCAGCTGCGCCTCATGCAGAACCTCGAAAACGAGGAGTCGGTCGGGGAGCTACGGTCTCGTTTGGAAGCCCTTCTCGCCGAGAAGGGCGAGGCTGAGCGCACTATTTCTCAGCAAGAAAGAGAGATCCACGAACTTGGAAGTCGGTTGGCCGAAGAAGCCGGCCGAAATGCTAGCGACGACGTTCGCTTGGCAAATCTCCAAGAGGAACTATCGAGTCGCCTCCAACGTGTGGCTAAGCTCGAGAAGGCCGTCGGTGAGGCCGTTTCCAAACTCCATTTGGCCAAGAAAAGGATTCTCGACTTAGAGGAACAGGTCCGCTCGACGCACGATCGTGCGACGCAGTCGAGCGAGAAGACTGACCACCTCCGCGACGAATTGACGACCACAAAAACGGAATTGGCAGAGGTTCAGTCCAAGCTCGGCCAGCGAGACATTCTTGTCAGGGAACTCGAGGACGCGGTCGGTCAAGGGAGTCGTCGGATTTCGGATCTCGAGGAGGCTCTCTCGGATCGCCAAGCCCGCTTGGCCGAACTCGAGCGACGCGTCGCCGAGGGTTTTCGGGCAGAAGACACAACGACTCGGGTGCGCGAGCTAGAGCGTGAGCTTTCCACCGTCCAGCAATCCAAACAGCTTCTCGGCTCTCAACTCGAGAATCTCAAGGCACGGTGGCAGACCGATGGGGAATCGACCCAGAAGCTCCAAGAGTCGGCGCGAACGAACGAATTGCGAGCCGGGCACCTTCAAGCCCAGCTAGACGATTCGCGGAACACAGTCTCCGCCTTGCAGGAAAAGCTCGGCACCGCCGCTGCCAATATCAAGGCGGCCAAGCACAGGATCGCGGCTCTGGCACAGGCACGGACTCAAAGTCTCGAGCAGATTCGCGTGTTGCAGACGGAGCTTTTTGAGAAGCAATCGGCTCTCGACCGAGCCCTTTCCGAAGTTCATTCTTCGAAGGGATCAGTAGCCAAGGACAAGGAGATGATCCTCAGTCTACAGGCCTCCTTGAGAGAGGCCAAAGGGGAGCTGGCCCGGTTGCACGCGTTAGAGAGCACCCAAGGACAAAGTGCCAATGAGTTGGCCCAAGTCTTAGGTGAACGCGAGTCCGAACTCGAAGAGCTGCGCCAACTGCTGGCTGAAGAGCGTGAGATCAATCAGGCGAGCGCGCTCCAGATAGAGGCACTGAGGCTTCAGGGCGAAGAGTTGGCGTCCTTAGAAGATGAGAAGAAGCGCGCGCTGGGCGAAGTCTCCGCGCTACGCATCGAGAATCTTCGACTCGAACAAGAACTAGAAGCGATGGAGGGAGATCTCTCCAACCTCCATCAGTCCACCGAGACCACCGGTCTGCAACAGGAAACGTTGCGCGAACAGCTCGCTTCCAAGGACAAGCAAGTCGCCGACCTCCAAGAGGAGGTCGCCACGCTACACGGACGACTCGAAGAGGGTTTGGCGACCATCGCTCAGCTGGAAATCGATCTCGAATCTAGCAATGAGCAGACCACGTTTTTCGAGAACGAGCTCGAAGCGATGTCGTCGGCCTACGAGGATCGCTCGGTGGAGGAGTCGCTCACCAGAGACTTAGCCGAGGTCCGAAAGCAAGCCGCTCAAACGGAGAGCGACTTGGAAAAAGCGCGCGAAGAATCCAGGACGACCCTGTTGTCTTTGGAAGAGCGCGAAGTTGAGATGCTAGAGCTGCGCGACGAGTTGGCCAGAAATCGAGGCCTCGAGGATCGCTTGGGTGATACTCTCACTGAGGTTCAGGAAAGGGAGACGCGCCTCAGGGAAACTGTTGTCGCTCAGGAGGAGCAACTCAAGGAGTTTGAGGCGGAACTGGCGGACGTGCTCGATCGCGCGGAAACTTCGGATCTGAAAGCTTCCAATCTGGAAGAAGAACTCTCCCGACGCATCGGTCGCGTGACGAAGCTTGAAGCCCAACTCGAAGCCACCGGTGGTGAGTTGCAGGGCACCAGGAACGAATTAGAAGCCCTACGGGCCGAACGGAGCTTGTCCGGCACCGCCAGCGAAGACGAGAAAGAGCAGTTGCGTGAGCAGTTGCGAAAAATCGAGCGGGATAGCGATGTTGAGCGTCAACTCGCTGAACGTCGTTTTCACACGGAAAATGAACGTCTGGAAGCCGCCTTACGAACGGAACACGCTCGGGCCGCCGAAGCGGAAGGTCAACTGCGGCATTTTGAAGAGCGCGCTCGACTGGCGGAGAGTCGATTGGCGGCCGAGCAGGCGGCAGTGACTGAAAGCAGTGCGAGCGCCGTAGATTCCGCTCAAGTCGAAGACCTGGAAGCCCAGATCGCGGACCTCAATGAGCAGATGGAAGAACTGATCACGGAAACCGCCGAGTTGTCGGCTGCCCAAACTTTGGCCATGAGCCAGGTCGCTCGCGCCAACCGTGAAGCTCAAGAGAAAGACATTAAGATCGCGGAACTCCAAAAAGAGCAGCAGCGGCTTCAAAGTGCTCTCAACGAAGGGCGTGCCTACGGCGGAGGCGCGGGAAGTCTTGCTGAGGAAAGGGTTGTCGACCTCGAACAGGCCTCTCTGCGGTTGCAACAGCGCGCCCAGGAGAGTGAGACTCTCAAGCGAGATGCCGAGGCGGCCTACCAGCATAGCCAAGAAAAGATCACCGATCTGCAAAGTCAATTAGAGATGCTTCGCCAAGCACTCGACGAGAAAGATGAGGAATTTCAGGTCATCGCTGATGCTTTGGTTGAGGAGCAAGAAGCGCGCGCACAATCCGAACGTCTTAGCCCTACCAAATCTTCCTCCGACCGCCTCGGCAGCGAAGTGAGAGACGAGAACGACCGCCTGACTACAGAACTGGTCACTTTGCGCGCTCGGCTCAGCCAAGCCGAAGGGCGCGACGAGTCGCGAGGGAAGGTCGAGGCGGCGGTTCATAGCAAAGACAAGCAGATCGCGCTGCTCGAAGAAGAAATGGCCAAATTGCAGTCGCGTCTTGAGTCAACCGGCGCCTCCGATGACGGACAAGGGTCTAGGGTGGCCGAATTGGAAGCCGAATTGAGCAACGCCCAACGGAAGATTGTTCGGTTCGAACAGACGATCATTCGGCTCCGAGGAACCAAAACCTAACCATGCCGCTCTAGAAGGGAAGGCATGGGTTCTTCCTTGAGGAAGATGCGACTATGCTCCTCTGGGACACATTTTTCGCAGCAGGCGAGGGTCAACTCGCGAAGGGCTCTTTTGTCAAGGCTGAGGAACTTCTCAAAAGTGCCCTGTCAGAGGCCAAATCCTTCGCAGAAGATGACGTACGTCTCTTGCAGAGCCGACTCGCCCTCGTTGAGGTCTATCAGAAGTGCGATCGATTTTCCGAGGCTGAAGACTTTCTTCAGACTGCAAGAGAACAAGTCGATACCTTTGCCGACCTTCCGCCCCAACTTCGCGCCGGTGTTTTGGAAGCTCGGATGGTTCAGGTTTCGCATCAGACGAACGACCCGCGAGCAGCCGTGCCAATCGCCATAGAGTTAGTCGAACTCTGGAACCAAGCCGGCGTTGACCATCTGGCTTTTCTGACAAAGAGCCTCATTAGCTTGGCGCAACTGCATCAGAACCTGGCTGAGGAGGACAGCGCTCGAACCGCTCTTGAGCGGGCTTTAGCTCTGACCCAGCAAGACAAAGGTGTGGAGAGCGTCGAGTCCGCTGGTCTTTTGGGGGAACTGGCCCGCTCCCACTTCGTTAGCTCTCAGCTAGAACTGGCGGAACGACGAGGGCGCGAAGCGCTTTCAGTGAGTGAGGCGGTGCTGGGGAGCGATCACCAGGCCTTGGCGGGATCGTGGCTTTTCTTGGCCAAAGTTTTAGCTTCCTTGAAGCGCCACGATGACGCTCTCTCGGCCGCCGAGCGCGCCGAAGACATCGCCGTCGCGGAAAAGCCCTTGTACCAACTCGAGTATGTCGAGATGTTGTACCTGCAGGGTCAGTGGCAGACTGCTCTCTCGGTCTTACTCTCGGTGGATCCGGCGGCCGTGCCGTCCGAACTGTCGAGTCGCTTCGAGTTGGCTCGGGTTCGGGTTTTGCGTGGACTCGGAGATTTTGAAGGCGCCAAGACCGAAGCCAAAAGGCTGTCCGAATCGAGCGCCGCCGATAAAGCTGCGCGGTTGGAAGCCTACGTGGTTCTGGCGGAACTGGCATTGGCCGACGGGGACGTGGACCCGTCGCAGTACTTTGAACCGATCAGTGAACTCGCCGACTCGGACGTCGACCAAGACGGTCCACTGTTGACCCGAATTGCTGACTACGCAAGCGCGATCGAGCAGCGTGTCGCCGCCGAGGGATTTTACGACCGTGCAATTGCGGCCCGGAGTGAAGCCCTCGATCCGAGTGATCCGGAATCGGTCAATGTCTTGGTAGAATTGGGGGAGATTCAGGAGCGACGTAGGCTCTTGCCCGAAGCGGTAACGAACTGGGAACGCGCCTTGGAATCGCTGCGGCGTCACGGGGGGCACGTCGATGGACCCGGCCAGGAGCGTCAACTCCGTTTGACTTTGGTCCGTAGACTCGCGGAAGCCTATGTCCGTCAAAGGCGATGGGAGCGCGCTGAACAGGCCTTTCGATCCTTGGTTCGCTCCTCTCCTCCGCTGAGTCCCGACCACGTGGTCGGACGCTTGGGCTTGGCTAACGTGTATCTTGGGCAGGAGCAATTTTCCAAAGCCCAAGAGATGCTCGAGGCCGAAGGAATAGCTATCACCGAGACGGAGTACGGCCGGGAGATTTTCGATCGTGATTTCCTGCTCCGCCTTCAGGTCCTGGCTCTAACTCGACAGATGGACTCAGCCAGAGACGCTTTAGACCAGCGCTTCGGAGACCGCGGGGCTGCTCATCTGACCTCGATCCGAGAGCTTTACGCTGCCGTCGTTTACGCTTCGTGCGCCGACGATGACGAACTTCTCAGTGAGGTCTCCGAGGAATTGATGTCGCGCAAGCCTCAGGAAGTGGAAGAGACGCTACTGATATCAAGGTTTTACGCCTTGATGGCACAAGTTGTCGCCAAAACCGGTGATGGAGAGTTCACTGTCAAGCTTGACCCGGTACAGGCTCTGACCGAGGCGATCGTTTGGGCGGTGGAGGCGAACGGAGAGTACGACTTAGGAGTCGCCGAACTACTGGAAGACAAGGCCCGGGCGGCCGTCCGGCAAGGGGCTTGGGAGACTGGAGAAGAGGCGACGAAACAAAGTCTAGCCTTGAGGAGTCGCCTGCAGGGGAACAAGAGCATCACTATGTTGCCTTCTCTCCAGCGACTGGGGGAGCTTCAACTCGGGCGCGGTCGTCTCGAGGAGGCCGCGTTGACTCTGGAGCAGGCCTTGGAGTTGGCGCAACTCCATCTCGCTGCCCAAGACAGCGCTATTCGGGAGATCCTGAGATCGCTGGTGGAAGCGTATCGACGATTGGGGAAATTCGAAAAGGCGCGCGAGCATCTTTTCCGCTTGCTGAGCTTTTACGAGCGATTCAGTGAGCTTCGGCCCGAGGAAAAACTCGACGATCTGTTGCGCGGAATTCGTCTTCTCTTGGGTGATGAGGCCGACCATCGAATTTTGCTTTCGGATTATCTCGATGAGGCTACGGAACTCGCCTTGCTGCGAAAAGAGATCGCTGCGCCCAGTTTGGCGTTCTGCTTGGGCCAGAAAGCACGGCTGCTGCTCAATGAGCATCCAGACCAAGCGATCGGGTTTCTACGACGCCAAGCGACCACTTTGGAACACCGAGAAGAGGCTAGAGAGTTTATCGGGGACCAGATTCTGCTGGGACGTCTTTTCCTCTATCGTGGTCAGCCTCAAAGTGTTCTGGCCTTGCTGATGGAACTGGAGGCGATTCGCTCCTTTTCTCTAGAGCGTATAGGGACTCAGATCTCAGCCAAGCTCCTGGAAGCGAAGGCGCATTTTATGCTTGAACAGTACCAGCAAACCTCCGAGACGCTGGAGTGGTTAGAGCGGTATCTGCACAGTGATCAAATGTCCTCGGATTGGCAACGCGCTGATATTTTAGCTTTACAATTGGCGCTTTTTGCTCAAAACAATAAGCTTGTCGATGAAGAATCGGTGACTCGAGCTTACGCGGACCTCGATCGATTAAGCGTGGACTTAGAGTGGGCCCAGAACATGGCTCCTCACGAACTTCGCGAGCGCTGGGGTTGGGAGTTGGGTCGCCTAAGATTCGAGATCGACCGACTAGCGCCGTCGGCGGCCCTGGAGCGGTTGGTCGCCCATGGGAACCGGATGCGCGGGGGAGCATATCAGTCGGCTGCGGCTTTGGCCGATGTTTTAGCTCTGGCGGCGTCTCTCGAAGAAGCGATGGAGCTTCACGAGCAAGCGCTGGCGCACCTCGATTTTGCTCTCAAGTTGACCGAAGAGTCCGGTGACGCAGAAAGCCTGGGCCGAGCCCGGATGCTGGGATCTTTCGCTAGGTTGGCGGAACGAGAAGGACATCCAGAAACGGCGTTGGGAGCCTATCGAGAGGCCGTGGGAGACCTCAAGACCCATCTTGGATCGCGGCACCGAGATTTGGTTCCGCTATATCTAGGGCTAGGCCGTTTGCATTTCAGGGATGGCGATCTTCAAGCGGCCGAATCCGCTTTACGGGCGGCCCTGGCGATCGTCGACGAACTCGGGGAAGCGGTCAGCTTTTCACAGCGCTGCGAGGTGCTGGCCAGTCTGGCGGAACTGGCCAGGGTCGACGGTCGCCTCGATGCCTCCTTGGCCCTTTGGAAGCGCCTCGAGATTAACTACACCGAGATTGGCGAGCTTTTGCCTACCGAGTGGCTGGAGTCATTTCTGCAGGTCCATCTCGATTCCGGCATGGATACCGAAGCTATGGCCTATTTTCTCGATGGTTTGCCTTTTCGGTTGGGTCAAGACCACGACCTCACGTTGCTGCGCCTATACACCGGATGGCTCGAGAAGATTTTCGAGTCGCCCGAGTCGTCGACACGGAATGAACGAGCTGAGCTTCTGTTGGAGTTCCGGGAGTTGATTGCGGCGGTCGCCGACACCAGTCCGGGGCGCGAGGAAGCAATTTTGTGGGCATCCATGCTGGTGGCATGCGCTCGTATGGACCTCACCGGACTGGCCAACGGAAGCGGTTCGGCTCAAGCGGATCTCAAAGAGGCCCTGACGCTTCGCGAGGAATTTGTCGGAATGGACAGTTCTCAGGTGGGAGAGGTTCTTCGGCTCCAAGCTCAGCTTCACCGCCGAGAGAACGATCTCGTGGCCGCGGAGAAATGTCTCACCCGGGCGCTCAACATCAGTGAAACACAGGATGGACAGGAGACTTGGGAGGTGGCTGAGATCTTGTTGAACTTGGCCTACGTCTATTTTAAGAAACAGAAGCTGTCTCCGACCGAGGCGGTTTTGCAACGCACATTGGAGATCTGCCGAGCGCTACTCGAAGACCACGACCGTCGTTGGATCGAAGTATGCCACCTTCAAGGTAAATTGTCTTTGGAGCTAGGTCGGCCGGTGGAAGCCTATGATTCTCTGGCGAGAGCCCTTAAGCTTTCCTCGGTTCACGCCGAACCTGTGGGGCGCTCTATGCTTGTGGCCGCGGGTAAAGCCAACCTTTTGACGGAACGGCGCGAGGAGGCACTGGAACTCTTTCAACGGGCGGAGTTGTTGTTTGAAGAATCCATCGGGGACTGGGACCAAGAGACCGAAGACGTCGTGCTCACCTTGGGAGAACTCTACTTGGCCAAAGGTCAGTTCCAAGAGGCCGACGATCGTTTAGTGAAAGTCTTGGCGTTGCAAGAGCAGCGATATGGCTTCGGCGATCCCCGCATGGCTCGAGTTTATCGCAATCTCGGGATCAGCGCGACGGGGCTCAACGAACTTGACACCGCTGAGGAGCGTCTGGAGATCGCTTTAGCTTTTCAGGAAGAGTCGCTCTTTTCGCCCACAGATCTCTTCGGGCCTTATGTTGCGTTGATCGACGCACATCGCGATCAAGGACATGAAGAAAGGGCAGAAGCTCTTCTACTCGACAATCTCGATCGATGTAGAGAAGCCGAACGTCCCGAACAAGTCGCACAACTTTCGGACATTTTGGCTCGCAGCTATGAGGCGCGCGGAGATATCAAAGGATCTGAGACTGCCTGGAAAGACACCATCGAGGCGTGGGATGAAGCTGTGGCCCAAGCAGCCGATGATGGTCTTCGGCAACGGTGTCTCGCTGAGCAGCTGACCGCGCTTCGGTCGTTAGGGAAGCTCCTCACAGATCATCTCCGCTTTACCGAAGCCGAAGAGCTCGCTAAACGTCGACTCAAAGTTACCGAGATGTTGGATCTTGACGAATCAGCTGTCTCCGAAATCCTCTTTGATTTAGCGGAACTTTATCGCGTTCAGGGTCTATACAGAGCCGCCGATGAGCTTCACCAGCGGGTGCTGGCAACTCGTGCGGCCGAGCTCGGTCGCTCCCATCCGGAGGTGGCCCGCAGTGTGCGTGCTCTCGGGCAGATCTACCTTGGAGAAGGGAAGCTAGAACAGGCCGTCTCCTACCTTGATCGGGCTCTCGAGCAGCAGAAGGCCTCCCTTGGGGGCCAACATCCTGATGTCGCCGAGACTCTTTTCGCACTGGGCGAAACCGCTATCGCCCAAGAAGACTTTGCTTCCGCCGAGACTTACTACCGGCAAGCTCTCGACCTTCTGGAAGCTCACTTCGGTACTAAGGATGTGCGTACCGCAAGGGCTTGGGCGTCGCTGGCGGGACTCTACGAACATAAGCAGCAGTGGTCGCAAGCGCAACCGCTCTTGGGGAAAGCCGTGGAGTCAGTGGAAGCGGTCCTCGGGACGAGTCATCTGGAAGTTGCGGCGCTGCTGGAAAAGACGGTAGAGATCTATCTGTTCAGTGGAGCTTGGGATGAAGTTCTGCTTCCTTTAGAGCGGGTCATCGAGATCCGGATTGACAAACTCGGAGAACACCATCCGTCGGTAGCCCGAGCGTATCGACTTTCCGGCGACCATAGTCTGTTGACGGGGAATCTCGCTGCTGCGCGGAGACTTTTCGGAAAGGCCGACCAGATCGCCAGCGAGTATCACGGCGCTCAGTCGGTGGAACGTTTCCCTTATCGGCTCTCCTTGGCCTCATCACTTCGGCAGCTCGACGAGTATGAGCAGGCTTATTCTCATCTTCATACTCTCTTGCATTCGGAAGCTCTCAACGGGCACAGTCAAAAAGAGCTGATGATGGCAGATGTTCTCGAGGAGTTGGCCCGTCTGGAACTGGGTCGCGGAAAACTGACGTCGGCCGAGGAATATTCTAAACAGACGTTGGAGATACGCAGTCGTCTGCTGGGCCCGCAGACCGAAGGTGTTGCACAGGCTCTGGAAACGCTGGCTGGCATTCATCGCTCCGACGGCCGAACGATCACCGCCTCCGCGCTTGCCGAGCGAGCTTTGGAGGCCCGCACTGGCGGTTTAAGTCAAGGAGCTGAAGGCAAAGCCACCTCGGTCTTGGGCAGGGCACGGATCTTCACTCTGCTAGCCATGCTGGAGCTCGATCAGGGCAATTGCGTGAAGGCCAATGAGTTTGCCCACGAAGCGCTCCACTTGCGGCGCGATCTTCTTGGTGAGGCGCACCCCGAGGTGGCTTCTAACCTCCATCTTTTGGGTGAAATCGCCGTCGTGGAGCGGCGTCTGGAGAAGGCAGAGTCGTACTTTGAACAGGCGCTAGAGCGGTGGGAAGGCTTTTTTGGTGGAGCGCACCCGCAGGTGTTCCAGGCGGTGACCAGTCTGGCTTTGCTCTTCTCGCAACAAGGTCGTCTGACGTTAGCCGAGCAGTATCATCAAAGAAATCTTGTAGCCCTTGAAGGACGTTACGGCGTGGAACATCCGATCCTGGCCGAAACCCTGATGGGCTTAGGCCAACTGTCTCGCTCTCAAGGGAGCTCCGAACTCGCCGAGACCTATCTTAAGCGTGCCGTGGAACTGCAGACTGCCGTCTACGGAGACTCCGATCCGAAGGTCGCCAGTGCACTTCATACCTTGGCGCTGGTTTATCACGACCAACGGAATTTTCTAGCCGCTGAGGCACTCTTGAAGAAAGCGCAACAGATCAGAAGAGAGTCGTCTGGTGGGGACAGCGCGGAGTTGACCGAGTCCTATTTGGCGTTGGCCCGACTGTATCGCAGCAGTGGTAAATCGGCTGAAGCCGAACCGCTTCTCAAGAACGTCCTCGAATGGCGCTCGCGCCGCTACGGGGAAGACCATCCCGAGGTGGCATCGGCTCTGCGAGAGATGGCGGACGTGTACGCTGATCAGAAACAGTACCTCAAGGCCCAGGCTTTGGTTCGCCGATCCATCGAAATTTATGGCAGCGCTTTAGGCCAGCGCAATCTCGAGATCGTGGGCCCGTTGCGTCAGTTGGTTCGCTTCTTAGAAGCAGCGGGAGAGCCGGAAGAAGCTGAAGTTCAGCGGCGCTTGATTCACGATCTGATGGGCTCCGCTTAACGACCTGGGAAAGTGTTACTCGCCGTGTTTGAGACGATAGATAATCTGCTTCATCATTCCCAGTAACAAACCGGCCTCCCAATATTGGAGTTTGCTTCGCAGCACGATGTCTTTGAGTTTAGTGACCTCCTCTTCCAGCACTCCGTGATGGTGTGGGTAGCCGGCTTGCTGTAAGGTTTGGGTGGTCCGTTCGAGGAGTTGTTGAAGAAGTAAGGCGTCCACTGGCTCTTCCAGGGCAGAACTGGGCTCTGGCGGTTGGGTGAAAGTCTCCCGACCTACGATCTCGTAGAGGCCCACGGCGACCGCGTGCGAGAGATTCAGGCTGCCAATGTCTGAGATCACTGGGATCTCCGCGAAGCGATGGCAGGCGGCTAAGTGATGGTTGGCCAACCCGCTCTCTTCGTTTCCGAAAACCAAGGCGAGCGGCAGGCTGCTCTCGTAGTCTGGTAGCACCTCCTGACAGAACTGAGCCAGGGTGTGGTGTCGGTGCCGTCTTTTGCCTTCTCGTCGAGTGAACGCGACGGCCATTCCCGTCCCTTCGAGGGCTGCTTCCAGGGTTTCGTAGGTTTTGAGTTCGTCAAGCACTCGTCGACCGTAACAGGCCCACATAAGGCTCATTTCGTCCACTTCGCATTGCGGCTTCACCAGTCGCAGGTCGTCGATCCCGTAAGCGGCGGCGCATCGGGCGACCGCTCCTAGATTGGCAGGTCCCGCGGTTTCCACGAGGACGACAACGGGGGACGGTCGGGTCACGAAGTTGCTTCGTATTCGGGAGGTTCCGGCCCCGACCGCGACCCTCGTCCTGTCGTTGGGAGAATCTCCTCCACCGAGGACTTGAGCTGAGTCTTGACCGACTGGTATTCCGCGGTGGCGCCCTCTAGTTCCGAGTTGAGGCGTTGGACCTCCATCACTCGGTCTCGCAGGGCCTCCTTATCAAACTCCGGCTGATCGAACATCGCCAGGACTCTATGCCCAAGGTCGAGCAGGCATTGATCCCGACGGTCTTCAAGTTCGCGAATATTCGAATTGAGTTTCTGAACAGCGACGGTCTCTTGAGCTCGACTTTTGAGAAAGTCGAAACCCTTCTTCGCTGAATCTTGGAAACGATCCATGCTTGACTCCATTCCGTCCCCCTCGAGGAGGAGTCTTTGGCGTCCCAAGGTCGACAACCTTCGTTCGGGGCGACCACTTTGAACGGAAAAGGTCCCAATGCCACAGCACGGAAAGGCCTCTTAGGAAGCGATGACAGGGTGATGGTAAGGATTTCTCACAACCAACTTCAACTCGATGATCTTGAAGCGACCGAGGCATTAGCCCAATTGGTCGCTGAGTGCTGTCGAGGAGGGGAGTTCTTAGCGCTCGACGGAGATCTCGGCAGCGGTAAGACCAGCTTTACTCGTGCTTTGACGCGGGCCTTGGGCTGTGCCAGATTGGCTAACAGTCCCACTTACTCTCTATTTCAGCGATACCGGGGCGGGCGTCTAGAGGTCTTGCACGGAGATTTTTATAGGCTCGGGTCCTCCCGCGAACTTGGGGACCTGGGTTGGGAAGAGATGATCGAAGAGATGCGCCAGGGACTCTTGGTGATCGAGTGGGCTGGTCGTTTTCCCGACGCTCTGCCGTCGGATCGCATTCACCTGACTTGGAGTCTGTCCGATACAGGCATCGATGAACAACGCTCAGTGACGGTCTCAGGTAGCGGAGAAGCTGTGGACCGAGTCCGAGAAAGACTTTTTTTCGAAGAGCAGACATCATGAAGACATTTTTTCTTGGTCTGGATTGCACTGGTGAGACCTACAGTGTCGGTCTTTGGAGCCCCAAGGGCCCGTGCCTTGAGGCCTCCGGGTTCACGGCCCGTCGAGCTTTGCGAGACGCCCCCGCCGCCATCGAATCGGTTCTCGGGCAGGCCGGTATATCGGCGACAGACTTGGTTGGGATTGGGTTAACAGAGGGGCCCGGTTCTTTCACTGGGGTCCGACTGGGAGTGGCCATTGTTAAAACCTTGGCTCTGGTTGCTGAATGCCCCGTCATTGCCTGGGATACCTTAGAACTCTTAGCCCATCAGAGCCTAGGGACGTTCGGCGCTGGACGGGTGGCTGTCGCGCTCGACGCTCGACGGGGAGAACTGTATGGGGCAGTCTTCTCTCGGGAGAAGGCTGGGGAAGCGCCCCTCACAGCGCTTTTGCCCACCGGAGTCTACGACCCGACCGAGTTCTCCAATCAACTGAAGAGTCTGGGTCCCTTCCAGGCGGCGATTGGAGGAGGTTTCGCCGCGTATCCTCAGATTTTGGGTGCCGATTGGCTTGGACCTCGTCTCCAAGGAACTAGCGAGAGCGCCCCCCGTGGGCGTCTGATTGCTTATCTGAGTAGTCATCCGAGTTTTGGCGGTCGACGGGTGTCAGGCGAAGACCTTTGGCCGGTCTATTGTCGGCGGGCCGACATCCAAGTGTCGCAGGCCGGCGCCTCTGCCGCCTCCGGCGACGGGTCTCCTTCATGAAAGCTCGAGTCGCCGAGAATCGTGATATTGTGGCGCTTCGCGAACTTGAAATCCAAGCCTACGGTTACACCTGGGAGTCGGAAGCGTTCGAGCGGGAATTTCTTCGTCGAGACTGCCTCTATACCGTGGTGGACTCCAACGTTTGCGCGGCGCTCACGCCCCGCGGCGGACTAAAGGCGGGTCCCTTGGCGGCGGTGGTCAGCATGAACTGGATCCAAGACGAAGTCCAGCTGTTGTCTATAGCAGTCGCTCCGGTATTTCAGCGCCAAGGCTTAGCCCGGCGTCTTTTGGGCACTCATCTCGCGTTCAGCCAACAGTTGGCGCTGAACTGGATGACCCTTGAAGTGAAGTGGGAAAACACGCCGGCCCTGAACCTGTACCGTCACTACGGTTTCACAACGTCGGGCCGCCGAAAAAAGTATTACCGAGATGGACAGGATGCTAGAATCATGTGGTCCGCTTCCTTGCAAGACGGCTACAAAGAGCAGTTGGCTACCTATCAAAAGGATGCTCAAGACTTGAGGGGAGAATGGGAGGCGAAATTTTCATAATGAAGACCTGGCTTGCTATTGAAAGCTCCTGTGACGACACATCCATCTGCGTTTTACGGGATGGACGGCCTTTGAGCTTGACGCTTTCGAGTCAGATTGAACTCCATCGACCGTATGGTGGGGTGGTTCCTGAACTGGCCAGTCGACGTCATTTGGAAGTTATTCACCCGTTGCTTGAGGAGACCCTAAAAGAAGCGGGGGTGACCCTCCGCGATATTGATGCCATAGCCGTCACCAAAGGTCCGGGTCTTGCTGGTTCTCTTCTGGTTGGCGTGGCGGTGGCCAAGACATTGAGTAGTCTTTTGAAGATCCCGGTGCTCGGGGTGAATCACATGGAGGGTCATCTCTACAGCATCCGCCTCGAGCACGAAGTTCCCTGTCCCTTCGTGAGTCTCATCTGCTCAGGGGGGCACACGCAACTTGTGTGGGTGCCCGTTGAGGGCCACCACTTCATTCTAGGGGAGACTCGCGACGATGCCGCCGGAGAAGCCTTCGATAAGGTCGCGAAGATGGTGGGATTGCCATACCCAGGGGGGCCGGTGATCGATGAGATGGCGAAAAAAAGTGGACGCCGTGACGCTTACGATTTCCCTCGCCCAATGAAAGACAAAGGATTCGAGTTTTCTTTCTCGGGTCTCAAGACTTCGGTTCGGCGGCACTGGGAAAAGAGTTCCCCAGATCTCGAGCGTCTGCCGGACCTGTTGGCGTCATTTCAGGAAGCGGTGGTCGACGTTTTGGCCACCAAGTTGGTGAGGGCCGCCCGTCAAAAGCAGGTCGAGAACGTAACTGTGGTCGGGGGGGTAGCTTGCAACTCTCGTTTGCGAGAGGTGGTCACCGAGCGCGCTCACAAGCATGGGCTCAAGGTCGCTTTCCCCTCACCCATCTACTGCACCGACAACGCCGCCATGATCGGTAGGGCGGCTTGGGATTTGCAGGACTTTTACATAAAACGCTCGGGCTCGGACCTCGATGTGGAAACGGACGTTGAGATGTTGTGCCTAGAATAGCATCTAGAGATGGTTGTGCTTCTAGACCAGTGTGGGCCTTGACTCGAAACAGGAGGATTGGGAAGAGTTCAAGTCTAAATCGCGATCTATGGTAACAAGAAGAGATTTTCTAAAGACCGCGGGGGTCGCTGCCGCAATGGCTGCGACGGGATGCGACAATAACGTTGACGACAATCCTATCACCGGACCGAATCTCCCCGGTCGAGCTCAGCCCAATATCCTACTCGTCCTTGTCGATGAGATGCGACAACCTCCCATCGCTTATGGGCCCAACGAGGGCGAAATTCAGGACCTCAAAGAGATTCTCCGTTTCGAGTCCGAGCTTTCACCCACCAATGCCTACACCCAGATGATGTCCGGCTTCATGCGATTGCGTAAAAACAGTGTTGTATTGCGCAACCACTATATCGCGGCGGCCGCCTGCGCACCAAGTCGCACGACATTTCTCACTGGGCAGTATCCATCTCTCCATGGTGTGACTCAAGTCAATGGAACCTTCAAAGTCCCTGACGACATCTACTTTCTCGATCCCGACGGGGTGCCAACCGTGGGCGATTGGTTTCGGGCCGGGGGTTACGAAACCCACTACTTCGGGAAGTGGCACGTCTCCAACACCTCTCAGCCGCCTTATGACCTGGAGCGTTGGGGCTTTTCCAGTTATGAATCTTCAGGACCCGACCCCGACAGCAGTATACCTGGGTTAGGGGCTTACCGTGACCCCGGTTTTACGGACATCATTAGCAATTTCTTCGCCGAAAAGGGTGGCGACGATACGAACAAGCCTTGGTTTGCAGTGGCTTCGTTCGCCAACCCGCACGACACCGGCGCCTACCCGGCTCCGTTTTACTTGCCCGCAGAGGCAGGAGTGACCTCGCCATTGACGGGACCAGATACCCCGCAACCGATCCCATCCCTGGGAGATATCAGCAACAGCGACGACGAGCGTCCGGCCGTCGAACTGAATCCCGACGGCTTTCCGCAGAACACCTTCGATCTGCCCGAGACCTGGAATGAGGACCTCAGCGCGAAACCCGACTGTCATCTCGACGCTGCCTGGAAAATGCAGATGGCACTGGCCAGCGGTTTCGCCCAATTCCAGTCTGTGCTGACCCCGTACCCCACCCAGGCACTCTCCACGGAACTGCAGATGGGATGGACTCGGGCCACGGGTCAGTTTTACCTCTATCTTCAGTACCTGGTGAACATTGAGATCGATTTCATAATGCAGGCCTTTGACAAGGCTGGGTTAGCCGACAACACGATCGTCATTTTCACCTCTGATCACGGCAGCAACGTTATGGCCCACAACCAGATGATCCAGAAATTCTTCACCGCCTATGAAGAGTCCACTCGAGTTCCCATGGTCATTTCGAGTCCACTGATCAATCCTGAAGATACCGTGAAGCAGGTCGAGCAGATTACTAGCCACATCGATTTGGCGCCAACCTTACTGGGTTTGGCCGG